>NZ_AEPB01000019.1 GCF_000189395.1 Planococcus donghaensis MPA1U2 | reverse complement strand
GCGTTTTTTGCGTTTTTCGCGCCATAAGCGAACTTTATAAAGAATCAATATAAGCGCTGCAATAACCAGCCCTTCAACAACCGGTAAGAAAAAGGCTAGAAACGTCAACCCTAAACCACCAATTGCTAAAAATAGACCAATTGCTGCATTTTTTCCAAGTGATAACTTTTTAGCAAACCCTAACTTATACACAAAAGCCGAAAGCAGGAAAATTACCGCAAATAATGCGTATCCTGCCATTTCAAAACTCGGCAAACTTTGATATAAAATTCGGGCTACCGGATACATACTGTCATAGACAAAAGCTTGTTCGTCCACGTATTATACATCCTTCCTATTCACTTATTCTTCGATGGCAACTTTCTTTTTCTTAGCCATACGCTCACGTTCGTTTTTATCAAGAATTTTTTTACGTAAACGAATCGTTTGTGGTGTGATTTCACAATACTCATCATCATTCAAGTATTCAAGTGCTTCTTCAAGACTCATCAAACGCGCTTTTTTCATCGTCGTTGTTTGGTCTTTGTTAGCTGAACGGATGTTTGTTGCAGCTTTGATTTTTACGATGTTAACTGTTAAATCGCTATCGCGGTTATGTTCGCCGACGATCATACCTTCGTAAATTTCAGCGCCAACTTCAACAAATGCAGTTCCGCGGTCTTCGATACCCATTAAGCCGTAAGTCGAAACTTTACCGCGCTCCATAGATACTAATACGCCTTGACGACGTCCACCAACACGACCAGAAGCAACTGGCTGGTAGCTATCGAATGTGTGGTTGATGATTCCGTATCCACGAGTTTGTGTCAAGAATTCAGTTGTGTAACCGATCAATCCACGAGCTGGTACGTTAAACACCATACGGACTTGTCCGCTACCGTTGTTAATCATATCCAACATTTCGCCTTTACGTTCACCTAGTGACTCAATGATGTTACCTGTGTATTCTTCAGGTACGTCTACTTGAACGCGTTCTACTGGCTCGCAGCGAACTCCGTCAACCATACGTACAATAACTTCAGGTTTTGATACTTGAAGCTCGAATCCTTCACGGCGCATGTTCTCGATTAAAATCGACAAATGCAATTCTCCGCGTCCAGAAACTACCCAAGCATCTGGCGAATCTGTGTTTTCTACGCGCAATGATACGTCTGTTTGCAATTGAGCATCTAAACGTTCTTGAATTTTTCTAGAAGTAATCCATTTACCTTCTTTACCTGCAAATGGGCTGTTGTTAACTAAGAATGTCATCTGTAGAGTTGGCTCATCAATGCGTAAGATCGGCAATGCTTCGCGGTGATCTGCAGGACAAACCGTTTCTCCTACGTTGATGTCTTCCATACCAGAAATAGCGATCAAATCGCCAGCTTCTGCTTTTTGGATTTCCACTCGTTTAAGACCCATGAAACCATGAATTTTCGTAACACGGAAGTTTTTATACGAACCATCAAGCTTCATCAATGAAACTGATTGTCCAACTTCAATTGTTCCGCGGAATACGCGGCCAATACCGATACGTCCAACATAGTCACTGTAATCAAGAAGAGCTACCTGGAATTGAAGTGGCTCATCTCTGTTATCGATTGGCGCTGGAACGTGTTCCATGATTGCATCATAAATAACTTGCATGTTTTCTTCCTGATCAGATGGATCTGGAGAAAGACTTGCTGTACCATTCATACCTGATGCAAAGATAACCGGGAATTCCAATTGCTCGTCGTTTGCTTCTAGCTCGATAAACAATTCGATGACTTCGTCAACCACTTCTTCAGGGCGTGCAAAGTCACGGTCAATTTTGTTAACAACAACGATTGGTTTTAAGTTTTGCTCAAGAGCTTTTTTCAAAACAAAACGTGTTTGTGGCATACAGCCTTCATAAGCGTCAACTACTAATAGAACACCATCAACCATTTTCATGATACGTTCAACTTCTCCACCGAAATCGGCGTGGCCAGGAGTATCTAAAATGTTGATTTTTGCGTCTTTGTATTGAATAGCTGTGTTTTTCGCAAGAATCGTAATTCCACGTTCTCTCTCTATATCATTAGAATCCATAGCGCGTTCTTCGACGTGTTCGTTTGAACGGAAAATTCCGGATTGTTGTAGAAGTTGATCCACCAAAGTTGTTTTACCATGGTCAACGTGGGCAATAATTGCAATGTTTCTTAAGTCGTTACGTAAGTTAGTCATATTTTCACTCCAATATTCTTTTTTCGTGCCTATAACTGTGCTAGTATAGCACATATAGGTGTAAAACCCTAAGATTTTATTTCAGGCGGTAAGCTACAGGAGGAAAATCCAGTGATAAATCTAATAAAAAACATAAAATGGATCTTTGTTTTGTATTCCTTGGCAGCAATCGTAGCAATGGTCTTAATAGGCTTGGCTATTGGCTTACGCAGCGTACTAGGCATATTTGCAGCGATCTTGATGCTTGTTTTCGTCATGGGCTTGGGTTTCAAAAAGAAAAAAGAAATGCGGGAAGCCGGATTACTATAATTATAAAAAAGATGCGGAATTCCGCATCTTTTTTTACTTGAATTTTATATATTTATCTAACAGTTCTTGATGAATTGCAGGATTAGCCGCTATAAAAGTGTCTTGTTTTAAAAGATTTGCTGGGTCCCCTTTAAAGTTTGTCGTTATCGCACCTACTTCTTTGGCAATGACCATACCACCTGCAATATCCCACGGCGATAACCTCATTGAAATATAAGCATCGAAACGCCCAGACGCTACATAAGCAAGTTCAAGTGCTGCCGAACCATAAGAGCGCGTACCACGGACATCGCGGATCAATTGAATGATAGCTTCGTGATCTAAATAACGATTTGGGATTGACCATGTCGCATTCATCGCCACGATGGATTCGGATATATCCGTTTCCATAAGCGGTCTTAGCTTTTCATTGTTGTAATATGCTCCTCCGTCTTTTACTCCATGATACAAATCATCATTTACAACATCATATATATAACCAAGTTTACCGATCCCGTCTTCATATATTCCTAGAGATATTGCAAAGTTGCGTTTTTGATGCACAAAATTCATCGTGCCATCAATTGGATCAAGCAACCAAATAATTCCTTTCGTGTTTTGGATGTCATCTCCGAAGCCTTCTTCTCCGAAAATTCGATGCCCTGAGAAATCTCTGCGAATCCGTTCTATAAAAAATTGTTCAATTTCTTTATCCATATTGGTTACCAAATCATTGGCATTCGATTTTGATTCAATCGTAATATCCGTTAAAAAAGAATTACGAATTCGATGCCCTGCTTCTTTAATGAGTGATTTTATGTATCTATCCATAGCGTGTAAATCCATTTATAAACGCCTCCTTATTAGTTTTAGTATAACGAAAAAGGCATCTGCTGTCTTACTCTAGCAGATGCCTTTACTGTATAGATGGATTAGAGCGCATGGAGGGCCTCCAGTTCAACGTGAATTTCATGGAGCCGCTGCTTGCTTTTTGTCATTTGATGTTCATCTTTTTGCTGCATTGCATCGAACAGTGAAGCAAGTTCATAGTCTAGTTCCAATTTAAGCACATGAATATATTCCTTCTCTACATCCGCTTTCCGGATTATCTGAACCATCTGTTTCATAATGAGCACCCCTTTCTTACCAAACTCCGAAAATTCTGACTATTTTTGTTACAACTTAATAATACCACTTTTTTCTTACAAAATCCATTGGCAGGAACGTATTTATATTCTTTTTTCCCAAACTTCGTTAAAATGAAACCTGATTACTTAAATTAAGGGAGGATTTTTTTTGAAGCCTTATTGGACTGAACAAGATTTTGATGTTTTCAACACTCCAGGATTAGAAGCACGAATGTCTGCATTAACTGACCGTATTCGCCCTAAATTCGCGGAACTTGGTACTGATTTTTCATCGTTTTTCTCTGGAAAAACAGGAGACGAGTTTTTTCCACACGTCGCTAAACATATGCGCAGAACGGTAAATCCACCTAATGATAGCTGGGTAGCTTTTGCTCCATATAAAAGAGGATATAAAGCGGTTCCTCATTTCCAAATTGGCATGTGGGAAAGTCATGTATTTGTAATACTAGCTGTTATTTACGAAGCACCCAATAAAACAGCCATGGCTGAAAATTTATTGCATTCAGACGTTCTAAAAAGTTTGTCTGGTGAATTTGTTGTTTCTGGTGATCATATGAAACCGCAATCCGCTGCTTTAAACGAATTAGGTGATGAAGGCCTTGAGAAAGTGCTTATTCGTTTGCGTGATGTGAAAAAAGGCGAATTTGTTATTGGACGCCATTTAACTAAAGACCAGGCTGCATTTTTTACAAAAGAGCAGTTCTATCAGTTTGTTGAAGAAACTTTCGAAGCTTTGCTTCCTGTTTATCAGACATTGCTTCAATCCACAAAAGAACCTGTTAGCCGTTAAGGCTACAGGTTCTTTTTTTCTTACTTCTTTTTCAATTTGATTTTTTGGTCATCGCTTCCTGCTTTCATCTCTTTAATCACTGGAAAACTAGCGTAGCCACTTTCTTCTTCAAACTCACGGAAATAAGTTTTCTCTTCTGATATTGCAGGAACTACCTGCTTGAATTTACGGTACCGCGTTAACAACTCTTGTCTATTGATGCCATTTTCGTAGGCCAGTTCAATTGCTTCAAAAAAACTGACAACATCAATAATTTCTTCCGTTGTCCATTCAATCGAAAATGGATAAGAATAATCCATCTTTCATCCCTCTTTTCATCTAGTGATTGACCATTTTTCACGAATTTCTTCCGCTTGCTTGACCATGCTTTCAATAAGTTCCTGAACTGTAGGCACATCTTTGATCAATCCAGTTACTTGTCCAGCCCAGCCAAAACCTTGGTCTTTATCTCCATTATAGATGAAACGTTTATTGGCTTCACCACTAATATATTCTTTTAAAGCTTCATAGGTCGGTGTTTGACTTTCAATCTCTAAAATCTTGTCCGTCCAGCTATTTTGCAAAGTTCTTGCTGGCGCACCTATACTGCGTTTAATAATGACGGTATCATTTTCTGTGCTATCGATCAATTGTTGTTTGTAGGCATTAGATGCATGAACACATTCTTTTGTAGCAATAAAGCGTGTACCCATTTCAATTCCTTCCGCACCTAAAGCGTGCGCTGCCATCCAGCCTCGTCCATCTCCAATTCCACCTGAAGCAATAACAGGAATCTTCACGGCATCTACTACTTGTGGAATCAGCACCATGGTACCAATGTCATTACGCCCTAGATGTCCGCCACCTTCTTGTCCGACAACCATTACCGCATCAGCACCGAGACTTTCTGCTTTTTCAGCTTGTCTTCTAGCAGCGACGAGAACTAATTTTTTAATGTTCGTTCCTTTTAATTGTTCAAATATCGGAGTTGGATTCCCACCAGTCATGGAAACGACTGGCACTTTTTCTTCAATTGCTACATCGAGCATATGTGAAAATGCACGACCGTGTTCACCAATCGCAAAATTAACGCCAAAAGGTTTGTCTGTTAACTTTCTCACTTTTTGAATTTCAACTCTCAACTCTTCTGGCGTTGAAAGACTCATCGCTGTAATTTGCCCAAGGCCACCTGCATTTGAAACTGCTGCTGCTAATTCTGCATAAGCTAAATAAGCTAAGCCGCCTTGGATAATCGGATAACGGATTCCAAGTAGCTCAGTTACTTTTGTTTTGAACTCCATTCACTCACTCCTTTTCTCTCTATATCAAATGTATTCGCTTCCATATTGGAAAATCCTTTTATTTATACTATAGTAGGGTACATCATGCTATAATTCTTTTTGTTTTCATTTTATTTAGTGAGGTGGGCTTATCATTGTCTCAATTAGAAACTCCGTTATTTGATGCACTTTTAAAGCATCGAAATCGGCACCCGATCCAATTCCATATTCCTGGTCATAAAAAAGGACAAGGCGTCGATCCCGCATTTCGGGAATTTGTCGGCGATAATATTCTTTCCATTGATTTGATCAATATTGCACCTTTGGACGATTTACACTCTCCAAAAGGCGCTATTAAAGAAGCACAAGAACTGGCTGCCAAAGCTTTTGGAGCAGATCATACATTTTTCTCTGTACAAGGTACAAGTGGTGCCATCATGACTATGATTCTTAGCGTTGTAGGGCCAAACGACAAAATTTTAGTACCAAGAAACGTTCATAAATCGATTATGTCTGCGATTGTTTTTGCTGGAGCTATTCCGATTTTTATTCATCCAGAAGTAGATACGGAACTTGGAATTTCACACGGAATTTCAGCAGAAGCGGTAGAAAAAGCATTAGTTGAATATCCGGATGCTAAAGCCGTATTGGTTATTAATCCTACTTATTTCGGCGTAGCCGCTGATTTAAAACGAATTGTTGATATTGCGCACGAACGCAATGTCCCAGTTTTAGTTGACGAAGCACACGGCGTTCATATTCATTTTCACAAGTCTTTACCTGTTTCAGCTATGGCAGCAGGTGCAGACATGGCAGCAACTTCTGTTCATAAACTAGGTGGGTCTATGACACAAAGTTCTGTATTAAACGTACGCGAAGGTCTCGTGTCACCAAAACGTGTACAGTCTACATTATCGATGTTAACCACAACTTCAACTTCTTATCCAATTTTGGCTTCTCTTGACACAGCACGTCGTCAATTAGCGGTCCATGGATATGATTTGATTGACCGCACTATTCGATTAGCTCAGGATGCGCGCAAACGCATTAACAAAATTCCTCATTTGTATTGTGTAGGGAAAGAAGTGTTACATTCGTCGGCCACTTTTGATATGGATCCGACAAAACTATTAATAAGCGTTAAAAACTTGGGCATTACTGGGCATCAAGCCGAAGAATGGCTAAGAGAAAACGCTAATATTGAAATCGAGCTTTCCGATTTATATAACATTCTTTGTTTGGTTACACTTGGCGACAGCCGTAAAGAAGTAAATCTGCTGATCAACGCTCTTCAGCGCATGAGCGAAACATTAGATAGCGACGCTGCAGTGGTAGAACCTGTTGTCATGATTCCAGACATACCTAGACTTGCGATGACGCCACGAGATGCTTTTTATGCAACGACTGAAGTCATTTCGATCAATGACGCTGTGGGACGCATTTCTGCAGAATTTATTATGGTTTATCCGCCAGGTATTCCTATTTTCATTCCTGGAGAAATTATCACGGAAGAAAATATTAATTATATTCACATGAACGTAGCTGCTGGTTTGCCCGTACAAGGACCAGAAGACGACACCCTACAAATGCTACGCGTAATAAAAGAACAACAAGCTATTAGGTAGATAAGAAAAGCGCAAGCGCTCATATAGCTCTGCCGGGCATAAGACAGACCGGCGAAGTGGCGTTCTTTGCCACATAGTCGGTTTGGCTTATGACCCAAAGAGCTGAGCGCTGAAGCTAGACAACGAAAAGTGAAAGTGCCTGATTAGCTCCGACAGGCATAAGTCAACCCGGCAGTGTGGCGTTCTTTGCCACGCAGCTGGGTTGTATTATGTCCCGAGGAGTTAGGCACTTGCAACTAGACATGAAAAGCGGAAGCGCCATGTAGATTCGACAGGCATAAGACGCACTGGCGAAGTGGCGTGTTTTCAGCTACACAGCCAGAGTGGCTTATGTCCCGAGAATCTGGCTGCTGAAGCTAGCCATGAAAAGTGAAAGTCCTTGGTTAGGTTCGACCAGCAAAACGCTATACTTTATATTAAAAACGATCCACAGAATTTTTCTGTGGATCGTTTTTTACATTCCTTTAATTTCTTTTGGATCTACAAAGCCATAACCTTTATCTTCTAACCCTTGAAGAATTCCTGGCAATGCTTCAACCGTCCAGTCACGATCGTGCATCAGTAAATTAGCTCCATTATTTAAATACTCTGTATTGACCATAATATCTGTTAAAGTTTCTGCATTTTGATATTGTTTTTCCCAATCATAACCGTATGTCCAGTTCATCAATACCATTTTTTCATCTGCCACTAACTGCTTACTAAAATCTGTATTAGAACCGAATGGTGCACGGAAAAACTTGGGTTTTTCACCTGTAATTTCTTCTATCATATCACTTACTTTCAAAATTTCTTCTTGTTGTTGTTGCTCAGTTAACCCTTTTAAATCTTGATGGCTGTATGTGTGATTCCCAATTGTAAAACCCATTTCATGTATTTTTTTTAGTTGTTGTTTTTTTTCATCAGTTGCTAAAAAATGACCATTTACAAAAAATATAGCTGGAACCCCTTGGTTTTTCAAAGTTTCTGCCATTTCTATTGAATGCTTGTCTGGGGCATCATCAATTGTCACGAGCACTACTTTCTCATCTGCATCTGCTATAGGCTGCACAGACCAATTTGCTGTATTGACTTTATATTGAGTTTCCGTGACCTGCTCTTCTACTTCTTCTTCTTCTACTTCTTCAACATCTTTTGCTTCTTCTTCTATTTCTTCTTCTTTTTCACCTTGCACTTTTGTTTCTGTATTTTCTTCTACCCCCTCTGTTTTTGCCTCTCCGCCCGAGGATGTATTTGTTTCTTCTCCACAAGCTGTTAGTAACAGAGACATTGCTGCAATTGCTATCCATTTTTTATGTATCATTTCAAAACACCCCTTCAATAAACAAATCTTACCATGAGAACTCAATTTATTCCAAAAAAAAGAAGCCGCAGATTGCGGCTTCTCTATTAGTTACTTAATGATGTGAATTGGCGTTCCAAGAGCTACTTCTGCAGCTTCCATCGTAATTTCAGCAAGTGTTGGGTGAGCGTGGATTGTCATTGCAATATCTTCCACAGTCATGCCTGCTTCGATTGCAAGTCCGAGCTCAGCGATCATATCTGATGCGCCAGCTCCAACAATTTGTCCACCTAATAGCAAGCCGTCAGATTTACGTGAAACAAGTTTCACAAATCCTTCAGAAGCGTTTAGTGCAAGTGCACGGCCGTTAGCTCCGAATGGGAACTTAGCAGCTGTTACTTCAAATCCTTCAGTTTTTGCTTGCTCTTCAGTTAAACCGACGCTTGCAAGTTCAGGATCTGTAAAGCAAACCGCTGGAATTGCTAAATAATCAACTTCTGATTTTTCGCCAGCGATTGCTTCTGCAGCAATTTTGCCTTCGTATGAAGCTTTATGAGCCAATTGCAACCCTGCTACAACATCACCAATTGCATAGATATTCGGGATATTTGTACGGCATTGCTTATCAACTTCGATCAAGCCACGGTCAGACATGTTTAAGTTCAATTCTTCAAGACCCATTTCATCTGTGTTTGGACGACGGCCAACTGTTACAAGAACATAATCTGCTTCAAGCGTTTTTTCTTCTCCGCCTGCTTCGTATGTTACTGTAACGCCAGAATCAGTTTCTTCTACACCTTTAGCAGATGCTTTTGTGATAACTTCAACGCCTTTTTTCTTCAATCCTTTTTTAACAATTGATGTCATTTGTTTTTCAAATCCAGCAAGGATGTCTGGTGCGCCTTCAAGGATTGTTACTTCAGATCCAAGGTTAGCGTAAGCAGTTCCAAGCTCAGTACCGATATAGCCCCCACCAATAACAATCAGTTTGCCTGGGATTTCTTTAAGAGCTAATGCTCCCGTAGAATTGATAACACGGTCAGTGAATTTGAAACTTGGGATTTCAACAGGACGAGATCCTGTAGCAATAATTGCGTTTTTGAATTTGTACGTTTGTGCTGAATCTTCATCCATAATACGAACTGTGTTTTCGTCTACGAAATAAGCTTCACCGCGTAAAATTTCAACTTTGTTCCCTTTAAGAAGAGATTCAACGCCGCCTGTTAATTTCTTAACTACGCCATCTTTAAAAGCTTGTGCTTTTTCAAAGTTGATTGAAACTTCTTTAGCTACAATACCCATATCATCTGAGTGTTGAGCTTCTTCAAAACGGTGTCCAACAGAAATCATTGCTTTAGAAGGGATACAGCCAACGTTTAAACAAACGCCACCAATATATTCTTTTTCAACGATTGTTACTTTTTGGCCAGTTTGTGCTGCACGAATAGCTGCAACATAACCGCCAGGGCCAGAGCCAATTACGAGCGTGTCTGTTTCGATTGGGAAATCTCCTACTACCATAAGTTTTACGCCTCCATTAATAGTAATTCAGGTTCACTTAATAAACGTTTAATATGATTTAATGCGTGCTGCGCTGTTGCGCCATCGATCATTCTGTGATCAAAGCTCAATGACAATGCTAACACAGGTGCAGCTACAATTTCACCATTTTTAATTACAGGTTTTTCCGCAATACGTCCAATTCCAAGAATCGCTACTTCTGGGTGGTTGATAACTGGTGTAAACCATTGTCCACCGGCAGAACCGATATTTGTGATCGAGCATGATGCGCCTTTCATTTCAGCAGCTGATAATTTACCATCGCGCGCTTTTGTAGCTAAGCCATTAATTTCATCAGAAATTGCGAATACTGATTTACGGTCTGCATTTTTAATAACAGGAACCATCAACCCTTTTTCTGTATCTGCAGCAATACCGATATTGAAATAATGTTTTTGAATCACTTCGCTTGTTTCATCATCAAATGATGTGTTTAAAGCTGGGAATTCACGCAACGTACTTACTAATGCTTTTACTACATACGGTAAGTATGTCAATTTGATTTCTTTTTCTGCAGCAATGTCTTTGAATTTTTTGCGATGTGCAACAAGTTCAGTAACATCCACTTCATCCATTAACGTTACGTGAGGAGCTGTGTGTTTCGAATGAACCATTGCTTTCGCAATTGCTTTACGAATACCAGACATTTTCTCACGCGTTTCAGGGAATTCACCTTCAGGAGCTGCTGCCGCTTTTGGCGCCGCTGCTTTTTCAGTGCTTTCTTCTGTTGTTTCTTGTGACGCTTCAGGAGCTTCAGATGCAGGTGCTTTTTGATCACCATTCATAAAGGCTTCTACGTCTTCTTTTAAAACACGACCATTATTGCCAGAACCAGTTACTTGTTTAATATCAACATCATTGTCGCGCGCAAATTTGCGAACGGATGGCATTGAAATAACTCGAGCATTTGGATCAGATTCTTTTGTTTCTTGAGACTGTGACTGTTCTCCAGCACCCGTCTCTTCTTTTGTTTCTTCTTTAACAGGTGCTTTATCTACATCTTGGCCTGATTCAGCTGTACCTGATTGGACTTGTTCTTCAGTTTCTTCTTTTTCTTCAGGCTCAGCTTCTTTCTTGTCGCTGTGACCGCCTTTAAAACTCATTTCTTCAGCATCTGGTGCATCAATGCGAACTAGTACATCGCCTACTACCGCAACTGTTCCTTCTTCTACCAATACTTCTTCAACTGTTCCTGAAACTGGTGAAGGAATCTCGACTACTGCCTTATCATTTTGCACTTCGACAAGGATATCGTCTTCTTCAATTGTATCTCCTGCTTTTACGAACCATTTTACGATTTCACCTTCATGGATACCTTCTCCGATATCCGGCAAACGAAATTCAAAAGCCATGCATATCACCCTTTCAGTTCTGTCTAATTAAAACGTCAGTACTTTTTTCGCTGTTTCTAGTATATCCTTCGAATTCGGTAACCAAACTTCTTCTGCTTGCGAGAACGGGAAGATTGAGTCTGGTGCCGTCACACGAAGAACAGGTGCTTCTAAGCTAAGGATTGCACGATCTGTAATTTCAGCTACCACGCTCGCTGCAATTCCAGCTTGTTTTTGAGCTTCTTGAACGACTATTGCGCGACCAGTTTTTTCAACTGAAGCAATAATTGTTTCAATATCAAGCGGTTGGATCGTACGAAGATCGACCACTTCAACCGAATAGTTTTCTTTTTCAAGTTGTTCTGCTGCTTTAATGCTTTCTTGTACCATCGCACCGTAAGCAATGATTGTTAAATCTTTACCTTCACGTTTTACATCAGCTTTACCTAATGGAATTGTGTATTCTTCTTCAGGTACTTCTTGACGGAATGAACGGTATAGTTTCATGTGCTCTAGGAAAATAACAGGATCGTTATCGCGAATTGATGAAATCAATAAGCCTTTAGCATCGTATGGCGTAGAAGGAATAACTACTTTTAATCCTGGCTGAGCAGCCATTAATCCTTCTAGAGAATCTGCATGCATTTCAGGTGTATGAACACCGCCGCCAAATGGCGAACGGATTGTCACAGGAGAAGTTAAACTTCCGCCACTGCGGTAACGCATACGTGCCATTTGGCCGCTAATAGAATCCATTACTTCAAAAACAAATCCGAAAAACTGAATTTCTGGAACTGGACGGTATCCTTGCAAAGCCAAACCAATGGCCAAACCGCCAATACCTGACTCAGCTAAAGGTGTATCAAAGACGCGGTCTTCACCGAATTCTTTTTGTAGACCTTCAGTTGCACGGAATACACCGCCGTTATTTCCTACATCTTCACCGAAAACAAGAACGTTTTCATCGTTCTTCATCTCTGTTTTCAGAGCGTCGGTAATTGCTTGGATCATTGTTAATTGTGCCATGGCTTACTTCGACTCCTTTGCTTTATAAATATCCAATTGTTCCTGAACATTAAACGGCACTTCTTCGTACATAAGCTCTAATAGATCTGATACTTTTTGTTTTGGAGCGCCGTCAGCTTTTTTAATTGCTGCTTTAATTTCTTCTTTAGCTTTATCGATTACTTCATTTTCTTTTGCTTCATCCCAAATGCCTTTTGCTTCCAGGTATTTACGGAAACGAACAAGTGGATCTTTCTTTTCCCATTCGCTGTCGATATCAGAAGTACGGTAGCGAGTTGGGTCATCTCCAGCCATTGTATGTGGTCCATAACGATAGCAAAGTGTTTCGATTAATGTTGGTCCATCGCCTTTAACCGCGCGCTCACGAGCATCGCGTGTTACAGCGTATACTGCTAGTGGATCCATTCCATCTACAAGTACGCCTGGGATTCCGGCTGCAACTGCTTTTTGAGCAATTGTTTTCGCTGAAGTTTGAAGTTCACGAGGCGTTGAAATCGCGTACTGGTTATTTTGCACAATGAAAATAGCCGGTGCACGGAATGCGCCTGCAAAGTTAAGTCCTTCGTAGAAATCGCCTTGTGATGAACCGCCATCGCCTGTATAAGTAACTGCAACAGATTCTTTTTTACGTTTTTGCATACCAAGCGCAACTCCTGCTGCTTGAATAATTTGTGCACCAATGATGATTTGTGGCGGTAAAATATTCAATCCTTCAGGCATTTGGTTCCCCATGAAATGTCCACGAGAGAACAAGAATGCTTGGTGAAGTGGCCAGCCGTGCCAAATCAATTGTGGAACATCACGGTAACCTGGCAAAATAAAGTCTTCTTTTGTCAATGCAAAATGAGATGCCAATTGAGAAGCTTCTTGTCCCGCCGTAGGAGCATAAAAACCAAGACGTCCTTGACGGTTTAAAGAAATTGAACGTTGATCAAGAATACGTGTGTAAACCATACGATTCATCAATTCTGTCAGTTCTTCATCTGAAAGTTTCGGGTCTGCCTCTTTATTAACGATTTCGCCTTCTTCGTTCAAAATCTGAACCATTTCAAACTTTTCTTCGATTGCATTAAGCGTTTCTACTGGATCGAACTGCTGTGATTTTTTCGCAGCCATAAAAGCAACTCTCCTTTTTATCTGTATTAAAATAATTTCATACAATTTATGATACAATTTCGCATTCCTATTCAGTATACGTTACGATAATAACTCGGTCAATCATAGAGGACCTGACATTTTCGTACGATATTAATACAAAGAAAATTCTGGCTTTTATAACTGTATCAGTCTATTTTCACCCCTGTATTATAATACAGTTGTCTACTTACACATCTTTTATAGCACAGAAAAAGCAGCCACATAGGCTGCTCATTCCTCGCTTTCAGCTAATTTTTCTAACGTGTTATCCTTTAATTCATTAACCTGTTGCGTTAACTCATTAAATTCTGTAACAGCTTGTTGCACCAAATTATTTTGCTCATTCACTTCTGTAGCTTTTTCTTGGAGCATCTGCAATTTAGTTTCTTCGTCTTTTAGCATTTCATATAATTCTTTCTGAAGTCCTATTAGTTTTTCATAAGCTTCCACAAAACCAGCATGTGCTGTAAAGCGTTCTTGCATTTTTTCTTTTAATGCTTGCAAATCAGATTTCACTGACTCATCCTCAGCATCTTCAATTACTTGATCAATTTCAGCTAAATTTTCTTCAGCTGCCTGCATGGATTCTTTTTCAGTTTTTAAAAATTCTAAACGTTCATTTGCCGAATCAAGCGCTTCTTGAGCTTGTTCTGTAACTTCATCATGTTGTTCTTGAGTTAAAGCCATAATATCTGCAAACAATTTTTGTTCTGCTTTTTCTCGTTTTTCTAAGTCGTCCTGCACTTCGCGGTAGTCTTCTTCAGCATCGAAGGTGTCATTAAGCACTTGGTCCAAATCTGCGCGAATTCCTGAATCTGTGCAAGCCGCTAACAAAATAAGTGCAGAAAAGCTTAGCGCTATACGTGTTTTTCTCATCTAATTCACCCCTTATTTCCCATGAATTAACTATAGTCTGTGCCCATGTAAAAGACAACACTATCTGTCGGCTTTTTCTTTTTTCAAAACAGCAGATTTACGTTATACTAATATACATAGCAAGCCATTTGAAAGGATGAAACCACTTGATACGAATGAAAGACATTATACGTGAAGGTCATCCTACACTCAGAGAACGTGCAGAAGAAGTGAAATTTCCACTTTCTGAAGAAGACCGTCAGTTGGGTGAAGACCTTTTAGAATATGTAGTAAATAGTCAGGATGATGAATTGGCTGAGAAATACGATTTACGTCCAGGTGTTGGAATTGCTGCTCCTCAAGTAAATCAGGCAAAACGAATTTTCGCTTTGCATTTTGATGACAACACAGGTGAAAACCTGAGCCTCGTTGTGTTCAACCCTAAGATCGTTAGCCACTCTGTTGAAAAAACTTATTTAGCCGCAGGCGAAGGTTGTTTGTCTGTTGACCGTGCAGTTCCTGGATACGTGCCAAGATATGCACGCATTACCATCAAAGCTTTAAATATAAATGGCGAAGAAATCAAAATGCGTCTTAAAGGCCTTCCTGCCATTGCATTTCAACACGAATTAGATCACTTGAACGGCGTGATGTTCTTTGATCACATTGACTCAAAAAATCCGTTCGCTGAAATTGAAAACGCCATTCCAATCGAAAGAGACTCAGCTGAATAAGCTGAGTCTCTTTTTTTCTTATATTAACTTTAAGTGTTTGAAGGCTTTAGCAAGACCGTCATTATCTACGTGATCGGTTATATATGATGCACGTTTTTTTGTTTCTTCGTGACCGTTGTCCATAGCAACGCTAAATCCGGCTACTTCCATCATTAGCAGGTCATTCAAACCATCGCCAAATGCAATCGTGTCTTCAATGGCATGACCTGTTGCTTTTATCAAATGTTTGATCCCACTGGCCTTTGTTCCTCCTTTAGGTGTGATGTCACAAGAAACCCGATGCCAACGCACAAAATCGACTTCTTTAAACGTATCATGGTATTGCTGTTCTTCATCTTTTTCACAAAAAACGAGCGCTTGGTATATTTCATTATCAAGATGAAAGTCTTTTTCCATTTCCGGATGTGGAATTTTCAAAGTCTGAATGCTTTCATCAATATCAGGATGATAATCAATAGAAGAAATCATTTTTTCTTCATTCATGAAAACAATTGGATGATTTTGTTTTTCTGCATATGCGTAAATTTCTTTTAACATTTCTGTATCGATTGCTT
The DNA here is from genome assembly GCF_000189395.1 of Planococcus donghaensis MPA1U2. Taxonomy (GTDB): domain Bacteria; phylum Bacillota; class Bacilli; order Bacillales_A; family Planococcaceae; genus Planococcus; species Planococcus donghaensis_B. The sequence goes on along the minus strand of NZ_AEPB01000019.1, from coordinate 89,393 downwards.
CTTTATGAACCGTTTCACCTTTATGCGAGATGTATTGACCATTAAACGTAATGTAAGTATCAATCTCGAGTTCCTCTAAAATTTTTGTAATCATAAAGGGTCCTCTGCCAGTTGCAATTGCCAAATCATGTCCATTTAAACGGGCTTGTTGTAATGCTTTTTTTGCATAATCCGGAAGTTTCTTGTGGGAATCTAGTAGTGTTCCATCAATATCTAGCAATAATAATTTAGGCATGTAGAGTCTCCATTCTTATGTAATTAGTTGTAAATTCAAAGTTCTAGATTCTTTGCAATTATCAGAAAAAGGGTTATAATTGCTTTGAGGAGTGATTAGCCATGTTGAAACGTTTGAAGAGAAAACTTCTCAGACAACTCAATGGCATCATGAATAAAAAGAAAATAGCATAAACGTTTTAGCCCTTCTGTATAAATAAGGAGGGCTATTCTTTATTTTAGTCTAATGTCATGATAATATAAAGGAAGTGCATTTATTTGAGCGTGGAAAAAGGAGAGCAAACTATGATTTTTAAAGTATACTACCAAGAAAACCGATTCGAAGTACCTGTAAGAGAGAACACACAAAGCCTTTATGTGGAAGCAGCATCCGAGCGCGAAGTCCGACACCACCTAAAAGACCGTAACTACAATATTGAACTTGTTCAATTACTTGAAGGAAACCATCTAGAGTATGAACAGTCGAGCCAAAATTACGAAGTTGAGAGCATCGAATAACAATGAAATTTGTTAAAAATGATCAAACAGCTGTATTTGCACTCGGCGGACTGGGTGAAATCGGCAAAAATACGTATGGTGTTCAATTTCAGGATGAAATTATCCTTATTGATGCCGGCATTAAATTTCCGGAAGACGATTTGCTCGGAATCGATTACGTCATCCCGGATTACACGTACTTAGTAAAAAACGTTGATAAGATCAAAGGGCTGTTTATTACACACGGTCACGAAGATCACATTGGCGGTATTCCCTATTTACTTAAAAAGATTAACATTCCCGTTTATGGCGGAAAATTAGCGCTAGGCTTATTGCGTAAAAAATTAGAAGAACACGGTTTATTGCGTCAAACGAAAATGACTGAAATCGGCGAAGACGATATCATTAAATTCCGTAAAACTGCCGTTAGCTTTTTTAGTACTACGCACAGTATCCCTGATGCTTTTGGTGTCGTTGTTAAAACACCACCCGGCAACATTGTTCACACAGGCGATTTCAAATTTGATTTCACGCCGGTTGGCGAGCCTGCCAACTTATTGAAAATGGCTCAAATCGGCAGCGAAGGCGTTTTATGTCTTCTATCTGACAGTACGAATGCAGAAGTTCCAGATTTTACAATGTCTGAACGTAAAGTCGGCGAATCTATTAAGGACATTATGAGAAAAGTTGATGGTCGCTTAATTTTCGCTACTTTCGCTTCTAATATTTATCGTCTACAACAAGTAACTGATGAAGCAGTTGCACAAGGTCGCAAAATTGCTGTTTTCGGACGCAGTATGGATAATGCCATGACAATCGGTCGTGAGCTAGGCTATATTAACGCACCGGAAGATGCATTTGTGGATACTCAAACCTTAAACCGTTTACCTGCAAACGAAGTATTAATTCTTTGCACAGGTTCACAAGGCGAACCAATGGCAGCTCTTTCACGAATTGCTAGCGGTACACACCGTCAAATTCAAATTCAACCAAACGATACGGTTGTCTTCTCGTCTTCTCCGATTCCGGGTAACACGAGCAGCGTTAACCGCACAATCAATTTATTATTCCGCGCTGGAGCAGATGTTATTCACGGATCACTAAACAACATCCATACATCTGGTCACGGTTCAGAACCTGAAAATAAATTGATGTTGCGTTTGATCAAGCCTAAATACTTTATGCCAATTCACGGTGAATTCCGCATGTTAAAAACTCATGCAGGATTAGCTGTTGAATGTGATGTTCCAATGGAAAACACGTTCATTATGGAAAACGGCGAAGTTCTTGCTTTAGGTCAAGATGAAGCATCTATTGCAGGGCGTATTCCTTCTGGCGATGTTTATATCGACGGTAGCGGAATCGGTGATATTGGCAATATTGTACTACGTGATCGCCGCGTTCTTTCTGAAGAAGGCTTAGTTATCGTAGTAGTAAGTGTTGATATGCAAAAAAATAAAATGGTTTCAGGTCCTGATATCATTTCTCGTGGTTTTGTCTACATGCGCGAGTCAGGCACTATGATTTACGAAGCACAACAAATGCTAAATCGCCATCTAAACAAAAAAATTCACAGTAAAAATACTGATTGGGCAGAATTGAAAAATGATATATCAGACGTGCTTGGACCGTATTTATACGAGAAAACAAAACGTCGTCCGATGATTTTGCCAGTTATCATGGAAGTTTAATAAAAAACAGGTAAAGGGTGTATGGGGAGTTTTCCCCATACACCCTTTTTTAATACAAAACCCTGTAGCAGATGACTACCTGCTACAGGGCTTTACTAATTCATCATTTTCTTCTCGAAACGGTTAATATCTGCATCCGAACCGATGATGATTAAAATATCTTCTTGTTCGATTTCCATGTCTGCCTGCGGAGAAACAATAATGTCATCTCCCCTTTTGATTGCTACGATGTTAATCCCGTAACGCGCCCGAATATCGAGGCCGATCAAGGTATAGCCAGCAAGCTTCTGATTTGCTTTAATCTCCATTATCGAGTGTTCATCAGACAACTCTAAATAATCGAGTACGTTATTTGACAAAATATTATGGGCGATTCGTATACCCATATCACGTTCAGGGTGAACTACTTTATCTGCACCAATTTTGCTCAACACTTTTGCGTGGTAGTCATTTTGTGCTTTTACCGTAATTTTTTTCACTCCAATTTCTTTTAACATCAAAGTTGTTAAAATACTGGCTTGAATATTTTCACCGATTGCTACTATCACGTGTTCAAAGTTCCGAATACCTAAAGACTTTAATACAGATTCGTCTGTTGTATCTGCTACTACCGCTTGTGTTGCGATGGAAGAAAATTCATCTACTCGTTCAGAATCTTTATCAATTGCCATAACATCGGCATCTTGTTCAATCAATTCGCGTACAATACTTCCGCCAAAACGGCCAAGTCCAATAACTACAAATTCCTTTTTCATATTCATCCTCCAAATGTTCAAGTAGCTTTATTTTACCATATCTCACCCATACTAAATCTTTGCGTGGTGATTTTTTGAAAATCTTACGAAAAATTGTTTTAAAGATATAAAACTAACAAAAAACCCCGCTTATCGGCGGGGATCTAATGGGCGTTTCGGACGATTTTCACAATATTCACAGCTAGTGTCTGTACAAGGTTCTTCTCGCCATTCGTTACAACTTGCGCAATAACTTGCATCAAACTCATCATCAAATGTTAGAGCATCTAAGCAAGTATGACAATACGTATGAACATCCATCCAATTGATGAATCGCTTGTTAGCCACAAGATATAGACCTTGTTGATCCTGCTTGTAATTCATGATTGAGGGTTTTTGGATAACACGGTTTTTAGGGTCAAGAAAGAAATTCATTTTTCCGTTCACATTTATCACTCCTAGAGTTTTGGTCGAGCTGTTTAAATCTTTTATATGCATTCTCTATATGTGTTGAACTGTAGAAATCGTTTGTAATTTGCATGGTTAAGCAAGCTAAGAAAGATTCAAATTCCTCTTCCTAATTAGAGCTATTTTGCTAAATGACATAAGTAAAATCATGTTCGTAACATATACTAAATCATTTATAGCTATCTTATCATTCTTTTCGCCTTATTGTAATTTCACACTTTCTCTATGATAGTAAAAATCCCTAGTAAATTGCAATAGATAACAATCCCTTATCGCAAATAATTTTCAAATTGATTTTGATGCGTCCTTATAGCTCATGAACATAAACTATTCATCACCTAAAGGAAGACTCGAACTTACCTGGTTTGAGGTTTCTTTCATGCGAGATTAAAAGAGAGTTCTGAGGACTATGAAAAATTGATAGCCCGAGCATTTATCTGTTTTTTTTGTAGAAATTGAGGTATAGTATGTAGATTCTAAAGGCTAATATTTAGCAAGGCGAAATAATTATGAAAGAAGGTCTTTTAATGGCCGTACGATCAAATAAATTTGCACTTTATGTGCTCATGTTTAATATGTTTATTGCGATGAGTGGTATTGGATTAATCATCCCAATTATGCCTGCCTACTTAGATACATTCGGAGTAGCTGGTCAAGCTCTCGGTACATTGATTGCGACTTTTGCCTTAGCCCAATTCTTATTCTCTCCTATTTCTGGACAGCTTTCAGATAAGTATGGACGAAAAAAACTGATTATCTTTGGATTGATCGTCTTCGGATTATCACAGTTGGCTTTCGGCATTGCCACACATTTATGGATGCTTTACGTTGCTCGCTTTTTTAGTGGACTGGGAGCTGCTTTTTTAATTCCTCCAATGATGGCATTTGTTGCCGATATTACGACATTTGAAGAACGCGGTAAAGGCATGGGCCTACTCGGTGCATCAATGTCTTTAGGTTTTATGATAGGACCTGGTATTGGTGGATTTTTAGCTGAAGTTAGTATTCAGTTTCCATTTTACATTGCGACTGCTGTAGCATTGATTGCAGCATTCATTTCTTTTGCCGTGTTGCCAAACGTTGCACCTACCATTCAAGCAGCTGATACAAAATCAGAAAATCTTCTGCAACAAATGAAGCGATCCACCTACACACCATACTTTGTTATGTTGTTGGTTATGTTCATTTTTGCTTTTGGTTTATCCAACTTCCAATCGACAATCGCTTTGTATGCGGATAAAAAATTTGGTTTTACCCCAAAAGAAATTGCCGTATTAATCACAGTCGGTGGGTTTGTAGGAGTTGTGGTGCAAACTTTTGTCATCGACAAACTCTTCAAGCGTTTTGGTGAGATGAAAGTAATTCTTGTTAATCTCTTAATATCTGCTGCTGGGATGATTGGTATCTTGTTTGTTAGTTCTTTCTGGGCAATTCTTTTAGTATCTGCGGTATTTTTCACAGCGGCTTCGTTGTTACGTCCTGCAATTAATACGTTGATTTCGAAATTAGCTGGCGATGAACAAGGTTTTGCTGCAGGTATGAACAATGCCTATATGAGTCTTGGAAACATGATAGGACCTGCTCTCGCCGGTATTCTTTTTGATATCGACATGAGTTATCCTTATATTTTAGGAACCGCGATTTTGATCACATGTTTCTTTATCGCCAACCTGTGGTCTATGAAAAAACAACAACTTTTGGCTACTAGCCGAAGTTAAGAATTAAACAAAAAGCAGCTCAGATCTTATTGATCTGAGCTGCTTTTTTAGTTGAAATAAAAAACTTTATTTTTTCTTTTTTGCTTTTATTAATTGATCAATCGACCCAGGTGAATCGGACTCTTCTTTTATGGCTTTTTGTTTTAATGTAGGGACCGTTAAACCAAAACGTCTGAGTGTGATGTCGATAAAAAACAAGAGCATTGCACCAAATAACAGCACCAACTGAATCGAACGAATGGCGCCACTTGTGTAAGTCATCTCGCGGAACGACTCATCAACTGTTTCTAAGAGCTGTCCACCTGTACGCTCAGTCAACGTAGTCATTAAAGACATGTTTGCCTCTGTAGTTTTGTACTCATCGCCATAAGGAACGGTCAGAGCTGTTTTATAAGCTGCCCCTGATTCGTTACTAATGCTAAAAAAGACCAACCCTGGTGGTGCATCCATTTTCACGTCTACTTTTCCTGGAGCTACAGGTTCCGTTTGCAGCGGAATTTCGTTACCTTGTTCATCAACTGCAGCCACGGTCAAAATCGCGGAGCTATTTGTCGGATCTTCAATCGAATAAATGCCTTGTTCTTTTCGGACGACCGAAAATGGAATTTCTTCAAATGACGGCAATAGTTCAGCTGCGCTCCGGTTCCAAAAGTCTGGCCAATTCGACCAACTTTGAAAATCTCCACTCCATGCTCCACTTCCTGATGTATAGGCAATTGTTTTGCCTAGTCCGTAGTTCCAACTTGCAAGTATTGGATCTTCCTCTTCACTTTCAAGAGCAACGGATGCTGTATTTTTTGCGGTTGTTGCAATATACGTATTTAATTGCGGAACACCCTCTGCAAATAAATTATTCCATTTGCTATTATAAACAATTGGGTAAAACGGTTTGTCGACAATATAAGTTCGCGACATCATAATGGTTTCTCTTGATAAAATCGCTGGAATCGTAGTGGCATCTGTTACATCGTAAAATCGCCCGCTACCAGTACCCGCTAGTTGTTCGAGCAAATTTCGGTCTGCATCTTGACCAATAGAAACGGTCGATAATGTAATATTATGGTCTTTGCCGTTTTCAATCAACGCGTCATAATCATTAGAAGTTGAGGATTGACCATCTGTTAACAAAATAATATGTTTTCGTTGCAATTCTAAATCCTCAAGTTCGGTATAGGCTTGTTCCAATGATCGATAAATTTCAGTGCCCCCACCTGGTGTAATACTTAAAATTTTATCTGCTGCTTTTTTCGGATCATCTACTTTACCAGTCGGCAGTATTTCCCACGGCTGGTCGTCAAAAGCGATGACTCCTAAAGTATCATCAGAACGCAAAAGTTCAACAGATCTTGCAGCGGCTTCTTTCGCTAGCTCCATCTTTAATCCCATCATACTTCCTGAACGGTCCATAACAATCATTAACCCAAGTGAAGGCAATTCGTGCTTGCCTTTCACTTCCATTTCTACAGGCAATAAGCGTTCAATCGGTGTTTTGAAATAACCACCCAGACCAAAACTTTGATCTCCACCAACCATCATAAAGCCAACACCAAACTGCCTTACTGCTTGTTCAATAATTGCCATTTGCTGCTCACCAATAGCTGTTCCAGATACATTATCAAAAATAATCGAGTCATAGCGAAGCATAGCAGATAAACTACTCGGCAATTGCGTTGAAGTCAATTCTGTTACACGCAAATTTCCGGTATCTAACAATGCTGGAATTGGACTCGGTTCGCCACCATTCACAACTAAAACTTCTGGGTTTCCAGCGACTTCTGTAATGCTATACAAAGAATTGTTTTCAAGATACGCATCCTCTTCTGTTTCTAAACGTACTTCATATTTTTGAAGGCCTTCAACATTTGCAGGGTAGGAATAACTATAAACATTTTGACCTTCAAGAACTTCAATTGGTTGAATATCCAAATCCCGATTATTTGCGGAAAAAATTAATTTCGCTTTAGCTTCTTTATCCGAGTCTACAGCAATTGTAAAAGATTGAGATTCTCCTAAAAAAGCGCGAGCCGGTGTTTCAAAGCGACTAATCGCCATATCGTTTTTGGTAGTTTGTTCGATTGGCCATATATCTACTTGGAGTCGATCAGACTGCAAACGATTTAGACTTTCAACTGCAGATGATTGGGTTTCATTGCCATCTGTTATAATCACTAGTCGAGTTGCTAAATTCGTATCCCCACTATTTGAAGCGAGTTCCAACGCACGAGCGATATTGGTGTTGCCATTTTGACTAACGCTCACTTCTGCCGGCAAGGTTTGTGGATTATTGGTCATTGGCAACAGACTTTGAAAATCTTCTGCAAACGTATAAACAGCGACTGATTGATGATCTTTTTTTGCTTTTAATGCATCTTCTACTGCTGCTGCCATCTCGGTTTGTAGCCCTTCAAGAGATGCAGAGCGGTCCAATAAGAAAATAACTTGCTCTTCTTTTACCGGACTAAATAGCGATGGAGTGGCTAAAGCAAAAATTAGTAAAGCGACTGCCGTAGCTCTAAGTAAAAAAACAATTTTTACTAATTTCGTGCTCGCACGAAAATTTTTGACAGCAAACCAACCAAAATAGAGGGTGGCAGGAAGCAGCAATAGGAGCCAAATCGGATTACCGAGTTGTAATTCCACGGCGATACACCTCCCATTCCACAACTACTAACAGCAAAATTATTCCGAGTAAAAACGGTACGTAAGAAAAACGAACCTTATCTTGCACAAGCTCTGCTTGTCCCATTTTGTAAGTCGAACCAGTTACAAGCGTCTTTTCTTTAGAGCTTAGCTGAACAATCATCGTCATTTCTTTTTCATCACCCACCACTTGATAAATGCCAGGCTCAGCTGGAGCGATAAATGGGCCACTTCCTTCTATGTATGAGTGGCTGTACGTGCCCTCTCGAAAGATTTCCCATTCTCCTGTTTGTGAAGCTAACGACACAGACCGGTGTTCATTTGGCTGGAAATACCCGAGAAATTCCGCATCTCCAGATAAACTTTCCATCGCACTCCACAAAAATAATGGAAATGATGGAGATAATGGCCAGTCGGTCAATTGGGCATCTGTCAACACGATAATATCGCCTTTGGGAGAAATTTGTATAAATGGATGGTCATCGATGGTCGCAATCGTTTCATAGCTTTCAATAGGGGGATAGAGTTGTGATACATATACCTCATCTAAAGACGCATATGTGAAAAGCGGATGTGCTTTTGTTTCGATTTGCCCTACTACTTCAAAGGGGTTTTCATCATTGCGACCAAATAATAAAATCGGTGTTGGTCCTTCAAGTAAATTACGCTGATTTGTCACGAGTGGCACTCCTGAACCGGGCTGCAATTGGCTCGACTCTGACAATGTTACGTCTAAAGATAACGAACGAAAACCACTAGCGATTAACTCGTGTAACGCTGAATCAATTACGACTGCATCACCAGGAGGAGCTAAATAAGTTGCCATGGTGTTGTCAGCCGAATAGTCATCTGCTACTTCTACTGTTGCTTGCCACAGCTGTTTATTTGGTAAATCTTCAACCGGCACAAGCAGTTCTTCAGAAGCCGCTAGCTCTACGTCAATTCTTTTTTCCACACTATCACTTGTCAATTGTACGGTCGCAGATAAAGCTTCTTCGCTATTATTTACCAACTGAACAATTCCACGTGTTTCATCCTCCATTTTCGAAAGACCAAATTGGCGGATTGAGACATTGTGTAACGTTTCCGTAAAACCGTGTACGTGATAGCTTTGACCAATTTTATTGGCAAGCACAGCTCGGTCTAAGCTGTCTGTAAATATATGAATAATGGTGGAATCATTAACTGCCAATGTATCCGCAAACAAAATTGTTTGCTCAATTTCAGCGCTTTCATAATTGATCGTTAATAGATCGATGGTTTTTTCGACTTTTTCTAAATCTTGCTCATTACGGATGACCACTTTCGGACTGATGCCGGTTGTGACGATCGTGACTGGCTTTCCGCCTGCTTGTGCAGCTAGATTTTTCATTTCTTGTTGTTGTTTTTCAAAATGAGAAGGAGATCCTGCAAGCATCGTTGCTGACGTATCCACCACAAATATAAAATCATTGCCTGCTAAGGTTTCTGATTCACTAAACGGTTCAATTAGCGCTAACACACAAAAGAGCAGCGCCGCCAATTGTAAATAAAACAATAGATGATGCTGCAATTTTTTTAAATAAGGAGAAGCTTGCAGTTCTCTCATACGTTCTTGCCAGAACAAGGTTGAAGACACATGCTGGTCTTTGTATTTTTTTCTAAAGAAATAATAGAGAATAACGGCTAACGGCATAACCGCTGTCCAGATCATTCCCCAATTTGATGCTCCCATGCCGCTTCACCTCATCCGATCCAATTTTTCCTTATCATTTGATGGAACAATACTTGCTCTATGCCATCTTCTACACGTAAAGGCAGATATGCGATTCCATAAGTTCGACAAAGTGATTCCAAGCCTTTGCTATGAAGCTCGCTTTGTTTTTGATAGGCACGAAGCGCTTCTTCTGTAACCGTCACACTCGTCACTTGTTGCGTTTCTTCATCGATAAAGCGAAGATCTCCTTTATAAGAAGGCACCCGCTCTTCTTCTGTATTCATATGGATAAACCGAATATCATGCGCATAGGCTGGAGCTTGTCTAAAAAACAAGTTCCACTCTTCTAACGGTTCTAACCCATCTGAGACAATAAATAAGACTGTAGAATCTTTTGCTGCTTGAAAACTTGCTTGCTTGGCAAACGACAAACTTTGAGGTTCTGGCATGGTCGAAACAAAATGCTCCAACAACTTTTTAGCTGACTTTCCTTTTTTTCGAAAAGGGATGACTTCTTTTAGTCCAGCAGAAACCGTTAATCGATCATCGCTTCCTAATACCATTAGCCCAAGTGAAAACACCATTTGCTTAGCAAACAGCCATTTATTGTTCATCGATTTCGAGCTATCTAGCAATATGTGAATACGCATTTCTTGTTCATCTAAAAAGCGTTTAATGTATACTCTTTCGGTTCGTGCGTATACGTTCCAATCAATGTGGCGTACATCATCTCCCGGATGGTATTCCCGAAAATCAGAGAAATCTAGCGAACTACCAAAGCGCATAGATCGATGAGACCCTTTATGATGACCCCTTATTTTTGCTTTTGTCCCTATGGAGTAGCGGCTGAGACGTGAGCCCCAATCAGCTGGTAGGTTTAATAGCGTCATTTCAAAACGCCTTTACCTGCTGTACTCAGCACTTTGTCGATCAATTCGTCTGCTTGTTTGCCAATGGCTTCTGCTTCATAATTTAATAACAAACGATGTCTCAATACCGGTTTTGCCACATGCTTTAAATCACCAATAGATACATGATAACGCCCTTCCATTAACGCCCGTGCTTTAGCTAAGCGGATTAAACTTTGCAATCCACGAGGACCGCTACCATATTGAACAAATTGTTGAATTTCTTGATGTTCTGAATGCTCAGGATGCGTATTTTGAATGATGTCGACAGCGACCATTAAAATGTCTTCTGCCAACAATACTTCTTTCACCATCTGTTGTGCCTCGATTAAACTAGAGGTATTCATTTTTTTGCTGAGTTTAATAGACTGTGCGCCTGTTGTTCGTCGACTAATTTCAGCAAGTTCTTTGCGACTAGGATAAGAAACTAGAATCTTACATAAAAATCGGTCCATTTGTGCTTCTGGCAACGGATAAGTTCCTTCCATCTCAATAGGGTTTTGAGTAGCCAAAACAAAAAATGGGCGTGCCATTTCTTTTGTATCTCCTAGAATCGTCACCGTTTTTTCTCCCATTGCCTCCAAAAGCGCACTTTGAGTTTTAGGAGTTGCGCGGTTAATTTCATCCGCTAATACCATTTGGTGAAAAATCGGGCCTTCTCTAAACGTAAATTGCTGGCGCCCTTGTGCGTCTCGTTCAATCAGGCTAGTTCCGGTAATATCTGAAGGCATTAAATCAGGCGTAAACTGAATTCTTGAAAACGACAAATCAAGAACATCCGAAATGGTTCGTATTAACATCGTTTTCCCAAGACCTGGGAGCCCTTCGAGTAAAGCGTGTCCGTCTGCTAAAATGGCGTATAAAGAAAACTCAACTGCGCTTTCTTGTCCAACGATAAAATGTCCTATCTCCGTCTTTACTTCTTGAAGCAATTGGCTCATCTCTGTAAATTGCTCGGTAGTGAATGTCATGAAAACCCTCTTTTCTATTTGTCGGATTCAATTTCTGTAAAGTATTGTTTAACAATGGTTTGCAAGTCAGGTGGCAATTGCAGACGGTCGGCGCTTGAAAAATACGATGTTGAGTAATCTCCTACTACATCTGCATAGGGGCGAACAGTTCCTTTTGTTGCAGAAACCGTCCCAGTTTGTTCACCAACAGCTTCGCCTTCACCAACTTCTCCACTATCAACTGTCGTTTGTCCTTGGCCACCGATTCGAGTAGGTACTGTCAATAAATCGCGGCTACCTTTACCTATACCAGCCCCGCTGCCACCTTGTCCTTGGCCTTGTCCTTGGCCTTGTCCTTGTCCTTGTCCCTGGCCTTGGCCTTGTCCTTGTCCCTGGCCTTGGCCTTGGCCTTGTCCTTGTCCCTGGCCTTGGCCTTGGCCTTGTCCTTGTCCTTGGCCTTGTCCTTGACTTTGTCCCTGGCCTTGAGACTCGCTATTTTCTGAATCTGATTCACCTGTTGATTTGTTCTCTCCAGTTTCTGATGCTTGTCCACTACCACCTGATTCACCAGTAGTTTCAGAGGACTCGCCCTCACTAGTACCGTCTCTTTTACTTTCGTTCGATTGTTCACGATTAGCAATTGTTTGTTGCAACGGAAATGCGACAGGTTTCCCCATATTGCTTAAAGTCGTTTGCGTCTTTCCTGCTTGTTCGGCTAATTGATCGGCTGCTTTTTCTATATCCTCACTCGTTTTTTTAGCTTCAGTATTGTTGTCTTCCGCTAACTGCCGCTTTTTCAATTCCAACTCTTTTTGTTTTTTTACAATTTCTTTTAGAACCGCTTCCGGATTTTCTTTTTCTGCTATTGCAGCTTTTAAAGCTTCTAATTCTTTTTTTACCGTTTCTGATTCTGCTTGTTTTTTAATATCATCAATTTCTTTTTTAAGCTCTTCTACTAATTCAAGTTCTTTTTCCACATCATTTGCTTGATTTTGCAAATTGCTTGGAAACACTAAAAGCAAGAGCATTAAAGCAGCACTGATTACAGCACCTATCAACCATTTAGGGCGTAGCCACACTTTGCGTTCTTTTCGAAACAGTTGATAGCTATAGGGAATATTTTGAGCTGTTTTGTAAATCAGCTCTTCTGACAGTTTATTGTGTTCTGTCAATTTCCAAACCGTCAATAATTGATTATGCGGTGTAAAGCGATCTAATTCTTGTACTGCTTGCTGCTCAGTTGGAAGTCCTTTTAAAGACAATAACAGCCAACCAACTAATACGGTTGTTCCTGCTGCATATGCATAAAATTCATAATAAGGAAGCACGAACAATCGTGACACGAAAAGCAAAGCTACAGCTAACAATAATCCTGCAAACAAAGCAAACTGAAAACTACGTCCGATATGAAGCATCTTCAAAATACGCTCTACTTTTTTAACATAGTTACGAATATCACGATTGTTCATGAGAATCCCTCCTTATTTGTATTTATTCATATTTACGCGCAATTTTTTTACAGCTAACAATAAACTGCCAGCTGTTAGTAGTACATAAAAAATGGTGTAACCAATCCATAATGGGATAGGTACCAACGTCACTGTTTGCAATTGCTCTTCCATCGGTGGCTGTAATAAAGTCAACAACACTGCCGGTGGGTTAATCGTTGCCCAAAAATGAGCTATTGGCGACATGGTTGTCGCCGGCGAAGTCATGCCCATTTGAGAAACTTGAACAGAGATTAATAAAAAGAATGCCGTGACACCCGCAAGAAAAATCATGGCTCCATAAGTGGCAATAATTGCAACAATGGTTTTTCTAATTAACGTTGAAAACATGACCCCAATGCTCGCAATTGCGAGTAAAGTCAGCATATAAAACAGGAAAATATATAATAATTGACTCGGAGAAACGCCTCCATATAAGAAAACTAAACTGTAAATAGGTAAACCAGACACAATCATCAACAATAAAAATGCGATCGATGACGTCATTTTTCCAAATATGATTTGAAATGACGTTTGCGACGTGGTTAGCAATATGTTCAATGTTTGTTTTTCACGTTCTGTACTAATCGTACCTGCTGTTAAGGCGGGCGTAATAAATAAAATCAATCCTAATTGAATATACGTCATCATACTAAATAGCATGAAACTTTCATCTGGACGGAAAAACCCATTTCCAGTTAAAGACGTAGCTAGAAAGATAAAACCAAACACAAAAACACTCATCGCGATCAAGTAAAACAAAATACCTGTAAAACTTTTCAAGTTGCGGAAACGCAATTTAAGCTCTTTAACTAGTACAGGATTGGTAAATAGGGTTTTCATCCAATTTCCACTCCTTTTGTAATCGCCATAAAGACATCTTCTAAATCAGTTTCTTCTTCAGAAAATGAAAGAATCGGCAATTTTTGTTGAATTGCGCGTTGCAACAATTGCAGTTGATCTTCTTCACTGCCGCGATAGAAAAATTGAAGTGTATTTTTACCTTGCAGCTCTACAAGTTGAGAAACAAATGGATCCATTTCAAAAAACGAAACAACTGCCTGCATGTCGCCGATTATTTTAACACGAAGCACTTTTTCACTTTGCAATTGGGCTTGAATGTCAGCAACGGATCCTTGTGCAATCAATTTACCATTATCAATAACCCCGATACTGTCACACATTTCTGCAAGTTCTGGAAGGATATGAGACGAAATTAAAATAGTCTTCCCCATGGCTTTTAGTTCTCTTAGTATATCTCTCATTTCTACTCGCGCACGTGGATCTAGTCCTGATGCCGGTTCATCTAAAATTAGTATTTTTGGATCGTGAATTAATGCACGTGCTAGACATAATCGTTGCTTCATTCCTCGGGATAATAAATCAACATATTCATATCGCTTGTTCTCTAAATTGACTAACTCCAAAAGCTTTGGAATCAATTCAGCACGCTCTTTTGGTTTAATGCCATAACTTGCACCGTAAAAATCTAAGTACTCATCTGTTTTTAATTGATCATAAACACCAAAGAAATCTGGCACATAGCCAATTTGTTTACGAACTTCTTGAGGATTTTTAGTAACGCTCATCCCATTGATAAAAGTATCTCCAGCTGTTGGTTGAAGCAATGTGGCTAAAATCGAGAAAGTTGTTGATTTACCCGCTCCGTTTGCACCAACAAAACCAAAAACTGTGCTATCTTCTACCACCAGATTCAAATCCTGAAGTGCGTAGAAAGAACCGTATTTTTTTGTTAATCCAATTGTTTCAATCACGGAGCAATCACTCCTTTCAATTTAACTTTTGGCACAATCACTTCGGGAATTCCAGAATTATTTTCAGTCATGTTTAATTTAAGTTTAATAGTGCCTTCTGCATTCAAATAATTTTTAGCATTGTCGGTGAATTTTTGATTAGACTCGTCAATTTCCTCATAATCTTCACTTTCATAATTGAATATACTAACAGTTAAATTTGTCGCAGACTTGGTCACTGATAATTCATCCCAATCAGCTTTTTTTAGCTCCACATCTTCTGGCAGTGTATAAGTAAGTTCATATTCACCCGGTTCTAAGTAATACATGTAAGGATCATCTGATACGTTTTCAAAATAGCCGGTGTTATTAGCCGATGCAAGATCCATCGAGAATACATCAGTATTTAAAGTAATCGCACCACTCAAGCTCAATTTCGGTTTAAAGCTTTGGGCTATAAGATGGACAGATTCTACAGATGCCCGTTGGTTTTCAAGCGTAATTGGAACGATGGCATCTTGAGTATATGCAACCACATACGGTGTTTTTCCGTTTTGTGACAATTGCTCATAAGACATAGTAAGCAATGTTTGACGACGCGCTTTTTCTAACTCTTTTAAATTCGCTATTGGCTGATAACTATAAGACTGACCAATCGGTGCAGCTGGTGATAAAATAGCTGATTGAACTGTTTCATCCACCACTAATTCTTCACCTGGATTTAACTTGCCAATGTCTATAAGACGTGTGCCAGTCCAAATCGAAACACTTTCGACTGCAAATGGAAAATTATTTTGAATAGTTCCAGTAATTTTTTCATTTGCGACTTCCAAATCGATGCCGAAGTCCCCGCTATCTTCAATATAGGATTGGCCCATAATCGAACCAACAGACCAATAACGCATATCGCGTAAGGTCATTTGGTTGCTTGCAGCTCCTTTTTCCAACATGGCCGATAAATATGGCTGCGTGGTTGAAAATTCACTAGCTAAGCGATGCGTCATGGTAGTAGATGATGGGGCTGTAAATTCATAATTTCCTCCACGGTTTGAAAGCAATGAATTGACGTAATAACCTTTTAATCCATTATCAGCATCTACTTCAAAAAATCCAGTTTGTTGAATTTGCGGATTTCCGATACGATCTTTTGCTCCAAAAGCGAATAATCCAATTGAAGTCAACAATGCAATCGTCGGAATGATAAACCACGCATATTCACGTTTGTCCTTTTTCTTCAGTACAATATATAAAATAGGGACAATTAATAATATATATAGCACGATAATCGTTATAATGAATGGTTTTGACACTTCAAAGCTATCAAATAGTTCGTTAACACTGCCAACTTCATACGTCATATAATCAAGAATTGATTGCCCACCCATCGCATTATAGTTTGCTACAGATGACGGGAAAAAATTCGAAATCACTTGACTATAACCTTTTTGACTTGAAACAGTTTCATCACCAAGTGAAAAACTCGTTTGGGTCAAACTGCCAGATCCAACAGACCGTGATGCTGCCAGAACTTGACCGTCTTTTTGCAGTTTAACGACTGCTCCTTCTTTAGCAGTTGCTTGAAACACGGGGATGGGTTTTTCAAATCCTGGAATTGTCATTTCTTTTGATTCTGCTAAATTTAAAGGCAAATATTCACTCAAATTTCCGAGTTCTGCTTCTAGGTTACTGGAAGATCCCGTAATCACGTGTCCGCCTTGTTGAAGCCACAGCAAAATAGCTTGTTGTGTAGCTACTGGTAAATCACTATAAGAGAATTCGTCAATAACTAAAAAATCAATCATGTCCCAAGCTTGCGCTTCGGTAGGTAAAGTGAAATTTTTTAATTGATTTAGATGAAATACTTCCACACCTTCACTATTCGGTATTGAAAGTTGCTTTAAAGGCGATAAGCGGTCTTGATCGTCGGTTAACGTTGCCACAAATAAGGACATAGGTGAATAATTGGAAGGCTGTATCTTTTTACTTCCTTTAAAAGCAATAGATTTTCCGTCTTTCCATCCACCTTCAAATAAGAAAATATTTTGGTCGCCTGTTCCTCCTGAATAATAGGTATCCGTTAATCCAGATACTGCGACTTGTAGCGACTTTGTTTCTCCTTCAGCGAGCTCGATGGGTACTGCCATTCCAGCTCCAAGATTATAAGTTTCTGAAAAGCTAAGTACTAAATCGCCAGAGAACGCTGACCCGTCGTTAGTTATCGTAAATTGCAACGGTAACCCTTTTTCGTATTTTACCTTGTTTTGAAAACCGGCACTTGAATCTACTGTGATTTGTGGCGCCGCTAAAGATGGTTGTGGCACGATAAAAAAACTAATTAACAATGCAAAAGCAAAAAATGCCAGCACTCGTCTATACATGTTGATCCCCCTTTTACTCGTCTCTTTATTAGTACGCTACGAATTAAAAATAGTTCCATATTCTCACAATAAAAGATGGTTTAATTTTCTTACTAAAAAAGAACAGGCAGCCGAAGCTGCCTGTTCTTATAGTTCTAAAAAGAAGCCATGTAGAAAATCTGGCATGAATGTTAATACTTGTTCATCGGGGTTTAACTTTGCGTGATGCAACCCATAAGAGGAAGCAACACCTGCCCAAAACATTACGCCGGGAAGTTGCTCAGTAAAATAGCCAAAGTCCTCGCCAGTCATTGCCGCTTCGCTACGTATAGCTTTAATAGTAGGTACTCGGTTTGCATAATCTAAAAATTTACCAGCTAACTCTTGATCATTATTGACTTCGAGATAGCTTGAACCGTAATCGATACTAACTCGACAATTGTATGCTTCTTCTACTGCACGACAAATTGCTTCAATTCGCTTTTTCATCTGGCTCATTGATTCACTGTTTAGCGTACGAATGGTTCCTTCTAGACGCGCATGTTCAGCGATAATGTTTTGCACTGTGCCAGCACTAAGCTTGCCAATGGTCAGGACAGCTGAATCCATTGGGTTCACGTTTCGACTAACAATCGTCTGCAATTGCATAAGCAAGGAAGCCGCAGCAACTGCCATGTCTTCTGTTAGATGAGGAAAAGCAGCATGCCCACCTTTGCCGTGAAGATCGATAAACAGCTCCGATGTATTCGCGAACAATAATCCTGGTCGTGTACCCACGGTGCCTACAGGGAGTTCTGGTGCGATATGCAAAGCAAAAATCATATCCGGAAGAAAATCAGGCTTTTCTTTTTTCAACCACTCCCGAAAAGGCAATGCGCCTCCCGGACCTTCTTCAGCTGGTTGAAATAAAATAACCACATCGTCATTAATCGGTTTTTCAATTAGTTTTTGCAAAAAGCCAATGGCAATTGTCATGTGAATATCATGACCACACGCATGCATAAATCCTGGATGAGTCGATTGAAATTCTAAGCCTGTTTCTTCTGTAATTGGCAAAGCATCTATGTCTGTTCTCCAACCAATTAGCTTGGTCGGGTTTTCACCTAACACTTTAACTGCAATCCCAGTACGCCATTTCACTATTTCTAAACGCTCTTGTGGGAACTGAGAAATAATGTCCATTAAATAGGCTTGCGTTTTTACTTCTTGAAAACCAATTTCCGGAATTTGATGCAAAGCTCTTCTAATTTTCACTAATTCCATTGGATTCACCGATTATAGCTGTCTTAATTCTTGTTTAATTTCTGTTTTTGAACGAGTTTTTGCATCCATCAATTTCAATACACGCGCTGGAGTTCCGCCCACTACTGAGTTTTCAGGTACATCTTCGATAACAATTGCGCCTGCTGCCACAACTGCACCTTTACCAATGCGAACTCCTTCAAGAACAACTGCATTAGCACCAATCATCACGTCATCTTCAACAATAACAGGAGTAGCTGATGCTGGCTCAATCACGCCTGCTAGTACTGCGCCAGCTCCAATGTGACAGTTTTTCCCGACAGTTGCACGGCCGCCCATAATAACGCCCATGTCGATCATCGTACCATCTCCAATAACCGAACCAATGTTAATAACTGCGCCCATCATGATGATACAGTTATTGCCGATTTCCACATTTTCACGGATAAATGCACCCGGTTCAATACGGCTGTTGATGTTTTTCATATCTAACATTGGGATCGCTGAATTTCTGCGATCATTTTCCACCACAGAATCTTCAATGACAGAAGCATTTGCTTCTAATGCCGCTTGAATATCTGACCATTCACCAAATACAGTTACTGAATTGCCTTCTCCGAATACTTTTGAATCTGTCCCATAATCTAAATCAGCAACACCTTGTCCTTTTATGTAAACTTTTACAGGCGTCGATTTCTTAGCATTCTGTATGTACGAAATAATTTCATTTGCATCCATTTGTTTCATCAATAAAAACCTCTTTCTGTTATGTGATGTTGTTATTATATCTGATTTAGTATAAAAATTCATCCACTTCACCTTAATAAAGTGGCATGTTTTTTGACGATATCGACAAATGCTTCAACTTGACGCAGCTGGAACGCTGATTCATAACCGATTAACCATGTATCTCGTGTCAATTCTAATTCTTCTTCGTCGTTTGTTAATGGCATCATATGCACTTCTTCGCTGCCTGTTAGCGTAATAGATGGCAAGATGGCGTAACCAATTCCGTTTACCGCCATTTGTTTACACGTCTCGATTTGATCGACTGTTATTTGGCGTTTAGGATTGGAAGCAAAATGCTTTTGCCACCATTGCTGAATTTCTTCATAATAAGTCGAATCACTTTTAAACTGAATAAATGGTCGCTCTGTTTGAATAAGCTCTTCAAGTGACCGAATTTCTTTGTCCACTAAATACAATGTATCTTTAAACAAGTGCAATTTTGGCCCTTTCCAATCTGTATGACCACGAACAATTCCAATATGTGCTTCGCCGTCGTAAAGAGCACGAACGATTTCCGAACTCCAACCTGTGATCAATTGAATTTTTGCTTCTGGATAAAGCGTGACAAAATCTTTCAATACTTTTGGCAGCCAATTTTGACCAATAATAGTGGCACAAGCAATTTTTAATGTGCCATGTACTTTTGAGGTTAACGTATGGAGCACTTCAAATACTTCTTCTTTTCGCTGAATCGTCTCGTTGGCGTATTGGATGACTAATTCTCCTGCTGGTGTAGGTGAAAGTCCTTTTTGAGACCGAATAAACAATTGCTGACCCCAATCTTTTTCAATGGTTTGAAGACGCTGAGATAAAGCTGGTTGTGAAAGAAATAATCGCTCGGCAGCTTTTCTCATATTGCCTTCTTCTGCCAACACTTTTATAACCAATTCTTCATTTGACATGACTCTTCACCCCTCTTTGACTGCGAAGCCCTAAAATCAATACCAGACTAAGCATCGCAAAAAATGCAGTTACGACATATACAATTTGAAGCGACTCGGCTAGTGCTGCTTGAAGAAACCTTAACGCTTCGACTGGCATCTCGACACGTGTATTTTTACTTAATAAATTATTGATAGAACTCAATGTATAATTTTGGTCATTTTCAGTAAAATACCGCAAAAGCGAACTGTTTAAAATACTACCGAGTAGCGCAACACCAATCGTACTGCCTAAGTTTCGCATAAACATATTCGAAGCTGTAGCCGATCCGCGCTGTTTGTAGGAAACAGCTGCTTGAATTGATACGATAAAAGCCGTACTGGTTAAACCCATACCAATGCCAATGGCAAAACTTGACATCGCCGCCCATAATGGCCCAAAACTTGGTTGCATCAACACAAATAACAAAGAGCCAATTACAAGGAATACTCCCCCGGCTAATGATGTTTTAAAATAACCGATTTTCAATAACAGTCTTCCAGAGAAAAATGCGGCAAGCGGCCAACCGATTGACATGGCAGTTAGTGTGAAACCAGCAATTGCTGCAGGTTGCTCCATAACACCCGTTACATATGTAGGCAAATAACTCGATATCCCAATTAAAATAACTCCAGTTGCTAAAGATACGAGATTCGCAAAAAGAATGGTTTTATTTCGCCAAATTTCAAAAGGCATAATCGGATCAACAGCTTTGCGTTCAACAAAAACGAAAAAATAATTAGGATACTACTAGCTATTACTAACATTAGCGACTGTGTGGATACCCAGCTAAATGACACGCCACCTTCTACAAGTAAATACAATAAACTTGATAAAGCAACCATTAAAAGGACTGCACCTTTGTAATCGATTACTGGTGTTTTATGATTTACAGGTTCTTTCAAAAAGAATAACACGCCTAGTAAAGACAAAATCCCAAGAGGTAAATTTACCCAAAATACATATTCCCACCCAATGGTTACGACAAGTACACCACCAATAGCTGGACCTGTAACGGCTGAAATCCCCCATACACTCGACAAATAACCTTGTATTTTGGCCCGCTCTTCTCTTGTATAAATATCTCCGACAATCGTCGTAGCAATGGGCATAACGGCACCAGCTCCGAGTCCTTGAACAAAGCGAAAAATGATCAGCTCATCCATCGACGTGGCCAACCCACATAACAACGAACCGAGTAAAAATAATAGCATTCCGATAGTAAAAATCCGTTTACGCCCAAATATATCTGATAGTTTACCGTAAAGCAAAACAGTTACCGTACTCATTAATAAATAGGCCGAAAACACCCAACTGTATTGTGAAAAACCGCCTAACTCAGCGGCAATACTCGGCATTGCCGTTGAGACAATTGTAGCTTCCACAGCACTAACAAACATCGCCAACATGACAGAAGCCAAAACTAACGGTCTTTTTGTTTTTTCCATTGAACAAACCTCTTTTCGACTCGGTATAAGAAAAACAAAAGCGCCTTTATAGATTTTATGAGCAAAAGCCAAGTTGGCTTCTACTTCTAGAATCTGGGCGCCAGAGTTTGAACAGTTATAAGTAGTAAGATCCGTCTTCTTTTAAGCATAAAAAAGGCCTCTAAGACGAGACCTTCTCTGCATTTATTTTTTTAGTTGGTAAAGTTGTTTTTTTAATTGCTTTAATACAACACGCCGTGTCAAGATTCCCATAAACATTTCTTCATCATCGACAATGCAAAGGAAATTTTGGTTAATGACCATATCTAGCGCTTTTTGAAACCGCTCATTAATGTGGATCAAAGGAAGATCTTTTTCCATTATATCTTCCACGCGGATATCAGAAAGCCGTTCGTATTCTATATGATCTAACCCAAGAATTGCATCAGTTATTCGTTGTGCATTAATAAGGCCGCGAAAGCGATATTTTGAATCTAGAACTGGTATAGCTGAGTAACCAGTTTTCGTCAAAACAAGTAATGCATGTTCTGCACTATTACCTATTTGAACATGTGCAACTTTCTCGGAAGAGATGATATAGTCTTCGATCGGTGTATCAAGAAAATCTTTGCTTGGTAATGAAATCATGAACTCTACTCCTTTTACAACGCCTGTATTAAATGCCACCGTTTAGGTTCATCATAACACATCGGCATGTTTGAAACTATTTAATTCCCCTTATAAATTACTTAAAAAGGAAATTTATTTAGCCATTGTCCGCCGTCCAAAGTGACGATTTCACCATTCATATACGAGGCTTTTTCAGACATGATAAAGGCAGCAAGTTCAGCAACTTCTTCAGGTTTTCCAAGTCTGCCTAACGGAATCGATTCTAATGTACGTTTCGCTGCTTTCTCAGATTCCCACAGCTTTTCTGCTCCGCCTGTCCGTTCGATTGGACCAGGGGCAATGCCGTTTACCCGAATCCCAAATTGCGTTCCCCATTCAACGGCAAGCGTTCGAGTTAACGACATGACCCCTGCTTTAGCGGCTGCTGAGTGAGCAACTCCAGCACCGGCATTCCAAGCATACGTGGCAAGCATATTGATAATATTGCCCTTTGTGCCGTTTTCAATCCAATAATTCCCAACCGCATGCGAACAGAAAAACGTACCGTTCAACACGATATCAATTACCGATTTCCAACCATTTGGTGAAAGTTTTTCTGCATGAACAATAAAGTTCCCAGCTGCATTATTAACTAATCCATCCACTCTTCCAAATTTGTCATGTGCGAACTTGACCATCGCTTTCGCATGCTCCGGCTCTCGTACATCCATTTGAAATACTTCTACTGAACCTCGTTCTCCTGTAATCGCTTTCACCGCTTCGTTGAGTTTTTCCATGTCTCGTCCAGTTATCACCACATTTGCTCCTTCCGAAGCAAATTTTTTAGCCATATGAAGTCCCATACCACTTGATCCACCTGTAACAATAATCGTTTGATCTGTAAACATGCAAACATCCCCTTTTGTTAGTCTTTATCATTAGACCAATGATTTTCATCTGCCAGAATTCTAGTCAGATGTTTTTCACCTTAACTAATAGAATTCTACAAAGCTTTTGACTTTTCCTTCTATTCAATATGTTCGTTCGGTATACAGTGTCTGGAAATTTTGATATGATAATATCGAACTACCACTAAATTGGATGAAAGGAATGAGTTCATGCTAACTGCCAAATCAGATTCAGATATTGCACAAGCCATTTTCACAGTTAATCGGCACGCAAAAACCGCTCCTGATAATCACTATTTATATGCACTTAAAAAAGAAGCATTAAATTTGATGATTGAAAAACAGCGTGCATTAAAAATTGGTTTACACTTCAGTAAAAACCCCCAGAAAAGTCAACAACAATCTTCCGTCCTCGTTAAATGCGGCAATTATTATTTTCACATGCTCCCGAAAAAAGAAGATTTCGCCTCACTTGAACATTTAGGTCACTTGGACGATACTTATCGCAATCCGCCAAGTCGCATGAATTTAAAAGTGGCAAAAGAGATTTTACGGACGTTGACCGGATTGGAACCGCAAAAAAAAGAGTCGTCAACTTCCAATTTTTCTAAAGCCTATCAACCAAGACAAATTGACCGTTTTTATTCTCCAAAAAAATCTTATTTTGATTAAGTTTAAAACAGCCGAAAACCTTTAAAGGTTTTCGGCTGTTTTTATGATTTATAATGTTCGATTAAAGCTTGTGTACCATTATCCTCATTGCCTTGTGCTGCAACTTTTTCATACATACTGAGTGACATACGAAGCCCGGGTAAATCCAATCCCCAGTTTTCTGCTTCTTGTGCTGCAATTTTCATATCTTTAATGAAATGTTTTATGTAAAAGCCTGGACGAAAATCTTCGTTGATCATTTTTGGTGCTAAGTTGGATAGCGACCATGAACCTGCAGCACCTGAAGAAATGGATCGCAACACACGTTCAGGATCTAATCCTGCTTTTTCCGCATATATAATCGATTCGCAAACGCCTATCATGATACTGGCAATATTAATTTGGTTGCACATTTTGGTGTGCTGTCCTGAACCCGCCGGACCTTGGAATACAATATTTTCACCGAATAGGTTAAGGATAGGCAAAATTTTCTTGTAAACTTCTTTTTCGCCACCAATCATAATGGACAAAACACCATTTTTAGCACCGATATCCCCTCCCGATACAGGAGCATCTAACGCGTGAAGTTCTTTTTCAGTAGCCGCTTCAAAAATCCGTTGAGCCAATTGCGGCTGTGAAGTTGTCATGTCTACAAGGATTGTACCTTTTTTGGCATTTTCCAATAATCCTTGTTTGCCAAAATAAACTTGTTCTACATCCGAAGGATAACCAACCATTGTAAAAATCACTTCACTA
The DNA here is from genome assembly GCF_000189395.1 of Planococcus donghaensis MPA1U2. Lineage (GTDB taxonomy): Bacteria > Bacillota > Bacilli > Bacillales_A > Planococcaceae > Planococcus > Planococcus donghaensis_B. Next base: position 64,976 of record NZ_AEPB01000019.1, on the reverse strand, counting down.
GTTTCAGCTACTTTCTGAGGTGAATCAACAAGAACTGCACCGGCTTCTACTAAATTTTCTGCCTTTTGAGCAGTACGTGTATAAATAGAAACTTCATGCTGATCATCAAGCAAATGCTTTACTAAGCTATTCCCCATGACACCTGTTCCGATAAATCCAAGCTTCATATGTATATCCTCCTTTTAGTTTCATTTACAGTCTAGCAAAGTTCTTTAAGATATACACTTATAAGAAATAAAAATGCTAGTAAAGAGACCATAAAACTACGTTGTCCTAAAAAACACAAAAAAAGAAGCCGACCCGTAAACGGACCGACCACAAAAGGGGGAAATGAGAATGTTGCTGTGTTCAAGTATACTATCCCCCTCTTGAAATGACTTTAAACATTTTCTTTTAAATAATCATTTTTTATTTTTTGGATATCTATTATAAATTGTACAATTTGTGATTCTGGCAACTGTTTATCACCATATCGAACTCGGTCGTAGGTGTGGTAAAAAGCATCAGATACGTCCCACTTCATTCGACTTACCCATTCCCGAACAGTTTCATATTCTTCTCTTCCTAACTTTTGCTCTTTAGCTGTTTTTTCAAGTTCACGAAAAACCTCTCTAATTTGATGCAAATCCATTGGATTTTCTAAAGGCTTTGTTGCAACCGAAACAACCGAGTCTGTTGAATGATGATGAGATCTCTTTATGCTATTGCTATTTTCTTGTGTCGGCTCTTGTGACTCTGGCTTGGTTTTTCTCAGCCACAAGACGAGCGCAATCAAACATCCCAAAATGACAAGCCCTAACAATATTTCCACCGGATAATCTGTTGCCATCGCTTCATATACCGGCTGATCATTTTGTGTCATTTTCTCATCTGGACCCAACTTGTCTATCGTTTCTTGCATTTCTTCTTCTGTCGATAAGCCTGACAAAAACTCAGTAATTTGCTCCATCAAAAGAGCAAGCGGCCAAAACAAGAGACGAATGGCTCCGCCAACAGCCCATCCGAGTCCGAGACGCACTTCATCAGCGATAAAAAAAGTAACAATTGCCGCTGCACTAGCCAAGCTAAAAACAATTAACAATGCGCTCGCACCTTGAGAAAATCGTGCACCCTCTGATTTATAACGCATGTATAGATAACACACATGAGATAGTGCATAAAACAGGATAGCTGCGGGAACAATTGTGAATAGTGACTGAGCTGACTGCGCTTCAGGATTTAACAAAAGAATAACCCAGCAAACGCTGAAAACCGCAACAAACTTTATCAAAAAATGATGATCATCACTAAATCCATTATAGAATGTCAAATATCTTCCATGGAGCATATAAACGGTAAGCATACCTAATAACAGTGCTAGCCATAACGGGATTCCTACAAACCACATTACGCCGGTCGCAACAAGGGAAATACCAATTCCCACTAGTAAACGATAAGAATATGTTGAAAACAATAAATAAGCAGCTCCTGAAGCGAACAAAGCAATTGCTATCCACCGCCAAACGACGGGTTGATCAACAAAAACAAGTACTAAGGAAATGATAAAGGCATCCAACACAAAATAACGAAACGATACAAAGCGGGATGTCATGCCAAATCACGTTCCTTTCTACCTGGTAAAACAGTCAACTGAGTTTGCCTGCTCCATTTCTTAATAAAACGAAGAGCATCTTCAGGCTTACCGGTCAATAGGTATGTGGTATAAGGTAATTCTGTATGGAGATCCAAATGCCCTAACATGGTGCTAAAAGCCAGTGTTGCATTATTTTTAGAAATGACCGATAGCAACTCTAATGCTTGTTGACGCTGCTTTTGCCCTTGTCCTGCAGACAAATACAAATATGGCATCTTGCCAGCTGAGCGAATATTAACGGCTACTGCATAAGGAATGCCCGCCTTAAAACAATTCTCAATATACGAAGCCAACTCTTCGATACGGTCTTCTAAATCGTGAATGGTTCCATAATAGTCAGAGACATTCAGTGCAAAAAGCATTGTTTCATTTGCTACTTGTGAAAATATTTTCGTTTGGTAATTTTGCATTCTCACACTAGCTTTCCAGTGAATTTGATTAAACTGATCTGTTGAGACGTAATCACGGGTACCAATGGGTTGAAAAGCATCATCAAACAAAGAGTGCTTTAAATTGAATTCGCCTGGCTTTTGTGGAGACGGGGTATACCCAAAAGGATACTTCTGAAGCTTTGGAAATACGAGTTGCTCATGCAAAATTCTAGGCTGATACTCTAGTGTCACACTGCCTTCTCCAAATGGCTGCGGAATAAGTATTTCCATTTTAGTAATACGAGCTATCCCTCTTTGTTTTCCTTTGACTGGTACACGTAGTTCAATGGTTTCGTTGTGACCAATTGTAAAAGGCAGTTCAAGTTCTATTAAATCTCCAGTACTTATTTGCTGCTCTCTTATTGGTTCTACTGCATGATGAAACCAAATTTTCACTTGCCCACCCCAAATTGGCAAGCCCTCATTTCTAAAAACGAGCTCCCAAGAGGATTCCCCATCATAAAGCACACGTTTGCGCATGCGATTGTTTTGAAAAACTAGTTTTTTGCCTATTTGCTTCAGATAAAACAATTGCATCCCCACAACTATAGCGACAAAAATAATAACCGCCGCCGCAGTAAACTGTAAAAAAACCATAGCCATAAAGAATAAGACAAACAACAAGCCCAATACCCATTTCATGTTTTTTAAGTCATCTTCGTGGCGCATCCACACCATCTAAAATGCCTCTACCGGAGAAGACACTGAATTTACAATTTCATGTAATATCGCTGCTGGTTGTTGTACGAGCATTCCTTCAGCTGTCAGCATTAAACGGTGAATCGCTACAGGTTCAAGTATGAACTTAACATCATCCGGTGTCACAAAATTTCGCCCTTCTATAAATGCTTTTCCTTGTGCTGCATGAACAAGCGCCAATGCTGCACGAGAACTTAAGCCAAGTTCAATTGAGGGATGTTCACGAGTCGCGCGTACAAGTGACAAAATATACGTTTCAATGTCTTCGTGCACAGACACTTGTCCAGCCTCTATATGCCATTGCTGTACATCTTTTATTGAAGCGACGGGTAAAATTTCTTTTTTGTGGGACACGTTATCGCGAAAGTTTCGAATAATGTCCAGCTCTTCTTCATATGCGGGATAACCAATTTCGAGTCGAAATAAAAAACGATCTAATTGTGCCGCAGGAAGTGGAAAAGTACCTTGTTGAGATTCAACAGGATTTTGAGTTGCAATAACGATAAACGGATTTGGTAATTGAAGCGTTTCCCCATCGATGGTCGCTTGTTTTTCTTCCATTGATTCCAAAAGACTTGACTGCGTTCTTGGCGTGGCCCGGTTGATCTCATCAGCTAATAATAAATTGGTTTGCACTGGACCTGCTCGCAATTCAAACTCTTGTGTTTTTGGATTGAAAAAGCGAATGCCCGTCACGTCTGACGGCAAAACATCTGGTGTGAATTGGATACGTTGAAACTGCCCTGCAAATGACCCCGCAAATGCTTTAGCCATCCACGTCTTGCCTGAACCTGGTACACTTTCAAGCAATACATGTCCCCCTTGGATTAAAGCAATTAGCATAAAGTCTATTTCTTTCTCTCTGCCTACCACCAATCGATTTAATTGCGCTTTAACTTGTGATAAATTCTCCACACATTCTCCCCGCTTCCCAATTTCCTCTTATTTTGATGGCTCTATTGTGTATGTATAAACAGTGGTACCGTGATGATATGCTGTGCCACGAAAATGCTTAAAATCCTCACGTGCAATCAAAGTGGTACGAAACTCTAGAAAATCTTCTTTTTTAATTGTGATCGATTCAATAATGCCATTCTTTAAATCTTCTAGTTGCTGGTTGTAATCAGTCATGAATTGTTCTCCTTTTGCCTTAGATTTGATAAGTTCTTCTGTTATAATACTAAACGGATGATAAATGTTGACTAAAAAAGTATACGAAACGACTATAAACAGTTTATGACAACCTGTTCTAGGCAATAGTATACAGCAAGAAAACAACTTAGACACCTTTGTCAATAAAGTCTCCACGGCTTTAAATTTAGGAGGATTTACATGATTAACTTTTTTAAGCAGCATCCTTTGGTTTTAATGCTGCCCCTGGCTTTTTACCTGTACGATTTAGCCTTTGAAAACACGGCAATCTTCTGGTATATGTATACATTTGCGACCTTGATTCTTATGTCTCTCGCTATTATATTCGTTAAAATATTCGATGAACTCGCTACGTGGAAGTCATTGGTTTACGGGATAGTTTTCGGAGCCCTTTTATACGGTCTCTTTATCGCAGGTTACCAACTATTGCTCCTGACTCCACTTAATATAGCCGGTTCGATTGAAAAATTCTTTTCAAGATTTTCACCTGTTTCGATTTGGCATTACTTGTTGCTCATGTTTATCATCGTACCAGGAGAAGAAATTTTTTGGAGAGGCTTGGTACAACAAAAGCTAAAAAAATATGCCTCTACACCTATCGCCATTCTAACTAGTTCCCTTTTATTTGGATTAGCGCTAGCACTGGGTGGATTTTGGTTTGGTGCTTTAGCTGGTATTGTTGTCAGCTTGATTCTAGGATTTCTTTATGAATGGAAAAAAAGCTTACCGGTCATTATCGTTGCTCATTTAGTTATGATTGTGTTGTTGTTTCTAATTATGCCTTTATCTATATAAAGTGAAACATTCCTCCTGCTCAGACGTCTACTAGACAAACCAGCTAGGGAGGAATTTTTTTATGAAGAAGAACTTATTTTTATTGTCATCCACTATGATGGTTAGCTTGTTGCTTACAGCTTGTTTATCACGTGATGAAGAAGCAGTCAATGAGCCAGTTGAGTCTACTGAACAAGCGCCTACAGAAGAGACTTCAACTCCTGCTGAAGATGGATCGACTGAAGCCACTGAACCATCAGGAACACTGACACAAAGCGATGCACAAAATTACGAACTCTATGTTCAAGATGGCTACGAACTTGCTGCAGAAGAACCCAATAAAGATGCGCTATATGTAGTAGATAATACAGCGGTATTTATGCGAGTGGAAACATTTCCGCTAGATGAAGCCGACTTTGATTTTGTAGCAGATACAATGAAACAAACTTTGGCCGCTGTAAACCCAGATCAAGAGCCTGTTGAAGTTACTGATTTTAATCATGATGCTGCTACGCAATCTATAGTATATAATGTGCCTAGTTCAGAAGGCATTGTTACAGGCGTTGTCTATGAACTAGAGAACCTTATTGTCCGCTTAACTATTTTTGATAATAGCACTGTGAATGCTACTGAAGACTTTCTTGCAATGGGTAAAACCATTCAAGCTATTCAGTAAACACATTAACTAAAGATAAAAGTAAAAACCCTTCTGGAGATCCAGAAGGGTTTTTTGATCAGTATGATAAATCCTTAATCGACAAACCGAGCTTTTTCATTAATTCGATAGCTTGGTCTTTTTCTTCACTTGATAACGCTTCAGTCAATTCATGTAATTTTTTTTCATGTTCCGGAAAAATTTCCGCCATAAATTCTTTGCCTGACTCCGATATTTCAGCATAAGTGATTCGACGATCACTTGGGCTGTTTACGCGAGTAATATATCCTCTTTTTTCAAGCTTATCTATCACATACGTAATAGATCCGCTTGCTAACAGAATTTTCCCGCCAATTTTCTGGAGTGGTTGTTTCCCTTTATGGTACAACAACTCTAAAACAGCAAATTCAGTTGGGTTTACTCCACTTGCTTGAAAAAATTGATTAGTTTGTTCAGTGATGGCTTTATGTGCGCGTGATAGCACGATAAATAATTTTAACGATTGTTTAATATCTTCGTCCATTCGGCTCACTCTTTCTACGGCTTAAATTGTATTACACTAATTATAGTCTTTTTTTATAATAATGACAGCTTTTAACGTTATCCAATGATTACGCGTTCTTTTGGAAAATGGAATTTAGTTGGGTCTGTTTTGCCACCAATCGTGAATAGGAACGAGATTAATCCTACACGTCCTACAAACATCAATGCCATTATGATGACCTTCCCAATATCCGATAAGTCACTTGTAATTCCTAAAGACATCCCACATGTTCCGAAAGCAGAAGTGATTTCAAATATAATTTCGACAATTGTGGCTGCAGGCTCCGTGATAAGCAATGCCAATGTAGCTGCAAAGACGATGAAAAAGGCTAAAAAGATAACCGCAAACGAGCGAAAAACATCAATTAACTCAATTTCACGATTAAATATTTGAATTGTATTTTTCCCTCGCGCAAAATTGATCAGAAATAAAATCGCAATTGCAAAAGTTGTAGTTCGGATTCCCCCACCTGCTGAACTTGGAGAAGCACCAACAAACATTAATGCGCTCATAAAAGCATTTGTGGCATCACTAAACTGCGTAATATCGACTGTCACTAAGCCACCGGAACGCGAAGAAACCGAATGGAAAAGTGAAGCGAATAGCGACTCATGCCAAGCCATTCCTTTAAACGCTTTTACCGATTCTAATAGAAAGATACCGATAGCCCCAACCGCTAGTAAAATCGCAAAAATGCTTGTCGTGATTTTTGTAAACAAAGAAAAACGGAAGTATTTTTGTTTATTGGAGATAAATTCTTTTACTTCGATTAAAACAGGAAATCCAATAGCCCCTAAAATGATAAGAATCATATTTATAATCTGAACAAAATAATCATTAAAATATGGCACTAATGATTCACCCGTAATATCAAAGCCTCCATTAGTCGTAGCTGTTATTGAACCAAAGACACCATGAAGCAATGCTTCTTGAAACGTGGGGAAATACTGAGTAAAGTAAATGGTTAGAACCAATGCCCCAACCGCTTCTATCAACAACATAATTTTCACAATTTCTCGTATTAGTTTGACGACACCTGACATGCTCGACTGGTTATGATCAACCATGATTAACTGACGCTCCCGCAATCCGATACGCTTACCAAAGAGAAGCCAGATAAATGTACCAATCGACATTATTCCAATGCCACCTAGCTGCAAAATAGTCATTAGCACGAGGATACCAAAAACCGTATACGTATCAACAACATTAATAACGGTTAATCCTGTAACACTTACTGCACTTACTGCAGTAAACAAACTGTCGATTAAAGGAATGGTCATCCCTGGTTTATGGACGTTTGGTAACCTTAGTAACAAGAAGGAAAAAGCAATTGCCACAAAATAATACGAAACAATTGCCTGTGCAGGTGTTAAATTTCGCACTTTTTGAAATGATTTATTCATAAGACATGGATTCCCTTCAACGTTATACTCTCTCCTCATTCTATGAAAAGAATTGACAAAAAGAAAGAGAAATCGAAAATCTATTTATCATAGATTTTCGTTTTCTCTTTTTTATGCTTTATTAGAGACTTTTTATTGATAGATCTTAGCGTAAAATCCGCACTTTTTTTACTCTTTCGGTATTATCGAAACATTGTCGTTTACGCTATTTGTACCTACTTTTCTTCGCTTTTACTTTTTTGATTTTTTTCATCCTTTTTATCTTTAGTGTGCTTTTCTTCTTTGTTAGTTGATGGAATTTCTACAACAGAGTCATTTTTCAGCTTTTCTTTTTTTTCACCTTTGCTGTTTTTCTCTGTCTTAATCTCTATCTTTTTCTCTGTCTTAATCTCTATCTTTTTCTCTGTCTTAATCTCTATCTTTTTCTCTGTCTTTTTCTCTGTCTTTTTCTCTGTCTTTTTCTCTGTCTTTTTCTCTGTCTGCTTTTCTTTTTCCTCTATCTTTTCTTCTTGTTTCTCAGTTTCTTTTTCTTGTTTCTCTACTTTTATTTCTTCTTTCTTAAGGAGCTTGTCTTTTGGTTTCTCCTTTGTTGGTTCTACTTTTTTCTGTGGTGTTACTGACGGTGTATTTTCTGAATTGGTTGAGGACTCTTTTTTGTCATTCTTCTGTTTTGGTGTTTTTTGTTGCTGTTTTTCTTTTGGTAATTTATCCTCTTTCTTCTCTTTGGGAAGATTGGATGTTTCTTTAAGTTTTTGGGTCTTTTCTTTTGTTTTTTTCACGCTGTTCTTTTCTTTTGTAGTATTTTGTTCTTTCACTTGCAGTGCAGGAACTGGCAACTTTTCTTGCTCTAATAATTGTTCTTTAGGTTTCACCTGATTTTTTACTGTCACCGCTTTTTCAATCATTTGGCCAACAGGCACTTGCTCTTTTTTCGCATCCCGCCATTGTTCTTTTGTAGCTTGTTTCATTTGAATGGCCACTTGATCATTTTCAACTTCTAGAGAAAGCGCCAATATAACTTCTTTAATGGATGGGTCAACTATACTCTCTTCTTCTCCAACTGCGGTTATTGTGACATCTCTCGTTTGGTCCGTTACTGCCAACTCAAGCACGCGTTCTAAAACAGTAAGTAAGGAGTCATTCTTAAAGTCGCCTAACTGATGAATCAATTCATGACCATCGCTATTTAGTTCGCGCACCGATACCACTTTATAATCCTCGTCTATCCCAAGCTCAATCCCTGGATTAATTTGCACTTGAACATAGCCGTATGCTTCTTCAGTAGGGAATATTAATGCAGACATAAACAAAACAATTGCAGCAATAGCAGCTGTTACAGGAGCCATTGTTGGCAACATGCGAATAGCTGGCTTTTTTTCAACTGGATAAAACAGAGCTTCTTCTCCTTTTAAAGGATTTCCTACAGGAGCCCCTTTTACAAATTGACCATTCTTCATTAAAAATATAGAGCGATCTTTTTTTGATTTTATGCAAATTCCGGACTGTTTGCGCATCAGTTTAACCGCCCTTTCAAATAGTCTTTCAAGAAATACAAATCACTCATCTGCAATAAAGCCATTGCAATTATATACTTTCGATTGCGTTCAATTGTTTTACGAGACACCTTTACGAGCTTTTCAATATCTTTAATCGGCAATTTTTTCTTGTCGAGTAAATATTGTTTATACTCATCTGTTTCCGCTACTAACTGGGCGATTTGAATCGCAGTAATCCTTGCATCTACATGAGCAGGAGAAACTTTGACTAATATTTGGAACGACAAATCAAATTCCTGCAACATCTCTTCAAAACGCGTTATTTCTTCGCTTCTTTTTTGGTTTTCCTGTTCGCTACTATAAGCCATTTTTGCGGCATGGTCTGCGATGCCATTATGCTCTTCTGTTTCAGATGCCGGCATAAAATCATGGCTAAATTCATCGCGTCTGCTTTCTTTTCGAATAAAATCGATAATTCGTCTACGAATAACCATGTGAGCAAATGTTAAAAAAGATGCATTGTTCTGTTGGTCAAATTTATGGATAGCTTCATTAAATGCAGATAAGGCAACACTATATTCATCGTCATGATCATCGATAAATCGTTTGCATACTTGTGATGCTGTTTTTTTCATAAAAGGTGAGTAATGAAAAAGTAAATCGTGCAGCGCTTGCTCATCACCAGCTTGTACCTGTAACACCATTGTTTCAGCATCAGGTTTTTCAATTCGTCCAAATTTCCAGCCTAATGAAGCTAAAAGCACACCATTCACCCCTTTTTTAAAGTCACCACCTATTAGATTGTAACTTTGCACGGCAACATTTAAAAGAGGCATGTTTTTCTTTACCTACCATTATTCGCTTTTAATATAGTTCTTTTGTCCGTATCAGCTTATTTTATTTTTTCCCATAGAAAAAGGTGCATTGAATTGGATTCAATGCACCTTTTGTTCGATTCTACTTTTTCAAGTAGATCCTTATTTTGCCTCGTGTTCTTTCGCTTGTTCTTTGTTTTGCTTTACTCCTAAAATTCCACCTACAACAATAATTCCAAGCAATACAGACCAGAAGACCAGTGTCCACGGCGTAGAGTGCGGGAAGTCATGAGGCAAGATGCCAACATTTTCGTGAGATAAAGTCATAACCAATAACTTCACCCCGACCCATCCAACAATCACAAATGCTGCGGTTTCAAGTTGCGGGTATTTTTCAAGCAATTGTACAAATTTATGTGCTGCAAATCGCATGATGATAACACCGATTAAACCACCAGCTAACATAACCATAAACTGACCTGAGTTAATCCCACCGATATCATTCATACCAAACACATCTAAATGCGGCAATGTAACTGCTAAAGCTACAGCTGCTAACATTGAGTCGATCGCAAAAGCAATATCTGCTAATTCAACTTTCAAAACAGTCATCCAGAAGCCAGAACCTTTTTTCTTCGGCTTTTCGTCCATGCCTTCTAAACTTTCATCTGTGTCGCCTTTACGTTGATCATATATACTTTTAATCGAAATAAACAAGAGATATGCTGCACCAAGCGCTTGAATCTGCCAAATGTTAACGAGTAGCGTAATCATAAACAACGCTGCAAAACGGAAAACAAAAGCTCCTACTAATCCGTAAAATAACGCTTTTTTCTGTTGTGCTTTTGGTAAATGTTTAACCATTACCGCCATTACTACTGCATTATCTGCAGCCAGTAACCCTTCAAGTCCTACTAAAACGAGTAAGACCCAAGCATATTCCAATAATACTGCTTCCATTCTGCTTTCTCCTCCTGTTTTTTGCCAACAAAAAAGACCCTTGCCTAAATAAAGGCAAAGGTCTCGCTAAGCAAATTTCGTTTGCTATCACAACCGATGGCTACTAACCATGTATTGACGACTGTGAAATAGGTTTCCCTATAGCTACTCCCCCTTGACTGAAAGTCAAAGTGTATTGAGTTGTAATGTTAGTATAGCATCTTTTCAATTCATGTCATAGTTTAACGTATGGGGATTTGAAAGTTTTTGTCATTTTTATGTACATTGTAAAACTCCACCATCGCAGGCATTGTCTCTAAAAAATCGGCACACTGAATATTGCTGTTTTCTAGAAGGCGCTCTGCATTTTCTGTATCGAAATCTGCCGTCCACGTCAAATAATCCAAGGTTTCGATTTCCACACCCAATGCTTTTCTGATCGCACCAACTGATAAAGAAATTTGCGCTAAACGATGAGGCAGACGTCCTTTTGGCTGTTTCCCGGTCATTAACTGAACCATATTTCGATACACCTCTTCTATAGGGTGAGGATTGGGATCTGTTAAATGCACAGTTTGGCCAACTGCTGCATCTAATTTACTGAGGTACATCGCAGCCTCTAAAATATAATCAATCGGCACTACATTAATATAAGATGTCGACCGTCCAACAAACGGAATAAACGGCAAAATTTTAACCCGATCAATTAAATTCAGGAAAAAATAAGGTCCGTCAAATTTGATGGTTTTACCTGTAACTGAATGTCCCCGAACTATGCCTGGCCGGATAATGGTGATTGGCAGTGACTTTTTTAGTTCATCTACAAGCAGTTCTGCTTCAAACTTGGTTTCTTCATAGAAGTTTTTGAAAGCAACTGGTCGCTCTAATTCATTTTCGTAAATAATGCCTTCTCTATTACCTGCTACATAGGCCGTACTAAAATAAACATACCGCTTTACATTTTGTAAGTTTGAAACAAAATCATTAACGTGACGGGTTCCTTCCACATTTACTTTCCATGCGAGATCTCTTGGAACCGCCAAATCATAAATGGCTGCTAAATGCCAAATGGTCACTGTTTTTTCTTTAAGATATTCTTGGTCTGTGGTACTTATGGCTAATCCTGCCTGAGTAATATCGCCTTCGATCAACTTAATCGCACGACAATTGGTTTCTTTTTCGATCCGTCTAGCTTCTTTTTCTGCTTTTTCACGTTCGGATGGCAAAATAATGGCGGAAATCATTTCGTGTTGATGAGCATGTTTGAATATTAGCTGACTGGCAATAAACCCAGGAAATCCGGTAAACACGATTTCTTCCATAACTTCATCCCCTTTTTATTCATCATACTAAATTTTCTGGCAATATACAGCAAAAGAAAAAAGTAAACCCGAAGGCTTACTTTTTATTCATTCTTCTTGTTTGCCGATCCAATAAACTATAAACAATTGGAACCACATAAAGTGACAACAAAGTTGCACTAATCAGTCCACCAATTACTGTAATTCCCATTGGCTGATTGATTTCAGTGCCTTCTCCAATACCGATCGCTAAAGGCAATAATCCAAGGATGGTTGTTAAAGCTGTCATTAAAATTGGACGGCGGCGATCATGAACCGAAGTGACAATAGCATCATAAGAACCCATGCCATCTTCTTTCCGCTGATTAATGTAATCCACCAAGACAATCCCATTGTTTACAACTATACCGACTAGAACGAGCAACCCAATCACAGCGGTAATGCTGACTGGAGTTTGAGTAATAAATAACGCAATTGCTACACCAATCGCCATTAACGGGACAGTGAACATAATAACAAGTGGGTATTTAAAAGATTCAAATTGTGCAGCCATGGCAATATACACAAGCACAATTGCTAGTAAGACTGCCAAAGACATGTCATTAATGGAGTTATCGAGTAGTTCACGGTCTCCACCAAATGAAACTAATGTATTGTCATCTAAATTTAACGCCTCGAGTTCTGCATCTACTTGGTCAGACATATCACCAAGCGTAATACTCGATTGATGCTGCAAAGTAAACGATACACTATCTGCTTGATCTACTCGTTGAATACTAACAGGCCCTTGCGCGACTTCAATATCCGCCAATTCCTGAAGCTCAACAAATTCCCCCGCAGGTGTTCGAAGAGATAAAGTACGAAGCTTTTCAAGGCTGTTTCGTTCTCCTTCTTCATAAGCTACGTAGACACTGAGAACTTCATCATCTTCCGTCAATACTTGACTTGCTAAAACGCCTCGTGTGATGTTGTTAACTGCTTGAGCTATCTGAACCGGTGGTAAACCATATTCAGTTGCTGCTTCGCGATTAATTGTCATTTGAATTTCATCGATGGTTTCTTGACGGTCATTTGTAAGTTCTGTTACTTCTGGAAGTTTTATTAAAGCTTCTTCAATGTCAGCAACTGCTTTGTCTAGCCGTGAACGATTTGTATCCGTCACGGTAAATGACAAATTGTTTGGCGATGAACCTGCAGCTGTTTGCAAGTTAAAGCTAACTAATGCGCGATCTCCAACAGTTTCCCGAATTCGCGGCTGGACATCATCTACAAAGTCGAAAATGGAACGATCACGATCTGCCAAGCTTACTAATTTGACATATATTTCAGCAACGTTCGCTTGTGCAGAGCCTTGTGCTTGGCCTTGTTGCGTTGAACCTATCAAACTTACGTATACATCCACATCTTCTTCTTGTTTTAGTTCATCTTCTATCAAGTCGACTACTTCGTTAGTTGCTGTTCTAGAAGAACCATTTTCAAGTTCAACCGAAACGCTAACAAATCCTTCATCTGTAGCTGGTATAAACTCTGTTCCTACTTGCATTACACCAAAAGCGCCAACGATTAATAATACGAACGCTGTAAATAAAACTACAATGCGATTTCGTAGCGCCCAAATAACAGAGCCTTCAAAAGCTTTGACGCTTCTTGACGTGTCTTTTTGAACTTTTGGCTTACTCCCCGGTTTACCGAGCATTCTCGAAGCCATCATTGGAATAACAGTTAAGGCAACGGCTAAAGAAGCAAATAGACTAAACGATATCGTTAAGGCAAATTCAAAGAAAATCTCTCCGATTAACCCTGATATGAAAATAACCGGGATAAAAACAGCTACGGTCGTAAGCGTAGATGCGATAATCGCACCTGAAACTTCTTTTGCACCTTCCGATGCTGCTTTTTTAGCATTTTTGCCCATTGCTAAATGCCGCTCAATATTTTCAATAACGACGATAGCATTATCTACAAGCATACCGATTCCTAATGCTAATGCACCTAAGGTTAAAATATTTAAAGCAAAATCTGCAAAAAACATAAGAACAAACGTCACAATAACTGAATACGGAATCGCAACACCAATAATGATTGGACTTTTAATACCTCGTAAGAAATAGAAAAGAACAAGCATCGCAAAGATGCCACCCAAAACTAAAGTCTGGCCAATATTGCCAATGGCTAATTTGACATAATCACCTTGGTCAAATAAAATATCTGCTTTTACGCCTTCAAAACGATCTTCACTCAAAAGTTCATCAAGTCGCTTCTGAAAAGCATCTGAAACATCTGCTGTATTTGCTTGAGACTCTTGCAGAGCTGACAACAATACAGCAGGTTCTTCGTTCGTTCTTGTTTCACTACTACTTTGACGTTCACTAATTTCCACATTCGCAACATCATCAATTGTTATGTTGTCGCCTTCTAATGGATCAATCGTTAAAACTAAATTCCGGATTTCTTCTACACTTGTTAACGTACTGATGATACGTGTTGTTAAGTTACGACCATCTTCTGTTTCAATGGGTTCTCCTGGAAGGGAAATGTTGTTTGCCTGGATAAGTTGCACAACATCTGATTGTTGCAAGCCACGTTCTTCAAGTGCAGCTTGATCTAATTCAATTTGAATTTCTTCTATTAAAGAACCTGAAATGTTTACACTTGCAACTCCTTCTGTTTGACGGAGTTCTGTTTCCAATTCGTCTGCAATTACGCGGACGTCTGCATCTGGATTACTCGAACGCAAAGACAATTGCAAAATCGGGAATTGGGCTGGATCAAACTTTAAAAAGCGCGGATCATTTGAATCATCAGGTATCGGCGTTTGATCGATTCTTTGCGCAATATCTGGCTGAACATCATCGATATCTGTAGACCAGTCAAATTCCAAAAGGATAAAATTCGATCCTTCTTGGCTATTCGATTGAATCGATTTTATGCCTGGTAACGTTGCTAAATTCGCCTCTAATGGCTTAGTAATTTTTTCACTTACTTCTGTAGGACTAGCCCCTGGATAATTCGTTACCACTACACCTATTGGTGGATTTAGTTCTGGAATTAACGTAATCGGAATTCGTGTAAACGATACGATCCCTAGAATAATAACCAAAAACATGATGACGATGGTAAAGACAGGCCGTTTTATGGAAAAATCACTTATTTTCATTTTTTTCAAACCCTCTCTTTACTGTGTTCTTTAATCATAAGAAAAATTTCCTACAACCGCAAATTTAATAGAGCGTGTTCACTCTTCTGACACTTTTGGAAAAAAGAAAAAAACTGCAGACAGTTCGAATAAATCGAAGTTGTCTGCAGTTTAAATCTGCTTAAACAGGTATTCACTTCTATAAAAGACTATACAAACGAATGTCTGGATTCTTATCTTGGAACCAGCGTGTTGCAAACTCGTTCTCGAATAAGAATACATAGTTATCGAAACGATCGCGAACAAGCATTGAACGCCCGCTTGACATTGATTCTTTTACATCTTCTTCATTTTCAATCCAACGAGCGATTTTGTTGCCTACTGGCTCCATACGCACATCTACATTATATTCGTTTTTCATCCGGTGCTCGAATACTTCAAACTGAAGTTGACCGACTGCGCCAAGAATCACTTCTTCTAAATGCAATGTTTTGTAGTATTGAATGGCCCCTTCTTGTACCAATTGAAGAATCCCTTTATGAAAATGTTTTTGTTTCATGACGTTTTTGGCCGTTACTTTTACAAATAGTTCTGGCGTAAACTGTGGTAGACTCTCAAATTGGAATTTCTTCCCGCTTGTGATTGTATCTCCAATTTGATAATTCCCTACATCATGCAAACCGATGATGTCGCCCGCTACTGCTTCACTGACCATTTCACGATCATCCGCTAAAAACTGCGTAGTTTGGGACAATTTAATATTTTTCCCTGTACGCGCTAACGTTACGTTCATCCCACGCTCAAATTTACCCGATACGATACGAACAAAAGCGATACGATCGCGGTGAGCGGGATTCATATTGGCTTGAATTTTAAAGATAAATCCTGAAAATGGCATTTCCGTTGGATCAATGATTTCTTCCTCTTGCGTAATACGCGGTTGCGGTGGTGGCGCAAATTGCAAATACGTTTCAAGGAATGTTTCCACACCAAAATTAGCTAATGCACTACCGAAGAAAACAGGCGTCAATTCACCTTTTTTAACACGGTCAAATGAAAACTCATTCCCTGCTTCGTCCAACAAATCAATATCATCCATTGCTTGCGTGTAATAAGATGTTTTTTTCATTTCATGGTCTTCGATCAAGCGACCGTTTTCATCTAGGTCGAGGAAACGTTCCCCTTCTGAACGGAAAGGTTCAACACGTTTGTTAAAACGGTCATAAATTCCGAGAAATTCTTTCCCCATACCGATTGGCCAGTTCATAGCATATGATTGAATGCCAAGAACTTCTTCAAGTTCTTCCATTAATTCTAATGGTTCTTTCCCTTGACGGTCCATTTTGTTGATGAACGTAAAAATGGGTATACCGCGCATTTTACACACTTTAAATAGTTTAACAGTTTGTGCTTCAATCCCTTTAGCGACATCAATGATCATTACAGCGCTATCTACTGCCATTAAAGTACGGTACGTATCTTCACTGAAATCTTGGTGTCCAGGTGTATCTAAGATGTTGACACGATGACCATCATAGTCAAATTGCATAACGGAAGAAGTTACAGAAATTCCGCGTTGTTTTTCAATTTCCATCCAATCGGAAGTAGCGAACTTGCCACTTTTTTTCCCTTTTACTGTTCCGGCATCACGAATAGCTCCACCAAATAACAATAATTTTTCAGTTAACGTCGTTTTACCAGCATCCGGGTGGGAGATGATGGCGAAGGTTCTTCTATTTTGAATTTCATTCTTTAATTGGTCTGACATGTTTATACGCTCCTTTAATCTACTCTCTTCATATTAGAGAAGGGGACTGAAAAAAACAAGGATTTTAACAGCTACAGAAAAAAGAAGCCATTAAAGGCTCCTTTTACTGAAACTTTTTCAATGCTTGTTGTATCGCAATTTCTTTATCACTGTGTGGATATTTCGTATTCCCAATAATTTGGTAGTCTTCATGCCCTTTTCCAGCAAGAATGATGATGTCGCCAGCTTCTGCTTGCTCAACGGCATGCTCGACAGCTTTTGCACGATCACCAATACACGCGAAATTACTATGCGTCATCCCCACTTCTAAATCACCTAAAATACTGTCATACGCTTCATCACGCGGGTCATCTGTTGTTAAAACAACGTAATCAGCAATCGATGCTTTAGCAGCCATGATTGGACGTTTCGTTTTATCACGGTTGCCACCTGTTCCCACTAAGAAAATGATGCGGCTCTTTTTAAAATCTTGAACGGCATCAATTGCTTTTTCGATGGCATCAGGCGTATGAGCATAATCGATAAAAATCGATATAGGCGCTTCGACTTCAACTTTTTGCATACGTCCTTCTACCGGCGCAATTTTCGCAAGCGCCTTCAAGATTTCGTCAATTGTATATCCTTCTGCATACAAAGCTGCAATCGATGCCAATGCATTTGATACATTGAATTCACCCAAGAGCTTCATCGTTACAGGAAATTCACCTTCAACGCATGTCAACGTGAAGCTTGTACCCGTATGCATCAATTGAATGTTTTTTGCCTGAAACTGGGCATCGTTTTGAATGCCGTAAGTGTATACCGGATGAGGTGTCATTTTCGCGAGTTCTTTAGACCAAGGATCATCAGCGTTTAAGATTGCTTGCTTTTGATTGGCAAGATCTTGTCCAAGCTGTGAAAATAATAACGCTTTAGCATGTCCATACTCTTCCATCGTTCCATGGAAATCCAAATGATCGTGCGTCAAATTAGTGAATATAGCGGTATCAAATTCTACACCAGCTAGACGTCCTAAAACTAACCCGTGCGATGAAACTTCCATTGTCATATGCGAACAATCTTCATCTCGTGCACGTGCAATCATTTGTTGAGTTGTTAACACATCGTTTGTTGTATTTGCTGATGGATGCAATTGTCCATTTAAATTAAAACCAATTGTTCCCGTCAATGCTGACTTTTCGCCCAACTCCATTAACATTGAATGCAAAATACCTGCTACACTCGTCTTGCCATTTGTGCCAGTAACTCCAATCATATGCAAAAGCTTAGATGGATAATCGTAAAATTTAGCCGCTAAAAGTCCGAGTGTTCGCGAAGTACTTTCAACTTCTACTACCGTCGCATTGTCAATCGTCATTGGTTTTTCAGTAATAATTAGTGTTGCTCCTTGATTTGCTGCTTGTTGCGCAAAATCATGGCCGTCTACTGTATAGCCCTTGATACAAATAAAAGCTGAATTTGCTTTTATATCACGAGAGTCAATTGTTAAATGCTCAATATGTTCTGGCAATGGTCCTTTAACTTGTTTATAAGGAATTGACGCTAATAATTCTTTGCTGTTCATGAAATCCTCTCCTAACTCTTATGAAACCAATGGAGACAATACATATGCATGAAGCAATGCTGCCGCCGCTTTTAAGGAATCGATATGCGTACGTTCATACGAATGGGAAGCTTCAATTCCAGGACCAAACAAGGCGTGCTTAATATCATGCCCTGCACTAATCGCAGCTGATGCATCCGAACCGTAATATGGATAAATGTCTACTTTGTAGTCAATGGAATTCGTTTGCGCTAAAGCAATCAAGTGACGAGTCAAACCGTAATGATAAGGACCGCTGGAATCTTTTGCACAAATGGAAACTGTATATTCGTCTGATTCTTGTCCGTCTCCAATAGCGCCCATGTCAACGGCAATGTATTCCTGGGTTTCGAGTGGGATACTTGCGTTTCCACCGTAGCCAATTTCTTCATTATTGGAAATATAAAAATGAGTTGTATATGGCAATTGCTCTTTAGTTTCACTCAAATGTTTAACTAATTGAAGAACTAAAGCCGTGCTTGCTTTATCATCTAAATGACGGGATTTAATATATCCAGACGAAGTTGCTTCAAATCTTGGCTGAAACGAAACAAAATCTCCTACTTCGATTCCTAAATTACGTACGTCATCTTTAGAAAAAGCTTTCTCATCTAACCGTACTTCCATATTATCTGCACTGCGCTCCGCCGTACCTGCATCTTTATAAACGTGAACAGTCGTTTGATGCAACAAAATCGTTCCTGAAACTGTTGAGCCGTCCGCTTTATGTATTAGGCAATTTTCACCTTCAATAGCATTAAATTTAAAGCCGCCTACTAAAGACAATTTTAAACGACCGCTTGGTTTAATTTCTTTTACCATTGCACCAAGTGTATCGACATGCGCCGTTAATAGACGATGTTGCTCTTGGTTTTCTCCAGGGATCGTCGCAATTACAGCCCCTTTGTGAGTTGTTTTATATTCAACATTCCACTGTGTCAATAATGCACTGATTTTTGACATCACGTCCATTGTATATCCTGATGGGCTTGGAACTTCCACTAACTCTTTTAATAAATCGACCGTTTCGTTTTGATTCCATTGATAAGTCAACATTATCACTCCTCGATCTTATAATCATATCAAAATCATAGATGTTCGCACAGTCCTGACTTATAGTATTATAGTATAAGTTGAACTCAAAATTATATTTCTATGTGTTTTCGAACTAAACTTTTAATAAAAAACAGGCATTTACAACGAAACAAAACTTACTCGTTTAAATTCTATTGTTAAAAATACCGAGGTGTCTAATGGAAAGCAAGCTTATCAATCGTAAAAGAAGTCAATTATTTATCCATATATATGGAGCACTTAGCATTTTCCACTTTCTACTCAATCAAATCACAGATATAAACACAGCAGTCATTTCTCCATTTTTTGGAATTTCCACCTACTTGTTATTACAGCTGTTTATCACAAAAATGAATGAGCGTGCGTTGCAATACGCCATGCTTTTTGCTATGAATTTTTACATATTTATTTTGAATTTCGAATCTTCGGCTCCGATTACACTTATTTATTTTGTCGTCCCTATTATTATATGCGCATTGTATAACGAAACGAAACCGATTCTATATCTTGGACTCCTAACAGCTATTGAATTTGTACTTTTTCTTACTGTATATGATCGCTTTGTGCCAGGAGCTCCACTTTCTTATAATCAATTATCTATTGTCGTTTTCACATTAAGCATTTTTTTCCTCACTTTGCTTCACAGTCTCTACTTTAGTCGCTACTGGAAACAATTAGAGGCGAAAAATGCCTCAATGGAAAAAGCGTTATTGTCAAAAGAAGGTTATTTGCAGTTGTTTTTTGAAACTGCGAAAGATGCAATTGCCGTCTTCGATTCAGAAGAGAAAATTATCGCGGTTAATCCCGCTTTCGAAGAACTATATGGTTGGACTTCAGAAGAATGTATTGGGCAAAGCTTGCCCATCTATTCAGCTGAAAATACATTAGCAGTTAAAATGCGCACACAACAAGTTCAACAAGGAAAAAGCTATTCCTTATTAGAAACCGAAGATGTTCGAAAAGATGGCAGTCGTTTTCACGCACAAATTACATTATCTCCGATTTTCGATGATGCTGAAAAAGTAGTTGCGACTTCCATGATTTCACGTGACATTAGCTACCAAAAAGAATCCGAAAAACTAATGGTACAAACTGAAAAATTAAAGCTTGCCGGAGAAATCGCAGCTGGAGTCGCTCATGAAATTAGAAATCCGATGACCGTTATTTCTGGGTTTATCCAAATGATGCATCATGATCCGAAACACCGTTTTCCAGAGTATACCGAATTGATCCAATCAGAGTTAGACCGTATCAACTTAATCATCAGTGAATTTTTGGTCTTAGCTAAACCGCAAGCTGCAACATTAAAAGTCTTTAGTGTCCAAAAAGCATTGGATGACATTCTTCTATTATTTAGTTCAGAATTGAATATGAATGGTGTTACATTGGTTAAAGACTGGGAAAAAGATTTTCAACTTAACGGAGAAGAACATCACTTAAAACAAGTTTTCATTAACTTATTAAAAAATGCAGTCGAGTCGATGCAGGAGCCAGGAGAGGTTCGTGTTTCTTTAAAAGCTGAAGAAAATGACATGTTTTCTATCTCTTTTGAAGATACAGGTAAAGGCATTTCTGAAAAAGACTTAAATGAGATTTTCGAACCTTTTTTCACTACAAAAGCGAGCGGTACCGGATTAGGATTAATTGTTTCTCAAAAAATCATTCAAGAGCATAAAGGAAAACTCTCTATATCCAGCGCTAGAGGAATTGGCACTGTTGCTAAAATCCTTTTACAGCACACTAGTTAACCAAGAGAAAGAGAGCAGCCGCGTTGCTGCTCTCTTTCCTTTTTACTTTCATTCATTTTACATATACTGAACAATCTTTTTCTAGAGTAAAAACAATCCAAAGACCGATTATTTTAACACTGTTTTAATCCATTTCGCTTTGTTCTTATAAGGCGGAAACAATAGATTTGTCGACAATTTAGTAGATTTTTTCAAAATGGCTTTGGCATGTGTAAATGTTTCAAAGCTTGCTTTTCCATGATAAGAGCTCATTCCAGATGTACCCACTCCACCAAATGGCAAATACGCACTGCCTACATGAGAAACTGTATCGTTAATACAACCTCCACCAAATGGCAACTGATCTAAGAAAAATTGTGTAGCACGTTCGTTTTCTGAGAAGAAATATGCCGATAACGGTTTTGGTAATTTGCGAATTTGGTGTACTAATACCGGTAAATCGGTATAGCCAATAATCGGCAAAATCGGACCGAAAATTTCATCTTCCATTGACGGGCTATCCCAACCAATGCGATCGAGTAAAACCGGTTCGATATACAAATCCTCACGATCCATTGTGCCACCATAAACAATATGATTGCTTTCTTTTCGGACTATTTCTGCTAACCGGTCAAAATGTTGCGTGTTAACAATGCGACCATAATCAGGACTTTTTTGTGCATCTTTGCCATAGAAATTTTGTATTGTTTTCGTTAATTGTTTTATAAATTCGTCTTTAATCGACTCATGTACACAAATATAGTCAGGAGCTACACAAGTTTGTCCCGTATTCATCAATTTGCCCCATGCGATTCGTTTTACAGCCAAATCAATATCTGCCGTTTGATCTACTATCGCCGGACTCTTACCACCAAGTTCTAATGTAATCGGTGTTAATCGTTCAGATGCTGCTTTCATAATGACTTTCCCTACATTGACGCTACCTGTAAAGAAAATATAATCGAACGAAGCATGGATCAACGCTGTTACTTCTTCTCGTTCGCCTTCAACGACACGAATATAGTAAGAAGGAAATGCTTCTTCAATGATGTTTCGGATAACTTTCGCTACGTGCGGCGTGGCTTCAGATGGTTTGACGATGGCACAATTCCCACCTATAATCGCGCCAATTAATGGCTCCATCACTAGTTGAAATGGATAATTAAAAGGTCCAATAACTAAAACAGAACCATAAGGCTCGCGAATAACAAAGCTCTTTGATGGCTGTAGATGAAGCGGGGTTTTAACAGACTCTGGCTTCATCCAACCTTCTAGATTTTTCGCCATATGGCCAATGCTATCGAGAACAAATCCGACTTCTGTTGCATAAGCTTCGAACTCACTCTTTCCTAAGTCTTTCTGTAAGGCATCAATAACATCTGCTTCATACGCTTGTATAACACTTTTTAGCCGGTCCAATTGCTCGATGCGGAAACTTGCTGGTTTTGTGTCCCCTGTATAATAATAATTCCGTTGCTCTTCAATCATGCGTTCTACATCCGTCGCAGTAAAATTCATTATTCAACCTCCTCTAGGTTTCTATATTATACCCATCGCGATAACTCATACGCTAAACTAATGACTTCAATCTATACTTCTATTCAGCCAATAAATGATCGATATAGCGTTGAACAATTAATCCTTCTTCAAAACTGACTAACAACGTCGATTGGTCGTTCATTTCATCAAAAAGCGAAGGAACTTCTTCAAAGTTGCCAATCAATTGGCGGTCTTCACCTTTTACCGACTCGTAAAGGGTTGTCCAATTCTCTAACGTTAGCACACCTTTGTCTCCGTATACTTTAAACTGCAATAACTCTTTTTGACCGATGTTGCTAATTCCCGTCAATAGAAAAGGAATTTGTTTTTCAGTTAGTCCATGCGCAATCATCCCTGTTTCACATTTATCTGCTTGTTCAGGATAAGTAATGTGATGAGAAGTAAAGGATAGTTCACCAAACAACCGATTCATTAACTGAAAATAATGGGGGAAGACTTCACGAACAAATCCTCCTTGATTTCTCGAACCAATCCACGAATTTTGCTGCCACAGTCTTGGCCAGTCCGGGAAGAAAGTTTGAAGTTCAATGCGAAAAATTTCCCCAATGTGTCCGGTTTTAATACGCTTAGACATTTCGCGAATGACCGGTTTATACATTAACGGAAAGTGCATAGCCGTTTGTACACGATTGTTTAGCACAGACTCCACCATGGACTCGCCGCCCTCGACATTATGAGCTAACGGTTTTTCACACAATATATTAATTCCTGCACTCGCTGCCAGCTCCGCAATTTCTGCATGAAACGCGGGAGGTGTCGCAATATAAACCCAATTTATATCCGAATGAAGAACATCTTCGATAGATTTTGCCATCGGAATTCCATAAGTTTGGCTAATTTCTGTAAGTCGTTCAGTGTGTTCATCGTAGACGATTTTTATTTCTACGCGGCTTTCTTCTTGTTGCAGTTGCTTTATAACACGTTCTCCTATAATTCCCGCTCCAATAATACCAATTGAAATCATCCACTATCTCTCCTTTAAAGCTTTTCGGCTTTTTCACAATGTTTGTTTATTAGTGTAACCTTTAGGGGTATAGAATAGTCAAACAATACCATTACAATTTCGAGGAGGAACTTGTATGAATGAACAGGCAAAATGGTGGGAACCTATTTTCACAGGTGAATTAGAAGTCGGAGTCAATAAGGAAAAGTTAGAAAACGTAACTGAGGAATCTCTTCTGTATTACACGGAAACCCAAGTACCTTCGGAGTCTGCACTTTAATTGATGATGTTAATCCAACTTTATCACTTCCGTACATAGCGACGCCTTTTCAATCAATAGTTGAAAGAGGCGTTTTATTATGCAACAGAGTCGATTGCCAGGCTAGTCGATTGTTCGTATAATAAAAGAACGAAAGCAGGGGTTGCAATGAAACTAAAAATCATATTACTAGCTTTGTTTTTTTTATCAGGCTGCGGAATGGTCGATTCCATTGATACACCCAACACAACCGATCAAATAGATGTGGAAGTAACACAAGTCATTGACGGCGATACCATTAAAATTATGTATGAAGGCAAAGAAGTAACTGTTCGTTATTTATTGATGGATACACCGGAAACCAATCACCCGCGCTTAGGCGAACAACCGCTTGGCAAAGATGCCACGGAAGAAAACAAACGAATTATTGAATCGGGTGATGTCTCTATCGAATTTGATGTCGGTGACCGCTTTGACGATTATGACCGATTGCTCGCTTATATTTATGTTGATGGCGAAAGTGTTCAAGAACAAATGATTAGATCCGGTCTAGCTAGAGTCGCTTATGTCTTTCCACCCAACACGCGTTACCTTGAACAATTTGAACAAGCCGAACAAATCGCTAAAGAAAACAAAGTTGGCATTTGGCAATACGAAAATTATTCAACTGACCGCGGATTCAATGCAGATGCTTACGGACAAGAACCAGCTGCCAACACATCCCCTTCTTCTGGACAACAAAAGGACGAATGCGATATTAAAGGCAATATTAACCGCAATGGCAATAAAATCTATCATTTGCCAAGTGATTCTTCCTACGAACAAACCAATCCAGAAGAATGGTTTTGCTCTGAACAAGATGCACAGGATGCAGGCTTTAGGGGCGTTGGACAATAGGCTATCTTTTCTATTTTTACTAGTATTGACTTTTTCTATGGACGAGCTATAATTAAATTTGTCCTGGAAATTGAGGTCTGTTAGCTCAGCGGGAGAGCACTTCGTTGACATCGAAGGGGTCACTGGTTCGATCCCAGTACAGACCATTGGTTATTATGTTGTACTTTGCTCGTTTTTCGAGTGAAATACGAAACTCCTCATTCTGTAAAGTTCAGAGTGAGGAGTTTTTTTATGTCTATTTTTTCAGCAAAAGACGAGCGTTACTAATAAAATGATTTAACTTTTCTTGGATTTGGAAAATAACTCGAATTTTTCTCACTTTCAGTGACGACACCACATTGCAGCTGGGGGCAAAGAAAATGTGCACATAGAATCGACGACTTATTCTGATGAATAATGCTTTTCTACTACAGAAAAAATTTCCTTAATAGTTTCTTCCTCATCTTTTTCTAACCTGTGAAATTTAAAGGCAATAGACTCGGCTGAAGTATTTATAGCTGGCCCTATATTTTTATCGCGCCGAAATGTTGTGACCTTTTCTAGATTTGCTCTCAAATAATCTGCAAGATTGCTTCTCTTAAACCGAAGACTCACTTTATCGGGTTCTTTTTCTAAATGTTTATTACTTCCTTCATATTGAATAGCTCCAATATAGCGTTTCCCTAACCTTAAAGACTCTTCATTCTCAAAAAGTTGTAATGTTTCTTTGGCATTTGCCCAATGAACATATAGACCAGCTGCTTCTGCTTGCCTTTGGATATAGTGAAACAGAGGGGTTACTTTAAAGTTCTTTCCTTCAACCGAATTAATCATATACCTTCCTCCTTATTGTGTATTTATTATACTCAATGTCAGATTACTGGTTCGCTAATTAATAGTCAATAAATAATCTTAATTTTCAGAATAAATCAGGAGGTGAATTTATTAAAGATAACTTCTAGTTTTGAAATTTAAAGAACACTCTTTTTCTCGCCTACTAAAAATGAGTTTAAACTACATCTCCACTCTCTTACTTTCTCGTAAAAGTGAGCTAAGAAGCTATTGATTGAGACTTGCGTTACCGGAGTATCTTTGCTCTAAACCGCAACGCCTTGAATATTGTAGTTATAGCTTGCTACTCAATTATCACAATCGAAACGACTCGATCTATCGGTAGCCTCTGTCTTTTCTCGCCCTCTCTAAACACAATTATGCGGTTTCTTGCATCAATGCCTTCAATCGTCCCTCTGTACTCATAAATCACACCTTCTGTCCAACTTTGAATCACCACTTCACATTGACGCTTTAACGCAATATCCATCTCCTCTTGTAATACCTGTAAATCATCTTCCGTCAATTCAGGCTTTGCTACTAGCTCGTCTTTTGCATACCATTCCCGAATCATTTCGACATGCTCTGGCAACATTAACGCTGTCCACTTAATACGCCCGCGATCTTTAACGTCACCTACGACTTTTAAATATTTATTGTGTTTCACTCGCCCCACCCCCTTTATTCTTTGTTGTGTCCTCCAATTAATTTTGTTCGTGCGATGGCCGTGCCTGCTTGCGTAGCAGATATGCCACGGTAGATGGCTGAATAGCCATACCGTTTTCGAATCGTGTCCATCGCTTCTCCGAGCTGTCTGTTTTCAAATTTCTTTTCATCAAAGAGACTCAGCTGCATAGATGACTCTTCTTCTAAATTGCTGATGGCTAGTGAAATTTGGCGAACCGGTTTGTGTTGAAAATGTTCGCGGAAAAGACTTTGACAGACGCGATACATCTCCATGGTGTCATTTGTTGCTTCGTCAATAGAGCGAGAACGAGAAAATCCGCCTCCAAAAGCTGTTTTACTATAAGCGATACTCAAATGGATGGTTCGTCCTGCTCGCCGAGCTTGTCGTGTTCGCATTGCAACGTCTTCACACATTTCCAAAATAATCGTCATGATGTCTTGTTCTTCTATGTAATCTCTATACAAAATTTGGCCTTTGCCATAGCTAATCTGCCCTTCGACTAATGGGGACCCCATATCCGAAAGGTCAATGCCATTTGCATGTTGATAAAGCTGATTGCCCATAATCCCAAATTGTTTTTCCAAAACAGCTACGTCAGTACACGCCAAATCTCCTACAGAAAAAATCCCCATACTGTTTAAGGTTTTCTCTGTTCGAGATCCAATTCCCCACATTCGACTTAATGGTTGTACCGGCCATAATTTTTTCGGTACATCACGATAACTCCAGTAAGCAAAACCTGTATTTTTCCCTTCTAAATCTAATGCTAATTTCGCCAGTAACATATTGGGTCCCCCACCAACTGAAGATGGCAGTTTAAAAGAATCTAATAATTCCTGCTGAATGCGGCGCATAGTAGATTCTGGCGGACCCCACAATTTTTCAGTCCCTGTCAGTTCAATGAAACTTTCATCCACACTGTAAATATGAATCGATTCTTTTGGTACATAACTTGCCAATAGTTCGGTGATGCTCATAGATTTTTGTAAGTACAACTTCATTTTCGGTTCTACTAATAAAATGTCTTGATGATTTGGAATTTCAAACAGCCGGGTACCTGTCCTGACACCAAAACGTTTTTTCATCATTGGCGATGCTGCTAGTACCACACTGCCTTTTCGTTCCTGATTTCCGACAACTGCAAGACAAACTTCTAGAGGGTCTAGTCCAAGCTCAACCGCTGAAACACTCGCGTAAAAGCCGCACATATCGATGCAGAAGATAGAAGCTTCCGGTAGTTCTTGCTTCTTCATCATACTCACCTCTCAAAAGGGAACGTTTGTTCTTATTTTATACCACGATTTACCTACCGGCAATCCTTTTTGAAAAATAAAAAATCTGGAGCATTCGAAATCATGGATTTTTTTCTCTATTCGCCGAAATTTCTAACAACTTTACATTTCTTTATGAACAAGATATGATGAATTTAGTAACAAGTTCGACATCCATCGTTCTTATGAGATTTCAACAATCAGTAAGAATTATTGGGTGCCAAACCCACTGCAAGCTTTAGGAACAAAGTTTGCTTTGAAAAAGTCATCGCCTTCGGGTGATGGCTTTTTTCGTGTTTACAATAAATATGAATAAACGCAAAAAAACCGGTCAGGCATCAGCCCGACCGGTTCTCTTTCTTTTATGCTTGTGCTGTTTTACTAGGTTTTTTATCGCGTGCCATCCATTGGATACCAAACAAGATAACAAACAATACCGCTCCAATAATATCAGTCATGCCTTCTGGATAAATTAAAGCCAGTCCAGTTGCAAATGTGATAATACGCTCGAACCAGTTGAGCTTACGATACCAATACCCGATCAATCCGGCTCCAATTGCAACCATACCGGATAATGCGGTAATCAATACCCAAATTAATTCTGGCCAAGTTGTATCAATCATCAATAATGATGGTGATAAAACGAACATATACGGAATGATAAAGGCTGCTGCTGCTAATTTAGCTGCAATAAAACCGGTCCGTATCGGCTCGCCACCTGAGATACCTGACGCAGCAAATGCGGCAAGTGCAACAGGTGGTGTGATGTCGGCAATAATACCAAAATAGAAAACAAACAAATGGGCAGATAATGCAACTACAAGTGGCACCGCTGCTCCAACAGGCTCATCTAACATCAACAGCGTAATAATAGCAGGTGCTGCGATTGTAGACGTAATAACGTAGTTGGCTGTTGTTGGCGATCCCATACCTAGGACAATCGCTGCTAACATCGTGAAGAATAAAGTTAACAAGACATTACCGCCTGACGCTGAAACCAATCCATTCGCCAAACTTAAACCAAGTCCAGTTTTCACGACAACCCCAACAATAATCCCAGCTGCTGCTGTTGCTGCTGCTACCGCTAATGCCGTTCTTGCACCATCAACTAAAGCTAAAATCATGTCTTTAAAGTTCAAGCGCGTTTCTTTATTAAAAGCACTTACAAATATGGTGAGTAAAATCCCGTAAAGTGCCGCTTGCATTGTTGGCACACCGATCAATAAAAAGACGATGATCGCAAGAATTGGCGTCAGTAAGTAGATTTTCTTCAATACTTCTTTACGATCCGGCATTTCTTCTGGGGAAAGCCCTTTCAAGCCAATGCGTTTTGCTTCAAAGTGGGTCATGATCCAAACACCTGTGAAATACAAAAGCGCTGGTATCGTTGCCGCTTTGGCAATTTCCCAATAAGTCACGCCTCCGATAAATTCTACCATCAAGAAGGCTGCGGCTCCCATGATTGGTGGCATTAATTGTCCACCTGTAGAGGCTGCTGCTTCTACCCCTCCGGCAAATTCTTTCTTATAACCTAACTTTTTCATCATCGGAATTGTGTAAGAACCTGAAGTTACAACGTTAGCAACCGAGCTTCCAGAAATCGTCCCTTGCAGGGCACTTGAGAAAATCGCTACTTTTGCTGGTCCCCCAACTAAATTCCCGGCTAATGATACGGCCAAATCATTAAAATATTGGCCTACTCCTGTTTTGACTAAAAATGATCCAAATAACAAGAAGGTGAATATAAACGTAGCCGAAACGCCGATTGGTGTTCCAAGCACACCATCTGTTGTGTAGAACATCAATTGAACAAGTGATTCTAAATCCTGTCCTCTATGACGCAAGAACCCTGGGAAGTAAGGTCCAAAAAAGGCATAAGTCAAAAACAAACTAGCAATAATGGTAATCGGCATGCCGACTGCTCGCCTTGTCGCTTCTAATGTTAGAAGGACCGCTAAAATCCCGACAATTAAATCTAATTCAGTCACACGTCCAAGACGGAATACTAAATCGTCATACATGATTGGCCAATAAGCAGCTACGCCAACTGATAATAATGCCAGAATATAATCATACCAAGCAACTTTATGACGAGCTCCTTTACGTTTACGAGCTGGGAATAACAGGAAAATTAAGGATAAGGCAAATCCTAAGTGAATCGACCGCTGAATATACGCGGTATACTGGCCGAAAATGGCAGTATAGAGCTGGAACAAGGAAAAAGCTAATAATCCAAAAAAGACCACATGTTTAATCATTCCGCTTAAATCCCGCGTATTGGATTCAGGATCGTATTTCTGTAAAATTTCCTTTTGTTTTTCTTCTGAGATGTAAGACTCGTCCTCTGGCGGAAGTTTCTGCTGCGTGTGTTCTTCTGGAGGCAACTTATCGCTCATCAATTCTCACTCCTTTTCTTAGTTGAAACAGGGATACGTTTTCTACTCGAAACGTATATGACTCTCCTCGTTCAAGCGTTTTTTTTAAATCCATCTGGTGTCCTTTGGTTTTGAATGACAAGTCAGCATCTACATCCCCCACAAATAAGCGGAACTCCGGAATTTTTCTTGTCATATTTTTAATAAAGTATTTACCATCCTTTTCGACAAAGGTTTCCCCTTCTCCTGCATTTGAAGGCATTCCAATATTAAAATCTTCGTATTCAAGCTCTGTCATCATCAACTGATCGTTTCCTGTTATTTTGTAGCTTTCAATAACTTCTGATAAGTGAATCGAATGGGTATATATGATTTGAAAAAACCGGCTTTCTACCGGTACATATGCCGCAATGTCTTCAGTCTCATTATCGATAAACACATAATATTTTTTGGAAGGGGTGAATGCGATTAAGGAGCTAATTAAGATGAGGACAATCACTAAAAGAAGGAATTTATGTATCCGGGTAAACCGCATATTCTATTCTCCTCCATCTAAAAAAATAAATAACTGACGAAAAGCTAGCGCTTTGCCGTCAGTTACTCGCTCATTCAATTAATTTACTTCGTCAAAATACTTTTGTGCGCCAGGATGAATGTCAATGCCGATTCCATCAAGAGCTGTTTCTGACTTGATGAATTCTGCTTTTGCATGCTGGATTTGATCTGTGTTTTCATAGATTGCTTTTGTGATGTTGTAAACAAGATCTTCTGAAAGATCGTTTTGTACAACTAACATCGCTAGAACTGAAACAGTCGGAACTTCTTCAGTTAATCCATAAATACCAGACGGTACAGTATCATGTGCATAGTAAGGGTATTTCTCGATCAATTCATCAGCTTTGTCCTTTTCTACAGGGACAATCACTACGTCTGAAGTAGCTCCAAGACTTTCAACTGCGCCTGTTGGAGTACCAGCAGTGATGAAGGCTGCATCAATTTGACCTGACTGCAAGCTTTCTTGTGACTCACCAAAGTCAAGGTTTTGTGCATCGATATCGTCCATAGTCATACCATGGATTTCTAACAATTGTTCAGCGTTAATATAAGTTCCTGAACCAGGAGCACCAACTGAGATTTTCTTACCTGACAAATCATCAAATGAAGCAATTCCTGAACTTGAAGTTGTTACTAATTGAATTGTTTCTGGATAAAGTGCACCGATAGCAGAAACTGTATCGATTACTTCGCCTTCAAACATATTCGATCCTTCAGATGCATAAAATGCCGTATCTGTTTGAACAAATGCAATTTGTGCATCTCCGTCAGCAAGTGCTGTCATGTTCGCAGCAGATGCTTGTGAAACTTCAGCAGTCGTATCCAAGCCAGTTTCTGTTTCAATGATGTTTGCCATTGCGCCACCTAGTGGATAATACGTACCTGTTGTTCCGCCAGTTAGAATGCTAAGGAATTCTGGATCTGATGAACCTCCGCCTTCGCCTTCTGTAGCTTCGTCATCGCCGCAACCTGCTAAAAATACAGAGCCTGCAAGTGTTACTGCAGCAAATAAACCAAATTTCTTGTTTAACATAAAGTGACCTCCCTTTTCTCGAATAATTTTCTATGTTTCATTTTTAATAATACCATTCCTTTCTGGCTGGTTTCAATGCATTTCGCAATTACAACCGCTTACAGAAAGAACATTTAGAATACTTCTTTACGTCTCTGCACCTTCAACATGTGTTTCTGGTGTCGTCTCTTCTGGAGCAAGATCTTCAAACGTCCTACCTTGCTCTTCAAGATCGCGGGTCCGGTGGGCAATACGCGCTGATGCACAAGCAGCAATACTCGCGACTAAATCATCTAAGAACGTGTGAACATGGCCGCCAATTTTTGTATCTAGTTCATGAATAATACCAGTTTTATTTTTATCCAAATGACCGAATGTTGTAACTGCAATACTGCCATAAGTTAACACCGCACCTAATCCGATCATTTCATCAACGCCGAACAACCCTTCATCTGACCCGATAATTTGCTGAAGCGGACGGGATAATTTCCCTTGTTCTGCTAGTTCGTCGAGTTCGATTCCCACTAATAGGGCGTGTTGCATTTCACGTTTGCGTAAAACACTTTCAACTGATTCCAAACAATGTTCGATTTTAAGCCCTTCATTGTAAGGGAGTTGCATATCCAAAACGATTTTGGCTATGTCTTCATTTGTTACGCCTCTTCTTTCTAATGCTTCATGTGTCGCTTTTCTAACGTCGTCAGAATGAACTTGGAACTTCGCGCCATCCATGTCAAAAACCCCTTCCCTCTAATTATTGGTGTTCTCTTTCCATTATACCTTGAACATTCATTATGGTACAATTTTCTTATAAAACACTAGAGGAGGCATACAAATGACTACTGGAAAGGTAGAGGACTTATCCATCTACAGCAAGGAACTTCAAGAAGACATGCAATTGCTCGTCTATCTTCCTGCCAATTTTTCGCCCTTATATAAATATACGCTGGTCATCGCTTCTGATGGAAAAGATTATTTTCAATTAGGACGAATTCCTCGAGTCGTCGATGAGTTACTCGAAAAGCGGGAAATTGAAAATATTATTGTCGTCGGTGTTCCATACAAGAGTGTAGAAGACCGCAATAAAAAATACGAGCCCACTGGTGAACAGCACAGTGCTTACCTACGTTTTCTAGCACATGAACTGGCACCTTTCCTAGATGAAAAGTATCCAACCTACCAAGTCGGTATGGGGCGTGCTTTAATCGGAGACTCCTTAGCTGCAACTGCATCTTTGATGGCGGCTTTAAAATACCCAAATATTTTTGGGCGTGTGATTCTTCAATCGCCGAAAGTTGGCGAAGAAATGCTCACTGCGATAGAAGCTTTTAAATCGGCTAACTCGTTTACGGTTTATCATGTTATCGGAAAAGAAGAAACAGCTGTAAAACTAGGGTCTGGCGGAACTGCAGATTTTCTCGAACCAAATCGCCAATTAAATAATTTAATGAAAAATAAAGGGTTTTCGGTCTTTTATGAAGAATTTGAAGGAGACCACACTTGGAAGCATTGGCAGCCCGATTTAAAACGTGCCCTTATTCAAAACTTCGGCATGTAAAGGCTTATAATGTTCCGAGACTTAAAAAAAGATGGTTATTACAGACAAGGAGGTCGTTTAGATGAAATATGGAGTAGCAGCTTTTCCTTCAAAAAAATTACAAGACATCGCCAATTCATATCGCAAACGTTATGACCCACATTATGAATTGATTACCCCTCACATGACATTAAAAGAGCCATTTGAGGTAGATGCAGCAGATGTTAAGGCAATGGCGGCAGAAATGCAAAACATTGCGAAGCGCCATAAACCTTTTAAATTACATGCAACGCGCGTTAGTACCTTTTCTCCAGTCAACACTACTTTGTACTTTAAAGTAGAGCCGAACGAAGAGATTGAGGCTTTGCACGCAGATCTGCATTCTGACTTTTTCGGTGGAATGCCAAAACATTCATTTGTACCTCATATCACCATCGGACAAAAATTGTCTGATACCGAGCATGCAGACGTTTATGGTCAATTGAAAATGGCTGGTATCGATCACGAAGAAATTATTGATCGGATGCATTTGCTTTATCAATTGGAAGATGGTTCATGGACAGTATACGAAACATTCCGTTTAACGGGAGATGATCAATAAGTGTTTAAAGTGAAAATAGCTGAAAATCAATTGGAAAAAGAACAAGCTTTTGATGTTCGCAGAAAAGTGTTCGTAGAAGAGCAACGTGTCCCGCTTCATATTGAGATGGATGAACACGATGACGATGCGATTCATTTTGTCGCTTATCAACTTGAACAACCAATTGCTGCCGGCCGTATTCGCGAAGTAGAAGTCGGTCTTGGAAAAGTAGAACGTGTTTGCGTTCTTCCTGAATATCGTGGACAGCATATTGGAATCATGATGATGAACGGCATGGAGGAGTATGCGCAGTCTAACGGCATTTTCAGACTCAAATTGAATGCACAGACTCATGCGCTTGCCTTTTATGAAAAACTCGGCTACGAAGTCACCTCAGATGAATTTATGGATGCCGGTATTCCCCATAAATCGATGGAAAAAGCCGTAACAGTCGAATAACATGAAAACAGCTCAACCGATATAAATCGGTTGAGCTGTTTTTTCGTTTTTATAAAATATGGAACCCGCTATCCACGTGGATGGTTTCGCCTGTAATTCCACGAGACATATCACTGAACAAGAATGCGGCTGTATCGCCCACTTCTTCAGGAGTTGTATTGCGGCGTAATGGTGCTTTTTCTTCAATTTCGTGCAAGATTGAATTGAAATCACTCACACCTTTTGAAGACAATGTGCGAATCGGACCTGAAGAAATCGCGTTAACTCGAATATTGTGTTTCCCAAGATCTGCCGCTAAATAACGAACCGACATTTCAAGAGAAGCTTTTGCAACACCCATAACGTTATAGTTTGGCATTACACGCTCGCCGCCAATGTATGTCAATGCAACGATGCTGCCGCCTTCTGCCATTAACGGTTTTGCATTTTTCGCAATGTTCGTTAACGAATACGCACTAATATTATGGGCTAATAAAAAGCCATCGCGTGACGTATCTGAGAAATCGCCAGCTAATTCTTCGCCTTTTGCAAATGCGATACAATGTGCCAGTCCGTGAATCGTTCCTACTTCTTCTTTAATTGTTGTAAAGCATGTAGCAACCGCTTCATCATTTGTAACATCGCAAGGCAAGATCAGTTCATGATTGCCGTCTAGTGTCGCAACTAAATCCCGTACGGACTTTTCAAAACGCTCTCCTGCGTATGTAAAAATTAAGTTTGCTCCTGATTGATCTAACGAACGAGCGATCCCCCAAGCGATGCTCCGTTTGTTTGCTACTCCCATAATGACAAAAGTCTTTCCTTTTAATGATATTGACATGTCCATTCCTCCTGCGTCTGTTGTTATTACCTGGTACTAATAATACCTCATAAAAAAGAAAAGTGCAATTTGCACTTTTCTAAAGACGACTTAAAAATGTCGTAGCTAAACCTAGATAAATTAAAATCGAAATAATATCGTTTAACGTTGTGATAAAAGGTCCAGATGCGACTGCTGGGTCAATCTTCATCCGGTGAATGACTAACGGAATAAACGAGCCCGCTAACGTTGCAACAAAAATAGAACTCATAACAGCAGTTCCAACAAGCATCCCAATAAGTAACTCGCCTTTCCAAAAGTAAACCAATCCTACGACTACGACTCCACAAACAATACCGGTAATAAGACCAGTACCTGCTTCGCGGAACAATAGTTTCATTTTACTTTCTTCTTCAATGTCCCCTGTCGCAATTCCCCGAACCGCTACTGCCAACGCTTGTGTCCCGCTATTCCCTGCCATACCCGCAATAAGTGGGATAAAAACAGCTAGTAATGCAACTTGGTCTAAAGTTGCTTCAAACATGCCCATTAAGTTTGCTGTCAGCATTCCTAAAAACGTCAGCAAAATCAACCAAGGCAACCGTTTTTTCGCAGCAGTTAACGAACTTTTATCAAATGTATCCATATCGGATACAGCTGCAAGTTTCGAGTAATCATCGGAAGCTTCCTCTTCTAATACATCGATAATATCATCGACCGTAATAATCCCTAGCAAATGCTGTTGGAAATCAACAACGGGTAAAGCTAGAAAATCATAATCTTTAATCATACGGGCAACTTCTTCTTGGTCTTCACTTACCGAAACACTAACCACTCGTTCGTTCATAATGGAGCTGATCAACGTATCTTCTTCTGCAAGAATTAAATCCCGCAACGTGACAATACCTGACAGTTTCTTTTCATCATCTACAACAAACACGTAATAGATGGTTTCAGCGTTTGGTGCAGCATTTCGAAGAATATTCATCGCCGAACGAACTGTTGAATTTTTTGGAATTGCCACAAATTCTGTCGTCATGATTGATCCAGCCGTGTATTCCTCATAATGAAGTAAATCTTTAATTTGACGTGCTGATTCTTTGTCCATAATGGTTAAATAACTCGCAACTTGCTCTTTATTTAACTCGTTTAAAACATCAACTGCATCATCTGTATACATGTACGACAGCAAATCTGCAGCATAACGAGCATCCATTTCTCGGAACAAATCTTCGTAATCATCATCGTCTAATTCAATTGCTTCAAACAAATCTGCCATCTCTTTAGGAGAGAGATACTGATACAGCAATTGCCTTGTTTCGGAATCTGCTTTTTCATAAAAACTTGCTTGGTCGTATGGATGGTGTGATAGAAATTCTTCACGGAAATCTTTGACGTCTCCGCGTATAAGCAATTCAGCAAACAAAGCTTCGTTTAACTCTTCATCACGTACTACTTTTTCGTCCATCATGTATACTCCCTCCTTTCGAAGATCTTCTAGGCTTGCTATAGTAGTCTATACGTTACACCAGTGTTATGTATAGTAAATTTTTAAACAAAGAGGTGTGTAGGATGAAATTTGATATTATCGGGGATATTCACGGTTGTTACCAGGAGTTACTGTTACTCATTGAACAATTAGGCTACAAGCAACAAGGGGCCATTTTTGTTCATCCTGAAAACAGAAAACTCGCTTTTGTCGGCGATGCCATGGACCGTGGCCCTGAATCATTAAATGTGTTGCGCTTGTTGTTTGCGTTGCAAGACGAAAACAGCCTTTATTATTCGCCAGGAAATCATTGCAATAAACTGTACCGTTTTTTCAAAGGACATCCTGTTCAATTAGCTCACGGTCTAGAAATGACCGTAGCGGAATGGGAACAGTTGCCTTCTTTAGAAAAACAGCAATTTAAAAAACGCTATCTCCAGTTTTATGAACAACTTCCGCATTATCAACAGTTTGACAACGATTTAATCATTGCTCACGCTGGCTTGAAAGCCGAAATGATTGGCAAACCATTGAGCAGAGGCATCGCAGTATTTGTATTATATGGTGATATAACCGGGAAATTCCATTCTGATGGACGACCTGTTCGTCGCAACTGGGCTAAATCTTATAAAGGGCATAAATGGGTCGTATATGGTCATACACCCACGGAAAAGCCTTATTTTAACAACAACACCGTTAATATTGATACGGGTTGTGTTTTCGGCGGTGCGCTCAGTGCTTTTCGTTTTCCCGAAAAAAAGACCGTTTCCGTTCCTTCTCTACAACCGTATCAACCTGATCGTTTTTACAAGTACGATTAAAGCAAAGATTGCATATCGTCATTTAATGCCGAATGAAAAAATAGCGGCTTTCCTGAAACCGGATGAATCAATTCAAGCTCCGTACAATGCAACGCTTGACGGTTCACTAAATCTCGTTTGCCTCCATACAAGTCATCTCCAACTAAAGGATGACCGATATGAGCCAAATGAACGCGAATTTGATGTGTTCTTCCTGTATTTAATTGCAAGCTAACATGCGCATAGCCTTGCAAATTTTCGAGCACACGAACTTCGGTTTCAGCAAATTGGCCATCTTCACGCACTTCCCGCTCGATAATGCTTGTATTTTTTCGTCCAATTGGAGCCGTTATCGTAAATTCAGTTTTATCAATTTGTCCGTGAACTAGCGCCTCATACCGTCGCTTCATCTTTTTCTCTTGCTGCTGCTGAGAAATCATATGATGAATGTGGCGGTTTTTCGCAATGCACACAAGTCCAGAAGTATCACGATCGAGTCGAGTTGCAATATGCAAAGTCGAAGGAATTCCATGGTCATTAAAATGTTTCGCTACAATATTGGCCAAGCTACCAAATGGATGTTCACGAGATGGAATGGTATTTTGCAACGGTGGCTTTTCTACGATCAGCAACACTTCATCTTCGTAAACAATTTCCAAGTCACCATCTTCTGCAAGTAACCCTTTGCCATGTTCTTCATTCGGAAAAATAACGGTTACAGCATCTCCTTTTTCTAGGACATGCCTAACCGTTACTTCCTGACCATTAACTAAAATCTGTCCCCCGCTATATTTGACAGAAGCTAGCGTTCGTTTAGAGATGCCCCAAGCGCCTAACGCCTCACGAAGCATCCCTGGTTGCTCAGCGGTATAGGTTAATTGAAAAGGTTTCATCGTGTTCACTCTGAACTCTCGCTGTCGATAAAGGAATCATGAACGCGTTGCCAGAATGGAAATGATCGGAAACGGGCAAATCGCACTTTTTCGTCAGCCACTCTGTATTCAATTGATTTCACATCTTTATGAAGCAATTGCAAATGATCAACCGTTACCATAAAGTCAGGAGCTTTAACTGGTCGCAATGCACATCTATGATGGGCAGGCAACACTAATGGCGATCCCACTGTTCGAAAAACCCGGTTATTAATCGATGCCATTTCTGTTAACTGCATAGCTTGCAAAGATGGATGAATAATGGCTCCGCCTAATGCTTTGTTATAAGCTGTACTCCCTGAAGGAGTCGACATGCACAATCCATCTCCTCTAAAACGTTCAAAATGACTTTCGTTTAAAAAGACATCCATTACCAATGTAACGTCTGGCGATTTGACAGTAGATTCATTTAAAGCCAAATACACAGCAGGATCATCTAAGTTTTGATAGTGAATACTCACTTCTAACAA
The DNA here is from genome assembly GCF_000189395.1 of Planococcus donghaensis MPA1U2. Classification (GTDB taxonomy): domain Bacteria; phylum Bacillota; class Bacilli; order Bacillales_A; family Planococcaceae; genus Planococcus; species Planococcus donghaensis_B. Next base: position 26,408 of record NZ_AEPB01000019.1, on the reverse strand, counting down.
TGGGTATTCGATCACTTCATATTCTTTTTTAGCAATAGACAAAACTAATTTTTCGATTTCGATTGGTTTCCAATCGGCATAAAACCCAAGGTGGCCTGTATGTATTCCCACAAAGGCTACATCCGCTAGTTTCTCACTGTATTTATGGAAAGCGTGTAGCAAGGTTCCGTCCCCACCAATTGACAACACAACGTCTGGCGATTCCTCATTCCACTCCATGCCAAAATCCTCTAGATAATCCTTTGCAGTGGCCATCAATTCATTGGATAATTTGTCTGTTCTCGATATGATATGAAATTTCATCGTTCTGCTCGACCTCCCTCTCTATCGTTTCGAAAATGCGTTCCAGGTGAGTCTTTAAACTCAGTGAAATAAGCTTGTGCTTCTTGTATTTCATCCCGTATTTGCGACATTTCTTCGTCTAACTGGAATGCCGCTTCTGCTGCACGTTGCAGTCGGTTTTTTATCTCTTCTGGAAAAACACCTTTATATTTGTAATTCAAGGAATGCTCAATTGAAGCCCAAAAATTCATCGCTAATGTGCGTATTTGGATTTCGGCTAAAATCAATTGCTCGCCATTAATCGTTTGAACTGGATATTCCACAATGACATGATACGAGCGATAGCCACTTTGTTTCTCATTCGAAATATAATCTTTTTCTTCGATAATCCGCAAATCTTTTCGTTGTCTTAACAAGCCAACGACAGTCTCAATATCCCCGACAAACTGACACATCATTCGAATCCCAGCAATGTCTTGTAACTGATGAGCCAATTTCTCAGAAGGTTCAAATGGAATGCCTTTTTCTAATGTTTTATCGTAAATACTAGCTAAAGGTTTAACGCGTCCCGTAACAAACTCAATTGGCGAATTTGTATTTTCATTTTCGAATTGACTGCGCATTCCTTTAAATTTCACTTTTAATTCGTCCACTGCTTCTTTATATGGCGCTAAAAAACGATTCCATTGACCCATCTCAAGTCCTCCTCACTACTATTAAGATCGTGAAGCAAGTGCCTCATGAAATGTTTGCTCTACAGCAGTACGGAACTTTTCACCGTAATTGTCGTTGCCTTCTATATTGTCCACAAGCATCAATAATTCCTCGTGAAACTCTGCGAGTGGCATAATTTGTTTACCCCATATTAAAAGCGGAACATTTTTCAATTCTAGCGCTTTCGTCATCGCTGTCCATGTATGTATAGCAAACTGAACATATATATAATCTGTTCCTGTATCCAACAAGTAAACAAACGCTTGGTTATCGGAATCTGTAAGCATTTGACCAGATGCCTCAAGTGCTTCTGCAGGTTCAGTTTCTTCGATGATAAACTCGATTTCATTTCCATTGATTACAGTTTCTTTTACTGCCACAAATTTATGCAAATCAAACCTTCCTTTCTGGCTTCTTAATAATGATATTTTACCACAGCTCTGTCATTCGTTGCAGTTTGCGCTAAACTATCCGATAATGAAATTACTAGAGAGGTGCTTCCAATGACAAAAGAGCTTGAAATTGAATTTAAAAACATGCTAACCCAACAAGAATATAGCCGTTTGCTAGAAGATTTTGCCGAATTCCATAATGGTCCGATCACTCAACACAATCATTATTTTGATACAGCTGATTTCCAACTAAAAAAGCAGCTCAGCGCACTTCGTATTCGCCATAAAAACGAGCGATTTGAATGTACATTAAAAACTCCTGCTCCTGTTGGTCATTATGAAATCACGGATCAGTTGACTAAAGAACAGGCGCAACGCATGCTTGCATTAACCAGCTTTGACGCAACTGAAGTGGCAGAAGCTCTTCAAACCTTAGATGTCTCGCCTGCACAGTTAAATCTGATTGGAACATTAACCACTCATCGCGTCGAATTTGATTTTCTTGATGGCTTATTGGTAATTGATCACTCTGAATACAACGGACACGAAGACTTTGAATTGGAATTTGAAGTTTCTGATGAAGAAATTGGGCGTCATCAATTTTCAAACTTCTTAAAAGAGCAAGAAATTCCAGAACGTCCAGCACATAAAAAAATAGCACGTTTTATGAATTCTGCTTTGAATTCTACTAAAGACGAATAATTTCTTATCCTATTTTTCCCATGTCCTCAATCGATTTGTTTGAGATATTCGGGATCCGTTGGTAGAATGTATTTACAGCTAAAGCAAAGGAGACACGATGATGACTGGAAAACCGATTATTCCGTACGATGAGATTGGTGCGGAAACATTATCACAGTTAGTCGACGCATTTTATGCTCGCGTAGCGGCACATCCAAAGCTGCAGCCTATTTTTCCAAATGACCTTTCAGAAACCGCCCGTAAACAAAAACAATTTTTAACTCAATATCTAGGTGGACCGAATATTTATTCAGAAGAACATGGTCATCCAAGACTCAGAGCAAGACATAACCCGTTCGCCATCACACCTGCTAGAGCTCAGGCTTGGTTAGAGTGTATGAGTGAAGCAATGGATGAAGTGGGACTAAGCGGGAAATTCCGTGAAACCTTATACAACCGACTCGTTTTAACTGCCCATCACATGGTCAATGAGTCTGATAGTGAGGAGGAATTGGAGTGAGCAACTTAGATTTGGTCGAAGAAGTTCACGAACCTGTGAATACTTTTAAACCAATGGAATTATACGTCTTTGTCGACCCCTTAAACCCAGAATGTTGGGAGTTGCAAGGAGTCATCCGGAAATTACAAATCGAATATGGCCATTATTTTTCTATGCGAATTGTGTTAAGCACACAATTATTCAATTTAAATAAAAACATTTTATCTGCAAACATTGACACTGAAAACTTGACGCATCCTGTGTTGCCTTCTGTAGCCATCAAAGCAGCGGAACTTCAAGGAAAACGTTCTGGCAACCGTTTCTTGCATAAATTACAAGAGCATTTATTCCTTCAATCAAAAGATGTATCTTCTTATAGCGTTTTGTTGGAAATTGCTAAAGAAGCAGAACTTGATCAAGAAGAGTTTAAATCGGACTTCCATTCTGTACATACCGCAAAAGCGTTCCAATGCGATTTACAGATTACCCGTGAAATGGAGATCAACGAAGTGCCGAGCATTGTCTTTTTTAATGAATGCATTGAAGACGAAGGTGTAAAAGTATCTGGACTTTATTCATACGATGTATACCAAACAATTTTACAGGAGATGATGGGAGAAGAAAGCTTGAATCGTCAAACCCCGCCTCCTTTAGATGATCTTTTCACTAAATATACGACGATGGCCACAAGAGAAATTGCTTCTATATATAACATTTCTGAACAAACGGCAGAATGTGAACTAAAAAAACAAGTACTGCAACAAAAACTAGAACGCATCTCCATGCCAAAAGAAACTTTATGGAAAGTAAAATAACCTGACTCCCTTTTTGGGAGCCAGGTTATTTTTTTATTGTGTCTAAATGTGTTCAAATTGGATTTCGACAGTATTTCTTGGATTTGGACAGTATTTTGTGTGATTTGGACAGTATTTTGTGTGATTTGGACAGTATTTGCCCGATTTGGACAGTATTCAATCACAAACCGACAGTATATCCAATAATTAGGATGCATTTAAGAAAAAGTGAAAGGCGCCTTCCACGTCCGGAAGGCGCCTTTCTATATTACACAAAGGGGATGGGAGAAATGTTCACGCTCAAACAAAGGGGTGTATGTTTGTATGTGATTTATTTCACAACATAATCTTATCACGGAATAATAGTTAAATCAATAATTCACAAGGAGTTTCACAAATTTGTCATAATTACCAATACCCCCTTTTATAGCGGATGGTATATTGTTATTTTTGTATAGCAAAAAGAAGCGACCTTATGAGGGTTGCTTCTTTTTTCAACACTTTATTTATTTAATAAAAGTTTTTCAAGTTCGTTCAGTTTTTGCTCAAATACCATGCACGCTTCTTCGATTGCTTTTGACTGCGTCATGTCAACACCCGCTTTTTTCAACACTTCAATTGGGTAATCCGAGCTTCCTGCTTTCAAAAATTCGTTAATGTAGCGATCGACTGCAGGTTGTCCTTCTTCAAGGATTCCTTTGCTAAGTGCTGTCGCGGCACTGAATCCTGTAGCATATTGGAAGACGTAATAATTATAGTAGAAGTGTGGGATACGCGCCCACTCCATACCAATTTCTTCATCGGACACAACATCTGGTCCGTAATATTTTTGGTTTAATTCATAATAAACTTCTGTTAACCGGTCTGCTGTTAACGCTTCGCCATCTTGGTCCATTTTGTGAATCAAGTGTTCAAACTCTGCAAACATTGTTTGACGGAACACTGTTCCACGGAAGCCATCAAGCCAGTGGTTTAATAAGTAAATACGCTCTTGGTCGTCGTCAGTAGACTTTACCATATACTCATTTAATAATGCTTCATTTGTTGTCGAAGCTACTTCCGCAACAAAAATTGAGTAATCACCATACACGTATGGCTGGTTTTTGCGTGTGTAATAACTATGAACGCTATGACCAAATTCATGTGCCAATGTATACAAATTGTCGACATTGTCTTGCCAGTTCATCAAAATATACGGGTTGGTACCATATGCGCCTGATGAATAAGCTCCACTGCGCTTACCTTTGTTTTCTTTAACATCTACCCAGCGATTGTCGATACCTTCTTTAACAATCCCTACGTATTCTTCCCCTAAAGCTTCAAGACCATTAAGCATGACGCCTGTCGCTTTTTCATAAGGCATTTCCATTTTTACTTCTTTCACTAATGGCGTGTGCAAATCCCACATATGCACTTTATCCAGTCCAAGCACTTCTTTACGTAAAGCTGAATAGCGATGCAATAGATGAAGATTATTATTAACGGTTTCTACCAAATTGTCATATACCGCTTCTGGAATATGATCTTCCGCTAAAGCCGCTTGACGTGCCGATTCAAATTTGCGAATTCGTGCACTGACATTATCTTTTTTGATGTTTCCTGACAGAGTAGAAGCAAAAGTATTGCGGAATTTGCCGTATGTTGCATAAATAGCTTTAAACGCATCTTCACGTACACGGCGATCTTTTCCTTCAAGAAAACGAATATAATTGCCATGTGTAATTTGTACTTTTTCCCCTGACTCATCTTCAATTTCCGGAAACTCAAGATCGGCATTGTTTAACATGCCGAACGTTTCTGAAGATGCGCGGCTTACTTCAGACATTTGTGCTAGCAAAGATTCTTGCTCTGCTGGCAAAACATGCGGACGCATTGAATTCAATTCTTCAAGAGCTTGCTTGTATAAGCTCAAACCTTCATGTTTCTCTACATAATCATTTAGTACAGATTCTTCAATCGCCAAAATTTCCGGTGTCATAAATGACAACCCCGCTGATACTTTAGCGAACAATGATTTAATCCGACTATCTAATGCTTGATATTTAGAATTAGTTGTATCTTGGTCGTAACGCATATGCGAATACGTATAAAGACGTCTTAAGCGCTCTGTCAATTCATCTCGGTAAACCATTCCTTTGTATAGCGCTTCGGCACTTTCATGCAGCGTTCCTTGAAATGACTCTGCCTTGTTGCTAAGAGCCGACACTTCTGCAAACTCTTTTTCCCAAAGTTCATCGGATTCAAATATATCCTCTAATTTCCACGTCAATTCTGTTGGAACTTCTTCTCTTGTTAATACTTTCTCAGCCATTTAATTTCCTCCTCTATCCCGTTCTTTCGGGAAACGAACTACATCTTATTTTCTCAATTTTCTCACGTTTTTGCAATAGATATCATAGCAAATATCCAAAATATTGGAATTATCGATAGTGTCGTTTTTGTATTTTAAATAAAGCGCAATATAATCCTCTGCAAGAGTAATTGCTTGCTGCTCTTTTTTGGTATCGTTTAAAGCTAACCTACCTGAATAGATCAATCGCCTAATGCTTACACCTCTCATATGAGCTTCTACAACTTGCAATTGCCATAGAACTGCAGGCTGCTTAAAACATTCCGCACCTAGTAACGGGATGCCAAATAAGTCAGGCACATTTGTAACGTCTAAACGCAACTCATAACACAAGCGACAATATAGATTTCCAACTCGATTGCCTGCATATAATTGACTGTGAATGTATTGTTTTTTTACATGATAAAAAATGCCTATTACACGTTTAAATTCTTCTTTTGATAATGGCTTTGGCAATGCAAACGGGAAAATTTGTTTTGTTGCCGAAAGCGATTTGGTTTTTCCTACCCACCTACTTGAACTGACGTAAAACAAATTCGAATAATAATAAAACCGATTATCCAATGGGCAAAATAATAAGATGTACGGAAGTTGACCAGCGTATTGCATCATAGCCACTTCATGTACCTTAAGATGTAATAGTCCTATTCCTTCAAGACAAGGCTCTTTTAAACCCTTTAACCAAATAGGAGATATACTGAGTTGTTGATAACCTTTAGAGCGTTGTAGTAGCTGCGAAACAGGTAGCGGGCTACATTGAAACTCAACGGCATACCGTTCGTCGATTAATAAATCTGCTCGTTGACGAATTTCCGATAAGTATTTTTCTAATTCAGCTTTGAAGTTTAACTGGTGGAAGAATTGGTAAAGAAGAAGCTTTCCATGTAGATGTAAAGAGGATTCTGGTTCGCTGAAATGTTGGCAGTCTGAAAGAGTTTTGTGTGCAAAATGAGGAATATTGATTTCTCCAATTTTCAAAAGCAATGGAGCATGACAAGTGGGACAGAAAAATTTTTCGCGCAGACGAATTTCTAGCAATTCCTTTCGCGAGTACTCCCCAGTTAAATAAAACAACTGTTGGCGTGTCGTTGTTGCGACTAATATACAAATCACTCTCCTTTTTTCCAGTTTATGAAAAATAAAGCATTTTGGCAATAAAAAAAGATCTCCTATAAAGGAGATCTTAGCCAAAATAATGAAGGATATTTGCGAGTGCATCTTCTTCAAAAACAGGTTTCCCATATTCTTCAAGTCGATGTATCGTCACGGGAGATGAACGCAAGTACTCAGAGATAATGCTGACATTATTTTTAATGTCTTCTTCTGAGTGAAGTACTTCATCAAAACTCGTATGCAAGTAGTATTTATTTTCGAAATGGTACACTGAAGACTCAATTGGCACGTAAATTAAGCGGCGTGCAATGGGTAGCAATTCTTCCACTTCTGAAAAAACAAATGTATATTCAAGTTTCTTAACTTCCGGTTCGTCGAAGACAGGTTCGAATTCATCAAATTCCGGTGTCTCCGTGTCTTCACTTGCAAACATTTTACGGCGTTCTTCTATATCATCGGGCAAGTCAAGTTTTTGCCCATCTTTTGTTAGTTGAGCGCGTGTCACGGTAACCTCAAGACCTTTTTCCATTGCTTGGACTTGGATCCACAGCGGACCTTCCATTACGAAATCGGCTTCTTCGTTTACTTCATCCATCATTTCCCAAAAAAGCTCTTCACTTTTATCTCTGTTAAACCAGATTTCGTCACGGCTAAACCCTCGCTCTTCAACGTCGAGATAGGAAATGTAAAATTTAACTGTGTTATCGTTTATGCGTTCTATTTCCATTTTACACCTCTCCTTTACGGTTTGGACTAAGAGAACATTACTCAGAGCCGTGCTATGTTACTTCTAACTAGTATAACTTTATTTATAACTAAAGAAAAAGTTTATGCCTATTATCTTACTCAATTGCAAGTACATAGAGTTTAATGTACTTAACTGATAAATGCAACTAATTTAATATAAAGAAAAGCTGCCCGAGATCTCTTATGAAATACCATAAAGACCGGACAGCTCGTGTGATTATTGTTAGTTTACCATTCGCTGAGCTTCTAGCAACTGATAAGCTCTAACTTTACGCGGTAGGAATCGACGAATCTCATCCTCATTGTACCCGACCTGTAGACGTTTCTCATCCATAATAATCGGACGGCGAAGCAATCCAGGGTGTTCTTGAATCAGCTCATATAAACGCTGAAGTGGTAAACTTTCAACATCTACATTCAATTTTTGGAATATTTTAGAACGTGTAGAGATAATTTCATCTGTACCGTCTTCAGTCATACGTAAAATTTCTTTGATTTCACTAATTGTAAGTGGCTCAGAGAAAATATTGCGTTCTGTATATGGAATGTCGTGTTCCTCAAGCCAAGCTTTTGCTTTTCTGCAAGATGTGCAGCTCGGAGAAGTAAATAGTGTAACCATCATAGTGGAGCACTTCCTTTCGGATTCATGAAAATTTAATGTAATTCATTTTCCAATTTAGAATCATTATAGTTTAGAGGCTCTACATTCATTATACAACGGATGTAGTTGATTTAATAGTGTATCTTTATAAAAATTTTAATTTACAAGCTTTTTGTCACAATTTGACTATATATTCATTATATATTTACTGCTACATAATAAATTTACCCCATTTAAAGCTGTCGCAAACTTCCAAACTATACTTTTTTATTCTCATTTACAAATTCTTTTTGAAAATATGTTCTACACTTATATACTACGTTTGAAAAACATAAAAGTTTCGTAATAACGAAACTTTTATAAAGAAATACTCATTGTGTTTATAAAGAGATCAAGGTGTATAGTCTACGCCTTTTGAATAAGAGTTTCCTGCGTTCCAAAGAAGAAATTCTTCTATCCCTTGCTCATTTAAAGCTTTAATCTGCGCTTCTACTTCCTCTTTTCCATACCGCTTGTAATTGCCTGCCCCTAAATAACTTGCTGTAAAATCTTGTAGCCAAGGTCTTGAAACAGGTGGATTTTCTAATGCGCTTAAAACTTCATTTTCTACTTTTGCATATTCACTTACCAATTGATAAGGTTCTAGATCTGGCTTAGCAATACCAAAATACGACGTCCAATGACTTGGATAAATCATCGATGAAATAACATCTACATTTTCCGAGATTTTCGAGAAATTTTGACCAATGCCAGGGGCTTCTGGCAATGTCGCAGCATAGCCAAATATATCAACCGATACTTCTACTCCATAAGGTTCTAATTGCTCTTTTGCGTACGCAACAAAGTCTGTTACCGCTTCTACTCTTCTTTGTACAGAGTCAGCCTTAGAATCCTCATATTCACCAAATGAGTAGTTTAAATCATCTGCCCGTCGTTCAAATCCTTCTGGAAAGCGGACATAATCAAACTGAACTTCTTTAAAACCTAGCTTTGCTGCTTCAATGGCAATTTGCACATTGTAATCCCAAACTTCCTTAAGAAACGGATTTACAAATGAGTCACCGCGGTTATTCTTCCATACTTGATCTCCGTCCATAAAGGTCAAGTCATGTCGACTTTCCGCTAACACGGTATCTTTAAATACAACGACGCGTGCGATCGGATAGATCTCTTTTTCTTCTAACTTTTCTAACATTCCTCTTGGATCCTTTATCAGTCTTTGACCAATCTCTAGTTCTGCTAACGAAGAACCTTCTTCAGGTATGTATGTTAAATGACCTAAATCTTCTTTTATATCAATTACCATGGTGTTTAAGTCTGTTGTCTCTACAAGATTGATTAGCGAATCGAATCGTTCTCCTCCAGCAGAATGAGCTGTAACGAAAATGCCTCGAACGGCATCAGGATAAGTAAATTCAAGTCCTGAATCAAACTTAAATAAACCAGATGATGCTAGCACTTGTGAATCAAGTTGGACGGTGTGGTAAGTTCGTGGCGTAAAGTCTGGCGTTGTATCTTGTTCAGCTGCATGAACGTTTCCTGTATTTGCTAAACCAATACTTACTGCACAAATAGCTAACCATTTCCAGGTTGTGGTCATTTTCATCACTCCTTTTTTACTTTAGCATTTGAAATTATTGTCGTACTATTATGGATTAAAAATCCAGTTGTTTTGCGATATCCATTGTTCTTCCATTCTATCATTTTTCTGACTACTTAAAGTAAACTAATTGCTCCAAAACAAAATATATTCAAAACAAAAAAACGATGCCCCAAAGGACATCGTTTTTTTATTTAGTTACTGCAGCTGCTTTGATTGACTCAAGTTCACGCTCTGAACATTGAACAAAATGTCCAGGGCTGATTTCTCTCATTCGAACATCGTCAGCTTTTGTGTATTCATGAACAGCAGGATCGTATGATTTACGAACCCGGTTGCGCTCATAGTTTGGATCTGGAAGTGGAATCGCAGACAACAATGATTGCGTATATGGATGCAATGGGTTGTTGTATAACTCTTCTGCAGGTGCTAATTCTACTAATTTACCAAAGTACATAACTCCGATACGATCAGAAATGTATTTAACCATCGATAAATCATGTGCGATAAATAGGAATGTTAATCCTTTTTCAACTTGAAGTTCTTTCAATAAGTTTACGACCTGTGCTTGAATCGAAACATCTAGTGCAGAGATTGGCTCATCGGCAATGATGAAATCAGGATCTACTGCTAAAGCACGAGCAATTCCAAGGCGTTGACGTTGCCCACCTGAGAATTCATGTGGATAACGGTTCGCATGCTCTTTGTTTAATCCAACAGTTTCTAACAAATCATAAACCATCTTTTTACGCTCTGTTTGATCTTTTGCTAAGCCATGGATATCAATGCCTTCTGCAATAATATCCATAACTTTCATGCGCTGATTTAGAGATGCATAAGGATCTTGGAAGATCATCTGCATTTTACGATTGAATTTTTTCAAATCTTGTTTCGATTTTTTCCCATGAACATTTTCACCTTCATAGAATACATCACCGTCAGTAGCATCGTATAAACGAATAATTGAACGACCCGTTGTAGATTTCCCACAACCAGATTCGCCAACTAAACCTAAAGTTTCTCCTCTGTAAATATCGAAGCTAATATCATCTACTGCGCGGACTTCATTTGCCTTACCGATATTGAAATATTGTTTCAGGTTTTTAATTTCGAGTAATTTCTCAGCCATTACACCGCGCCCCCTTCATAATATCTGCTTCCTGGGAATTTCTTCATGCGCTCAATAACCGTCAATGGCGGTTCTACTTGAGGTGCATCTGGATGCAATAACCATGTTGCAGCCGAGTGTGTCTCACTAACTTTAAAGAATGGAGGATTTTGCTCCATATCAATTTTTAGTGCATATTCACTGCGAAGTGCAAAAGCATCTCCTTTTGGTGGATCCAATAAATCAGGAGGTGTTCCAGGAATTGCATACAATTTTGCATCTTCCGTATCTAACGAAGGCATTGAACTTAATAAGCCCCAAGTATAAGGATGTTGCGGATTGTAAAATACTTCATCAACTGTTCCAATTTCAACAATTTTGCCGCCGTACATAACCGCTACACGATCTGCAACGTTCGCCACTACACCAAGATCATGCGTAATGAAAATAATAGAAGTATCGATTTTTTTCTGCAAGTCTTTCATTAATTCAAGAATTTGTGCTTGAATCGTAACATCAAGTGCAGTTGTAGGTTCATCTGCGATTAAAATCTTTGGATTACAAGCTAATGAGATAGCAATTACAATACGTTGACGCTGACCACCCGAGAATTGGTGTGGGTATTGCTTCATACGCAATTCAGGCTTTGGCATACCAACTAAACGCAACAAGTCAATCGCTACTTTTTTCGCTTCAGTTTTGCTGATTTTTTGGTGCTTTAATAATGGCTCTGTTAATTGGCGACCAATTGGCATTGTCGGGTTCAAAGAAGTCATTGGATCTTGGAAAATCATCGAAATTTCTTTTCCGCGAATTTTTTGCATTTCTTTGTCGCTCAACTTTGTCAAATCACGACCACCAAATAAAATTTCACCATTTTTAAATTCTGCTGATTGTTCTGGCAGCAAACGCATAATGGATTTTGTCGTAACAGATTTTCCTGATCCCGACTCTCCAACGATTGCTAAAGTTTCACCTTTATTTAAATCAAAGTTAACCCCGCGTATCGCTTTAACTTCCCCAGCTTGGGTGTTAAAGGAAAGTTCAAGGTCTTTTACTTGTAAAATTTTCTCCATTTTAACTTTCCTCCTTAATCTTTCATCTTCGGATCGAGGGCATCACGAAGTCCATCACCAATCAAGTTAAATGCAATCATGATTAAACTCAACAAAATGGCCGGGAACGCTAAAATATGTGGCGCAAATTGAATTAATGCATACCCATCGTTAATCAACGTTCCAAGTGATGCATCTGGTGCTTGAAGCCCCAGTCCGATAAAGCTTAAAAAAGCCTCGAAGAAAATAGCACTTGGAATCGTAAACATCGTATTGATGATGATTACGCCTAAAACGTTCGGCATTAAATGCTTCCAAATAATACGGCTATCACTAGCTCCTAGTGTACGCGCTGCCAAAACGAATTCTTGGCTCTTGTATTTAAGAACTTGGCCACGAACAACTCGGGACATTCCAGTCCAACCCGTGATGGTCAAGGCAATAATGATGGCCAGTATCCCTGGGTCCATGATTAAGATAAAGAGAATAACTACTACTAAGTTTGGAATACCCGTTAAAATTTCAACGATACGTTGCATAATATCATCGACGCGCCCACCAAAGTAACCCGAAACGCCTCCATAAATTACTCCAATCAGCATGTCGATAGCAGCTGCTACAAAGGCAATAAATAAGGACACTTGAGTTCCTTTCCAAACACGAGAAAACATATCGCGTCCAAGGCCATCCGTTCCAAACCAATAATTAACTTCAACATTTTTCAGTTCATATAAGTCAACTTTTTCTCCACCCAACGTACCAACACCATTAAGAATTCCTAACTTTTCAATACCAGGAACTTTTGGCGGTAAGTTTGCGTGAGTAATCGTTTGAGCATTTGGCTCGTAAGGACTGATAACTGGTCCTAAAAATGACATAATTACGATTAGCCCAAATAAAATTAAGCTAAGCAAAGCACCTTTATTTTTACGAATACGATACCAAGCATCCTGCCAAAAGCTAACACTCGGCTTTGTAATACGCTCCGCTTGTTTAGCATCCAACGTAATTCGTTCAAACGAACCTTTTGGCAGTTCTGGGATTTTATCAAATTTCTGAGTCATTAATTTTTACCTCCTGAAAGACGGATACGGGGATCAATGACACCATACAAAATATCTACTAGCAAGATAATCACAATTAGGAATACCGAGAAGAAGATAGTAGTTCCCATGATGATGGCAAAGTCATTTACCATAATCGATTTAACAAATTGTTCCCCGATACCAGGTATTGCGAAAATTTGTTCGACAACTAGTGATCCTGTAAGAATCGCTACAGCCATTGGCCCTAATACCGTGATTAATGGAATTAATGCGTTACGGAACGCATGTTTGAACGCAATTTCAGAGCCACTCGCACCTTTAGCTTTTGCTAACGTGATATAGTCTGACCCAAGAACTTCAATCATTTCAGTACGGATAAAACGTGCTGCTGTAGCAAGCGGGAACATTGCTAATGCAACAGATGGTAGAACACTAGACATAAAACCATCTTTCCATAAAGCTACAGGGAACAAGTCCCATTTTAAACCGAACCAATACTGCAGTAATGATGCGAAAACGAAAGAAGGAATCGATATTCCGACAATCGCAACAAATGTACTCGTATAGTCAATCCAAGTGTTTTGCCTTAAAGCAGCAATCATTCCTAAAAGAATTCCTAAAACGGTACCTAATACCATTCCTTGGAAACCTATTTGAGCTGAAGGACCCATTCGGCTTAAAATGACATCTGTAACGTCCGCACCTTTAAATTGGTTAATGGAAATCCCTAAATCACCTTGTACTAAACCAAACATATAATCGAAATACTGAACTGGAAGCGGTTTATCCAATCCGTATCTTGCTTCAACAACTGCCCTTTGTTCTGGAGATAATTTATCTGCGGAAGCGACGGGGGAACCTGGTAAAATTTTCATTAAGAAAAAAGTAAATGTAGCAATCAATGCTAGAGTGATCACCATATAAATTAAACGCTTGCCTATATACTTCGCCATAGTGCACCTCCAAAAATAATTCTATTAAACAAGTCTAGCCTATCGGACTTTGTACTTGCAACATTCATGAGTTAGCAGAAAATGGTCAATTTTCGGTTAATTCCTTGGCATTAGAAAAGAGAGTATATCAATCTAAATATGCGATATACTCTCTTTCTATTTTGTTTTTACAGTAGCGGGATTAAATTATTATTTGCCCGAAATGTATGCCCACTTGTAAGAGAAGTCTCCACCGAATGGGTGTTTGATAATGTCATTTACATATGGTTGTTGAAGAGCCATAGCTCCGCGCTGATAAATTGGTGCGATTGCAGCATCGTCAGCTAAAAGAATTTTCTCAGCTTTCGCCATTGCTTCCCAACGTCCAGCTGCATCTGTTGCTAATTCGCCTTTAGCTGATTCAACTAAAGCATCATACTCTGAGTTCGAGTAAGACATTTTGTTTTGAGCAGATCCAGTAACAAACAAGTCGATGAATGTCATAGGATCCTGGTAATCAGGTCCCCATCCAGCAGTTTGGATGTCATAGTCCTGAGCTTCGTCAAGTTCTAAACGAACTCCGAAAGGTACAGCTTTAAGGTTGATAGTTAAACCTTCAAGGTTAGTTTCAAGTTGATCTTTCAAATATGCATCCATGTTTTTAGCAGTTTCAGTGTCGCCACCTAAGATTTCAAGTGTAACTTCTTCCACTCCTAATTCTTCAAGACCCATAGCCCAATGCTCTGCAGCTTCTTCTGCGTTAAATTCAATTAGGTCTCCATTAACATCACGGAAATCAGCATTGTTTTCATCAAAAGAAAACTCAGTTGGCACTAAGTAGTTAGCTGGTAGTGAACCGTTAGCTAATACTACGTCTACTAGATCTTGCTTGTTGAACCCTTGTGCAATTGCTTTACGGATGTGTACGTTTTCAAGAGCATTTTTCTCGCCTTTACGCTCTTGGTTAAGTTTGAAGTAGAAAAGAGTTGGTTCTAGGTCAGTTACTAAGTTTTCGTCATTTGCATATTGTCTTGCAAATTCACCAGCTAAGCCAGCGCGATCTTTTTCACCAGAGTTGTAAAGGTTAACTGCAGTAGCAGGTTCTTTTACAACGTCCCAGTTGATTGTTTCAAGTTTAACTGTTTCAGCATCCCAGTACTCTGGGTTTTTCTGCATTTTCCAAGTTAAACCAGTTCCGTCCCAATCAGTTAACGTGAATGGTCCGTTGAAGATTAAGTTATCAGAGTTAGAAGCGTAAGCATCGCCTTTTTCAGAAATGAAAGCTTCGTTCTGTGGGTAGAAAGTTGGGAAAGACATTAATGACATAAAGTAAGGTACTGGACGCTCTAATTGAACTTCTAGAGTGTTATCGTCTACAGCTGTAACTGCCAATTCAGTCGGTTCCATTTCTCCTGCAGCAATTTCAGTAGCATTTACAATCGAACCAGCCATCATGTAAGCTCCGTATGGAGAACCTGTAGCAGGATCAATTGAACGTTGCCAAGAGTAAACAAAATCGTTAGCAGTAACTGGAGTACCATCTGACCAGTTAGAATCACGTAATTTGAACGTGTAAGTTAATCCATCTTCGCTGACAGTAGGTTCACCATCTGCTAGTGCTGGTTCAGCAACATTTTCTTTGTTTAAGCGGAATAGACCTTCGTTAACATTATTGAAAATGTTAAACGCAACTGCATCTTCAGCTAAAGAAATATCCATAGTTGGAATTTCAGCGCTCTCCATTAAGTTAAGAACTTGTTCTGCATCTGGTTCCCCAGCCGTTTCGTTTCCGTCTGTTTTGTCAGTTCCAGTTTCTTTTTCATCGTCGCCACCACATGCAGCTAGAAAAGCACTTAAAACTAGTACTAGGCTTAATAGCCAAAAAATCTTACTGTTCTTCACTAAATTGACCCCCTCGAATTTTCTGAAAAATTGGTACACTGCTAATTATACATAATATTTTTTTCTTGTACAGAACTTTTTTGCTAATTTTTACACTCTTGTAACAATTGCGTTACATTAACATTACAGAAAGTCGCGAGAATGTTGGATTTGTAAGCGTTTCCGGCGTCTACGATGATTATATATTTTTTTGATTTTTTTTTGATTTTCTTCTACAATTGATAAGAATTGAGGTGCACACGTTGAAAAAAATGATTTTTTCATTATTAATTATTCAAATGTTAATCTTCCTTACTACAATTTTGCGAACAGATGAACTCACCTTATTATCCTACATTAACAACTCATTTGTTTATGGTGGAATTTTACTTTTTTTAGGTTTGTGGGTTTTTGTTATCCGCACAGGAGTTTTTGACATATTTACGATCAGTATGAGAAAAGCTTTCAAAATGAAGTCTACTATAGAAGATGATGAAATGCGCCCCCCTTCTGAAGCACTGGGTTTCTCTAGTTCGTATTTACTTATTATTGGTACCATAACGTTACTGATAATGTTGATTTGTTTAGCGATTTATAGCATCTAATATTGCTTAAGAAATCGTTTATGTATTATAATAATACTATATAAAACGGGCAATGATAAAGAAGAGTAAATGCAGTTCCTTCTATAATAGAGAGTCTGTGGTTGGTGAAAACAGATGGAGTGCTGCATTGAATGGACTTTGGAGCTGAATTGGTGAACGTACAGTAGCCGATTCCGTGTTCTTCACGTTACGAAGAAGAGTGGCCGGTGACGGCAACTAGGGTGGTACCGCGGAAAACACATCATTCGTCCCTTTTTTTAGGGATGTGTGCTGTGTTTTTTAATTTGAGGAGGAATAAGGATGAAGAAGAAAATTTTTTCAGGCGTTCAGCCTACCGGTACGGTAACACTCGGAAATTACATAGGTGCTTTCAAGCAATTTACCGAATTACAAGATGAATATGATTGTATTTTTTGCATCGTCGATCAACATGCTATCACGATGCCTCAAGATCGATTGGAACTACGCAAAAATATTAAGGCATTAGCTGCACTTTATCTAGCTGTTGGAATCGATCCAGAAAAAGTAACTTTGTTTATTCAGTCAGAAGTTCCGGCACACGCACAAGCCGGATGGATGCTGCAATGCGTTTCGACCATCGGTGAACTTGAACGCATGACACAATACAAAGATAAATCCGCTAAAAATACTTCTGTCTTAGCAGGGCTATTAACGTACCCACCTTTAATGGCAGGCGATATTCTATTGTATCAAACAGACATTGTGCCGGTTGGTGATGACCAGAAGCAACATATTGAACTGACACGTGATTTAGCAGAACGTTTTAACCGAAAATACAATGACATCTTTACGATTCCTGACATCCGCATTCCTAAAAATGGTGCGCGAATTATGTCTCTTCAAGACCCTACCAAGAAAATGAGCAAATCTGATCCGAACAAAAAAGCAATTATTACGTTGCTAGATGACTTGAAAACCATCGAAAAGAAAATCAAGAGCGCTGTAACTGATTCTGAAGGAATCGTTCGTTATGATCCAGTTAATAAGCCTGGAGTAGCCAATCTTTTGACAATCGAAGCCGCATTGACTGGTGAAAGTATCGATAGCTTAGTTTCAAAATACGAAGGTTCGGGCTATGGTGACTTTAAGTCTTCGGTAGCACAAGCGGTTACTCAGCATTTAGCGCCTATTCAAGAGCGTTATAAGGCATTACTAGATTCTGAAGAGTTAGATGTCATTTTAGATGCAGGAGCTGAAAAAGCGAATTTCCTAGCAAATAAAACACTTAAGAAAATGGAAAATGCAATGGGTCTTGGCCGAAAAAGAAAGTAAAAAAAGGAGCTGTGATTTTCACAGCTCCTTTTCTATTTGGATTATTATTCTGCAGTAACCGGTGAATCTTGGCTTACAGCAAGGTCAGACAAGTAAATTTCAGTTCCATCACCAATCGCATAATTTAATACACGGTCGTTAACAGGACTCAATACAGCACGGTATAAGGTTGGGAATACCGGCACTTCATCAACCATCAACTGCTGCCATTCGTCGTAAACGTCTTGACGGAACGCCAGGTCAAACGCTTCTTCAGAACGCCCTTCTTTTAATAAACGTTCGTTTTCTTCATTTTCCCAGCGTGGGAAATTGTATAAAGCTTCTGCTCCGTAAAGTCCTGAAGGATCTACATCAATTCCAACACCCCATGCTGCTTGGTAAACATCAACATCAGGGTTGTCTTCCCCGCCGTTACCAACACGATCGTAAAATGTGTTAAATTCAAGCATTTCTAAGTTCACTTTCAAGCCAACTGCTTCCCAAGACTGGACATAATATTGTGCTAAAGGTTCAGCAGTATCCCCACCTGTCATCGAAATAAAGTTAATTTCTAATGGGTTGCCTTCCGGATCTTCTCGGATTCCATCACCATCTGTATCTGCATAGCCAGCGTCATCCAATAGTGTTTTCGCTACTTCTGGGTCATACGCTCTTCCTTCATTTGAATCATCATGGAATTCAGGATGTGACGGCGGAATCAATGTTGTTGCATTCCAGCGTAATCCATTATAGAAACGTTCGCCAACCGCTGTATTATCTACAGCATGCCACATTGCTTTACGAAGTTCTACATCGCCCATTTTCGCGTCTGGATTAGGTTGAACGCGATTATTCTCTGCGTCCCACGTCCCGAGTTTAAAGCCGATATACGTATAAGCACGGTCTACTGCACCTAAAAATTCCACATTAGACATGTCAGCATTATCAGGGAATTGATCCACTGGGAATTCACTGATCAAGTCTACTCCACCTGTTTCAAGCTCTTGAACTACTGTAGAGCTGCTGATGACTTTAATTGTGACGCCATCGAGGTTTGGTTCACCGCGCCAGTAGTCTTCGTTTTTCGTAAGTGTTACAGATTCTCCTGGAACAATGCTTTCTACTTTAAATGGACCAAAACCAATTGGGTTTTCACGTACTTCTGGAGAAGAAGAAATATCCGCTACTGCCATATCCCCAAAAATATGCTTAGCTAATGGGTAAGACCAAATGCTTCCTGTTAAAAGTGATGGTGTTGATTCGATATACGTGATTTTCAACGTTTTTTCATCGACTACTTCGATACCAGAAATTGTATCCGCTTTACCGCTATTGTATTCTTCCATACCTTCAATGTTTGTGAAATCTGAATTGTAACGAGGACCGTCATATTCAGGGTTACCAATTACTTCATGAGCAAACAACCAATCTTCTGCAGTGACAGGTTCGCCGTCATGCCAATTAACATTGTCGCCAATTTTAAACGTAAATGTGCGTCCATCTTCAGAAACTTCGTATGTTGCAGCTCCATCATTTGTGTACACATAGTTTTCGTCCCAAGTTAACAAACCTTCATCAAACCAGTTTAAAATTTCTGCATCTGGTGCGCCAGAATAAAAGTTCCAGTTTAATGTTCCTTCAAATACTGTATCCGATACTAAACCAAATGTAATGTTGCCACCATCGATGGCTTCGCCTTCGTTTGTCTTTACATTGCTAAAGTCTTCAATTGAATACAGTCCATCATCTTTTTGTTCTTGTTTTCCGTCTGAGTCTTTTTTTCCACCGCTATCTTTAGTGGCTTCATCGTCACCGCTACACGCTGCTAATAGCAATGCTAAAGACAAGATCAATACTTTAGACTTGTTATTCTTCCCCATTCTCTGTTTCCCCCTCTAGAGTTAAATATAATAATTGCTGTTTGCACACTTCAAAATAATATTTCATAACAGTAGCCAGACTTTGATCCCCCTTCTTCCCCTATATTGTTACCCTCTTCGCTGCCGGGCATCGGTAGCGCGTTTTAAAGCTTGCCCGACGTTATTTATACTAAGCATCAATACTAATATGAGAATTGATGCAGGTAACCAAATCCACCATCTTAACTCCAAAGTTTGAGGATTACGTGCATAACTAATCAAGGTTCCTAAACTTGGTGTCGATTCAGGAAAACCAAATCCTAAAAAGGATAGGCCAGATTCAATGCCAATGTTAGCTGCTAAATTTAATGTCATTGTAACAATGATAATTGAACTTAAATTAGGAAGCACTTGGAAAAACATAATTTTGAAATTGGATGTACCCAATGTTTTGGATGCTTTTACATAATCCAATTCTTTTTCCTGTAATGCTTTAGAGCGTATGAGACGGGCGATTCCCATCCATAAGAACGCTGTCATAATTAAGGAAAATGACACAATGCTGTAACCAGGGACGGCTGTAACAAATGCAATAACAATCATCAAAGTCGGTAACACCATAAAAAAATCAACAAAACGCATAAAGATATTATCGACAGTGCCTCCGTAATATCCAGAAACAAGTCCAATCAATATACCAATAATCCCTGTCAGCAAAGTGATCAAAATACCGATAGCTAAAGAATTACGTGTTCCTATGATTAATTGCCCAAATATATCACGCCCGCCGTAATCAGTACCTAACCAATACATGGAAGATGGCGCTTCATAAAGTGCAAACAAATCAACTTTGATGATGTCATCTTGGTCGAGAATAATTGATGTGCCAAACACACCCACAATGATGAGAAATAAGAACAATAATGATACAAATGCAACTTTGTCCCGTATTAATTCTCTTAGTAATATACTAAATCCAGATGGGCTTTTACCGAGATCCACATCAGGAATTTGTGTTCCACTGTCTTTATCAAGTCTCATATTTACACCTCAAAATTATCATTTATTATTTAATTCGAATGCGTGGATCTACCAAACTTAAGATGATATCGGATAATAACGCTCCAATGATTGCTGCTAGTCCAAATAATAGAACAAGTGCGGTCATAACGCTGTAATCCCGCAAGCTGATTGAAGACAGAAATAATTCGCCCATTCCGGGGTAGCCAAAAATATTCTCAATGAATATGGTTCCGCCGATCAACCCTGTTATTTCGTAACCAAAAAAAGCGGCAATTGGGAGTAAAGAGTTCCGAAGAACATGACGATTATAAACGCGTGATTCGGATGCGCCTTTAGCTCGAGCTGTTACGATAAAATCTTTTTGTTTTGTATCAATGATCTCACTTCTTAAATACTGAACTGTCGAAACAGTCGTGATTAGTGCCATCGATAATGCAGGTAATAATAAATGATTTACTTTGCTGATAAAATATTCGAATGTTCCAGGTGTTGTTCCTGGTGTGACACTACCGCTTGTCGGGAACCAACCTAACTGGAAGCCGAAAACAAACAACATTACTAAAGCGAAAATAAACAAAGGTGCTGCAAATCCAATATACGTATAACCCGTAATTGCACGATCTAGCCAAGTATCGTTAAAGCGGCCACTAATAATTCCTAAAGGAATAGCGATTAAATACGTTAATATCAATGTCGCTAAAGAAAGCCATAATGTATTGATCATTCGCGCGCCAATTAAATCAGATACTGGCATTTTAAAGCGGAATGACTGTCCAAAGTCACCTTGAATGACACCTTTAATCCAGTCAATATACTGTACATACCAAGGGTTATTTAATCCAAGACGTTCTCTCATAGCTTCGATTGTAGCCGGATCAATACTCGGGTCAATTAATCCAGTTAATGCATCCCCCGGCATTGCTTGAGCTAAAATAAATACTAAAAGACTTAAGACAATAATTTGCGGGATAGTAATAAGTGTTCTGCGTACTATTAGTTTCCACATACCATTTAAACTCCCTCTCCCAAAGCTACTTGATGAGTAGCCGATATAGATTTTAAGGAGAAAGGCAAACCTTCTTCATCAAAAAAGTCTTTTTCCAGTCTGTCGTATTCAGACTTAACCAATTTGCGATTAGCGTAATGCTTTTCTCGGTTGCGCGGATCACTGTCTGGAATTGCCGCGATTAAACGTTTCGTATAAATATGTTGTGGATTTGTAAAAATCTCCTCAGCGGTGCCATGCTCAACATAACGACCTTTGTACATTATGCCGATATGGTCGCACATGTGACGAATAATTCCTAAATCATGACTAATGAATAAATACGTTAAATTTAGTTCTTTTTGGATTTCACGCATAAAATTCAATACTTGAGCTTGAACAGATACGTCTAAAGCTGATACAGGTTCATCTGCAATGATTAATTTCGGCTTTAATGCAATTGCCCGGGCAATACCGATACGTTGTCGCTGTCCGCCAGAAAATTCATGCGGATATTTATATATTGCCTCTGGACTAAGACCTACTAATTCCATTAGCTCTTGAACGCGTATTCGCTCATCTTTTGCTGAAAGCTTTTCATAATTACGAAGCGGTTCAGCTACAATATCTATTACTCTTTTTTTAGGATTTAACGATGAAAATGGATCTTGAAAAATCATCTGTATATCTTTTCGCACATCGATATACTCTTTTCTGCTCACAGAGGCCAAGTCTCTGCCTTCAAATAGGACTTTTCCTGAAGTAATATCGTTTAAGCCGATAATGGCGCGTCCTGTTGTTGTTTTTCCAGATCCAGACTCTCCAACTAGTCCATACGTTTGACCTTGTTCAATCGAAAATGAAACGCCATCCACCGCGCGAACATGATCTTTCACTGTCTGAAAAACACCGCCACGAATAGGAAAGTGGACTTTCAGGTTTTCAACTTCAATTAGCGACATAATTGCGCTCCTCCTTGGCTTGTTCTGGGAAATAAAAGTCTTTATAGCATGTGCAACGCACAAAATGACCGTGACTTATTTCGTGAAGTTCCGGGGAAGCTTCATGTGCTGAGTCTTCAATCCATGGAATACGACTTGCAAATCGGCATCCTGTTCTCGGTAATTTTTGAAGAGATGGTACGACCCCTTGAATAACATGAAGATCTGATTTCACCTCTGCCAATGTCGGAATCGAATTTAATAGCGAGCGTGTATATGGATGTTGCGGGTTTTCCATCAATGTATAAATGTCTGCAATTTCTACGATTTGTCCCGCATACATCACCGCTACTCGGTCAGCCATCTCAGCGACTACTCCTAAATCATGTGTAATTAGAATAATGCCGGCATGCATGGTATCTTTCAGTTCTTTTATTAAGTCTAGAATTTGCGACTGAATCGTTACATCTAATGCAGTAGTCGGTTCGTCAGCAATCAAAAGTTCAGGTTGGTTTGAAATGGCCATCGCAATGACAATACGTTGCCGCATCCCACCCGATAGTTCATGCGGATATTGATAATAGGTTTTTTCAGGACGTGGAATACCAACTTGGTTCAGCAGGTTAATCACTTGTTTTTTTCGTAAACTTTTAGAAGTTTTAGGATTGTGAAGGAAAATCGCTTCATCAATTTGCGCACCTACAACCATAAGAGGGTTGAGTGCAGAAAGCGCATCTTGAAAAATCATTCCCATTTCACTACCGCGCAATTGCTTCATGTAATTCGCGTTTGCATTTACTAAATTAGTGCCTTTGTAGTTAATTTCCCCTTCAATTTTGGCTCTTGTATGAAGCCCCATGATAGAAAATGCAAATGCGCTTTTTCCAGAACCCGATTCTCCAACGATTGCCAACACTTCGTTTTTTCTAACATTCAACGAAACGTCATCAACCGCTGCATAATAATCATCTTTGATTCTAAAAGACGTTTTTAAATTTTTGATTTCAAGCAAAACATCATTCACAATGATCCTCCTTAAAATAAAGCGTTTTGTTTTGACTTACCTGTTTTGTATTCTTATATCCAAACAAGTTGAATTTTCAGTTATACTAGGATACAAAAACACTTTTCTAGTCGACTCCAAAGCTTTTTAATGCTATTGTACATGTATCGATATTTCATTATATTTAGAATAGCATAACAATTTAAAGAATAGACAGTTTTTTTCAATTTTCTATAAAATTTTGGTTATTTTACCTGTTGCTTTACTTATTAAAAAAAAATGGCATCGTGCAATAACTATTGCACGATGCCATTTTGGTTAAAGTTATTAAATTTTCTTGAATACAAGTGAAGCGTTATGTCCACCAAATCCAAGGGAGTTGCTCATTGCAAAATCAAAGTCCGCTTTACGTGCTTCATTTGGAACATAGTCCAAGTCGCATTGTTCGTCAGGCGTTTCGTAATTTGTTGTTGGCGGCATAATGCCTTCTTGTAATGCTAATGCTGTGAAAATCGCTTCAACTCCACCAGCTGCACCAAGTAAATGACCTGTCATAGATTTTGTTGAGCTCATGCCTAGTTTATATGCATGTTCTCCAAATACTGTTTTCACAGCCATTGTTTCGTATAAATCGTTATAAGCTGTACTTGTGCCATGCGCATTAATATAACCAATGTCTGTCGTCTCTATTCCAGCATCTGCTATTGCTTGCGCCATAGCACGCGCGGCACCTTCTCCACCTTCTGCAGGTGCAGTAATATGATACGCATCACCAGTTGATCCATAACCAATAATTTCTGCATAAATTTTAGCACCACGTGCTTTTGCAAATTCGTATTCTTCTAGAATTACAATACCAGCACCCTCTGCAATAACAAAACCATCACGATTTTTATCAAATGGTCGAGAAGCTGTAGCTGCATCCGTATTTGTCGACAATGCTGTGTTTGCTGTAAAGCCAGCTACAGACAATTGGGTAATTGGGGCTTCTGCTCCACCTGAAATCATGGCATCAGCATCTCCACGCTGAATCACTTTAAATGCATCCCCTATTGAGTTTGTACCTGAAGCACAAGCTGTAACCGAACATGAATTAATCGCTTTAGCACCAAAGTAAATTGATACTTGGCCAGAAGCCATATCTGGAATGATCATCGGGATTAAGAAAGGACTAATACGTCGTACACCACGCGTATTAAGTACGTTCATTTGGTTTTCAATTGTTTCCATTCCACCAATACCGGATCCGATCCAAACTCCTGTACGCAATGCAGTTTTTTCATCCAATTCGAGATTGGCATCTTTCATAGCCATAATCGAAGCAGCAAGCGCATAATGTGTAAAGCGATCCATTTTACGTGCTTCTTTCTTCTCCACATATTCTTCTATTGAAAAATCGTTTACTTCAGCCGCAACTTTTGCAGAGAATAAATCCGAATCTAATCTAGTTAATGGACCAATTCCGGATTTACCGTTTTTGATCGCTTCCCATGTTGTTTCAATATTATTGCCTAAAGGCGTAACTGCGCCAATGCCTGTAATAACTACTCGGCGATTTTCCATTCTATCTTCTTCCTTTCGCATAGCTAATTATTTGCCCCACTTCATTGCAATCGCGCCCCATGTTAAACCGCCGCCAAATCCGACCATGACGATGACGTCGTCGTCTTTGATACGACCCTCTTCTAGGTCTTCGATGAGAGAAATTGGAATAGATGCCGCTGAAGTGTTGCCATATTTATGAATCGTTTTCGACATTTTTTCAATTGGTAGACCTAGACGTTCTCTAGATGCTTCCATTATACGAATATTTGCTTGATGCGGAATAAGAAAATCGACGTCTTCTTTTTGCAATCCAGCTTTTTCGATAACATTTATAGCTGACTCACCCATTTGACGTACCGCGAATTTAAAAACTTCACGACCATTCATAACGAGATACTCATCTTGGTAAAGATGCTTGCCACCGCGTCCATCCGCTCCAAGTTCAAACGATAATATACCGCGTCCTTCTGAGACTTTACCAATTATTGCAGCTCCTGCACCGTCTCCAAAAAGAACGGCTGTGTTGCGGTCTTCCCAATTGGTGATTTTTGATAGTTTTTCCACACCAACGACAAGAACATATTTATAAACATCAGATTCGATAAATTGTTTAGCTGTAACAACTCCGTACATGAACCCTGCACATGCTGCTGAAACATCCATAGCCGCTGCATTAACTGCTCCAATTTCCTGCTGAATCACACAAGCCACTGACGGAAAAGGCTGGTCAGGAGTAACTGTTGCCACTAGGATTAAACCGATATCAGCTGGATCAATACCCGCATCTTTAATCGCTTTTTTTGCCGCTTCACGTGCCATATCAGAAGTGTCTTGTTCATCTTTTGCAATTCGGCGTTCTTCTATGCCTGTCATTGTACGGATCCATTCGTCGTTCGTATCCATGCGCTGCTCTAATTGAAAATTTGTCAATTTATCTTCTGGTAGACATCTGCCCATACCGATTATTCCAGCATTCATTATATATCCCTCATTTCAATTATCATCATATATTAGTACCTGGTGTTAATAATACGCCATCTACTATTCAATTTCAACTAACTGACATATTTACGACAAAATATCTTCATTCTTTATAATCTTTCTTTCTGTCTGTTAAGGCTTGTGCTATGATTAAGCTAGATATTCTATGTAGAGGTGAAACTAGATGCAATATATTGGAACGTTTTTATGGTCATTCTTATTAATTTCATTGGTCAACTATGTGGTAAGTGCCGTTCAGAATGTACATTTCGACTTTATGATGGGCGTTTACATTTCAATCGGAGTTTCAATTTTAATCTTTGTAATCGCAGCTGTTATTCCGAACGAACCAACTCCAGAAAAACATTAATAAAAAAGAAGCGTAAGCCGGAAATCCGG
>NZ_AEPB01000020.1 GCF_000189395.1 Planococcus donghaensis MPA1U2 | reverse complement strand
CGGAACTGCGTTTTTTATAAGTGTTTTCACAAACTATTAATCAATTGTCCGCAACGGTAACCATGCCGTACGACGTGATTAAGTGCCACATGTTTTGTGGAATATCTAACGTTCCTACCATGTTAGGTTTAATAACGGGATTGATTTCTTGCTCTTTGCCTTGTTTGATTTTTTCCGTCCACTCAGGATCAATCAATGCTTGGCGACCCATCACGACAATGTCGGCACCTTCTGCGATGACCGATAAAGCGTCTTCTGGTGTTTTCACACTACCAACAGCTACAAATGGCACGCGGCCTTTAATTTGATCTGCTAAAATGCGAATGATACTGTCGCCTTGTTCAGCGCCTTTTGGTGTTTTCTTAAATTCAAACAACGATACGTGAATATAATGAATGCCACGGTCGATTAATTCTTCCACCAATATTTTTGTTTCTTCAATTGTATAACCGGTAGTTTTTTCATTGTTTTCTTCTGGCGATAGGCGGTAGCCTACGATAAATTGCTCATCTGCATATTTAGCTACCGTGTCTTGAACTTTTTTCATAACGGCAAGTGGGAATCTCATGCGATTTACAAGCGTGCCTCCCCATTGATCTTGACGCTGGTTTGTCACGGATGAAACAAATTGCTGAAGCAAATACGTATTCGCTCCGTGAATTTCAACACCATCAAAGCCTGCTTCAATCGCTCTTCTTGTCGTTTCACCAAAATCTTCGATAATCGCGTAAATTTCCTCTTCAGTCAATTCGCGCGGAGTTGGTTTTCCAGCTTCACCCGGAACAGCACTTGGCGCTACCGTTTCGTTTGCTTTAATCAATTCAGGCTGGCTTTGTCGGCCGCCATGTTGCATTTGCAGTATAGCTTTACTGCCTTTTGATTTCATTTCTTTAGCCAGCTGTTTTAAGCGTGGCAATGCACTATCGTCAAATCCAATAAACTGATTTGGGAACGCAATGCCGTTTTCTGAAACCGCGATACACGCCGTAACGTATAAACTGCCTAAACCTGCACGGCGATTGTAATAGCTCAATTCTTCATCGGAAACCGTACCGTCTTCATTTCCTGAATACGTCGTCATTGGCGCAACTCCAAGACGATCGTTTAACACGACGCCATTTGGCAAAGTGATTTCGTTAAATAATTCTTTATATAATGGCTTCATGGAAGTTCCTCTTTTCTTGGTTCTCATCTTTTCCGAAAGGTATCGGTATTTCAAAATAGCATATGGATTTTAAGGAATCAAGAATACGCGCTCGCCGCGTTTTTTCGGTACATTATTTTTGACCACTCTTTATCTGAGTGGTACGCTTTTCTCGAATTCGTATCTAGAGGAGGAATTTTTCATGACAGCTCAATTACATAAAGAAATTCAATTGGCGAACCGCCCAGAAGGCATGCCAACTAATGATGATTTTAATTTTGTCGAAAAAGAAATTCCGACACCCGCAGAAAATGAAGTTTTGTTAAAAACACTTTACCTATCTGTAGACCCGTATATGCGCGGACGGATGAGAGACGTAAAATCTTATATCCCTCCATTCGAATTAAACCAAGCTTTAACTGGTGGCCTGTTAGCTGAAGTTGTTGAATCACGCTCGGATTTATTTGAAAAAGGTGATATTGTCAGCAGTAACCTAAGCTGGGCTGAGTACAATGTAGCAAATGCCAGCAAGCTGCAAAAAGTTGATCCAACCGCTGCATCTATTACGGCACACTTGAGTGTTCTTGGATTGACTGGACTTACTGCTTATTTCGGATTGCTTGATATCGCGAATCCGCAAGCAGGCGAAACGGTAGTCGTTTCAGGCGCAGCCGGTGCAGTCGGTTCGATTGTTGGCCAAATCGCAAAAATTAAAGGGACTCGCGTTGTTGGCATCGCCGGTTCTGATGATAAAATCGATTACTTGATCAATGAACTCGGTTTCGATGCTGCGGTGAATTACAAAAAGGACAGCTTTAAAGAAGACTTGATCAACGCACTTCCTGATGGCGTTGACGTGTACTTTGATAATGTTGGTGGCGACATTTCTGACGCCGTGATTCGTCAGTTAAACAAACATGCACGCATTTCATTATGCGGCGCTATCTCTTCTTATAACAATGAAGAAGGAGACCTTGGGCCACGCATGCAAGGACAATTTATTCGGACCAGCACAATGATGAAAGGCTTTACGCTTGGTGACTACGCAAAAGAATTGCCAACAGGCGTTGCGGCACTTACGCAATGGCTGCAAGAAGGCAAATTGAAATACGATGAAACGATTGTTGAAGGCTTTGAAAATACGCCAGAAGCGTTCCTTGGCTTGTTCAAAGGTACGAATCTCGGCAAACAATTAGTAAAAGTTGCAGATCCTGAGTTTGCAAAGCTATAAAACGAAGAAAAGCCGCCTAAACTAGGCGGCTTTTTTCCATTTATTGGCGATACTGTCGAGATTGGGTGAAATACTGTCCGAATTGGATAAAATACTGTCGAAATTGAGCCGAATACTGTCCAAAATCGAGAAATACTGTCCGCCAGCGTCAACACCCCTTATAAATCTTTGAGAAAACGAAAGACCGTACGTGGCAAGAAAAATAATAGCTCCAAACCCTCTACTATAAATTCCACCACATCCCAAATCCACCAGCGATCTTTCTTTTCTTTCTCTTTCGATTTGATTTCCATTTGCCACGCCTACCCTTCTGCTTTTCACATAATACGCAGCAGGATACAAATGGTTTCATTTTCCAGATAAATCAACTGCTGATGCCAATAAACGCAATGCGTTCATGCGGTTAGCGGCACCTGAAATATTTGGGATTAAGGTGACTTCATCTGCTCCAAATCGTTCAGCAAGGTCTTCAATCTGCTCTTTTACTTGCTCTGCAGTTCCAATCAACATGCGTCGACGATTGCGGTCTACTTTTTCTTGTTCACTTGCACTAAAGCCACGCTTTCGAGCAGTGTCGGCTGACGGATAATAAGGAGGTGGCGAATCAGATTCAATAAACAATAGCCACAAATCAAACGCAGTCGCTAACTCCTCAGCTTTTTCTGCCGTTTCAGCAACTACTGCAAAAACAGCTAGAATCACTTTTGGCTCCTGTAAAAATACCGATGGCTGAAATTCTGCGCGATATGTGTTCACAACATCGACGGATTGTCCTGACGGTTTTGCAAAATGAGCATACGCGTAACTCATGCCTTTTTCAGCAGCTAGCTTCGCACTGCCAAGCCCTGTACCAAGTAGCCACATTTCGGGTGCTGTATTTATCATTGGCATCGCTACTAACGATTGAAAGCGATGTTCACTTTTCGTATCATCTGAAAAATATTTTTGTAGATCCGTTATTTGTTGATCGTATGGCAACCGTTTTGTTTTGCTTTCATTTAATGCTGCGTTGACGTTACGGTAACTGCGCGAACGACCAATGCCAAGATCGATGCGGCCCGGATGCAACGCTTCAAGCATGCGGAAATTTTCCGCTACTTTATATGCACTGTAATGCGGCAACATAACCCCGCCTGAGCCAATCCGAATCGTTTTCGTAGAAGTCGCCAAATGCATCATTAACATTTCCGGCGTACTGCCTGCGACCGACTCGACTTTATGATGCTCAGCTACCCAGAACCGCTTGAACCCAAGCTCCTCTGCCAACTGCACAAGCTCGGTAGTTTGTTCAAGCGCCACCGACGCGGTCTGTCCTTCATCAATTGGCGAATAATCTAAGACGTTCAACACAACCATTTGCCCGCCTCCTTTCCACAATGACTAAATCTTAGCACGCCAATCAAATCCCCTTCTACTTTACGAACTTACTGTAACTGAATAAATCTATTTTGTGACAGACCTTATGAATTGTCAGTTTTTTTCGAATCGCCTCAGTACCTCTTTTATTAGCGAGTAGCTTAAACTAAAGGTAAGAACCGTTTCCAAATCACTCCACCAAGAAAGGCAGGAGCTTTACTATGAAAACACTGACATTAGCAGGCTTTGTGATTTTATTGCTATTGCTGCTTTCAGGTTGTGGTACGTCAAATGCATCTGATTCTACGAGCTCTGATTCTGGAAATGCCACCGGAACAAGTACGTCTAAATTTCCAGACAACCCAAACACAGACCTCGAATTTGATACAGACAACTTAAAAGATATTTACTTAGCTGGCGGCTGTTTCTGGGGCGTCGAAGCTTATATGGCAAGAGTTTACGGTGTTTATGATGTGACATCTGGTTATGCGAATGGCAATACGGAAAATCCAACTTATGAAGAAGTGGTTCGCGAAAATACAGGACACGCTGAAACAGTCCATGTCCGGTATGACCCAGAACGTGTGGATTTAGAAGAAGTATTGAATCATTACTTCCTCATCATTGACCCAACGCTTTTAAATCAACAAGGCAATGACCGAGGTGAACAGTACCGTACAGGCATTTATTATGAAAATGAAGACGACCGTGCTGTGATCGACAAAGTGGTAGCTGCCCAAGAAGCTCGCTATGATGATCCAATCGTTACGGAAGTTGAAATGCTGGATCATTATTATTTAGCTGAAGAGTATCACCAAGATTATCTCGAAAAAAATCCAGACGGCTACTGTCATGTCGAATTTGATACGTTAGAAGATCAAAAACTAGGCGAAGATGCGCAATCGTTAATCGATCCTGCGCTTTACCCAAAGCCAAGTGACGACGAACTAAAAGCAACGTTAACTGATATTCAATATGCCGTTACACAAGAAGACGATACGGAACGTGCATTTTCAAGTGAATACGACGGCTTTTATGAACCAGGCATTTATGTGGATATCACGACAGGAGAACCGCTTTTCTCTTCTGCCGACAAGTACGATTCCACAACCGGATGGCCGAGTTTTACAAAACCGATTGATCCTGACGTAGTGACTGAACATGATGACGGTTTGTTCTTTATGAAACGAACCGAAATTAGAAGTCGGGCAGGAGACAGTCACTTAGGGCATGTCTTTAACGATGGCCCCGAAGACAAAGGCGGCTTGCGCTATTGCATGAACGGTGCGGCGTTGCTGTTTGTTCCTGAAGCAGATATGGAAGCACAAGGCTATGGCTTCTTGTTGGATAAAGTAAATTAATTGCCTGTCATTACTAAATGAAAACATAAAACCCCGAACGCCATCTATTATGGCTTTCGGGGTTTTAACTGTTTCAGGAATTAAGAATTTGCTCTAGGCGGGCGCTTCCCGCCGGCACGGCTGCTTTCGCTTTTCTCTGTCCAGACTCCAGCAGCCAGATTCTTGGGTCATAAGCCACTCTGGCTGTGCGGCAAAGAACGCCGCTTCGCCAGTGCGTCTTATGCCCATCGAATCTACACGGCTGCTTTCGCTTTTCTCTGTCCAGGCTCCAGCGCCCAGCTCTTTGGGTCATAAGCCATCCCAGCTGTGTGGCAAAGTGCGCCACTTCGCTGCTCTGTCTTATGCCCGGCAGAGCTACATGGCTGCTTCCGCTTTTCTATCCTCAATCCACTATAAAATATCTCGCATCCGGATGAGCAAAGACGATTGCGGACACGGATGCTTCGGGGTCCATCATGTATTCTTCGGTTAAGTGAACGCCGATGTCTTCTGGTTTGATTAAGTTGAATAATTTGGCTTGATCCTCTAAGTTCGGACACGCGGGGTATCCGAAAGAGAAGCGTTGTCCTTGGTATTTAGCAGCAAAGCGTTCGCGCATGGAGAAATCGGTTGCGTCTGGGAATCCCCATTGGTCGCGGATTTCTTGGTGAATACGCTCTGCAAAGCCTTCTGCTAGTTCAAGCGCTGTTGCTTGCAGTGCATGACTTTCTAAAAACTTGCCTTGTTCTTTCAAGCGTGTCGCTTGCTCGCGTACGCCAAATCCTGCCGTTACTTGCATAAAGGCGACGTAATCCATTTCGCCACTGTCGACGGATTTTAAGTAATCGGACAAACATAAGAACGGAGGAGCCGATTGACGTGGGAAAGTAAAGCGCTCGATTTCCGTTTTGCCGTCTTTCGGATCGTAAACGATGACATCGTCTCCATCACTTTGAGCTGGGAAAAATTGATACATCCCGGACGGCTTCAATACACCAGAACCTAAAAACTCAGTTGCCAGTTCATGAAGCTGAACAGCACGCGGATCGCCTTTTGCTAAAGTTTTCTCGCTAAAGCCTTTTAACCCAAGGTGATGACCAATCAATGTGCGCATATTAACATATGGATACAAATGAGCCACAGAATAATCTTTTAGTACGTGTCGACGCAAATCGTTTGGTACGTAAACCGTGACATCTTCACGCACGGTTTTCACTGGTTTTTCAGCCACCGCCACAGCCGGTTTTGCTGCGCGGACCGCTTCAGATGCTTGGCGTTTTTCTTGCTGCGCGTCTAACTCCAACAACAACTCTGCTTTTCCTGCGCCACTTTGTAAACGGTTCGCCAAGTCGAGTCCTTGCATCGCGTCTTTTGCGTAAATTACCGGACCGTCGTATTCCGCTGAAATTTTCGTTTCCGTAAAGCGTCTTGATAACGCCGCACCGCCTACTAAAATGGGTACATCAATACCCGCTTCTTTAAAATCTTGCGCGGTAATGACCATTTGTTTTGCTGATTTAACGAGTAGACCTGACAAACCAATCATGTCCGGCTTTTCTTTTCGAATCACTTCGATTAACGTAGCCGGTGTTACTTTAATGCCGACGTCAATAACTTTAAAGCCATTATTGCTCAAAATGATTTCTACTAAGTTTTTGCCGATGTCATGCACGTCACCTTTTACAGTCGCCAAAACGATTTTCCCTTTTCCGGAATCGTCTTCTTTTTTCTCCATAAACTGCTCAAGGAATGAAACTGCTGCTTTCATAACGCCTGCACTTTGCAGCACTTCGGCCACAATTAATTGATTGTCATTAAACAAACGACCTACTTCGGCCATCCCTTTCATCAAAGGTCCGTTGATGACATCAAGCGGTTCATCGTACATATCCAACGCTTTTTCCAAATCGGGAATCAAGCCTTCTTTTGTTCCTTCTATAATGTAGTAAGCTAACCGGTCCGGTACCGTTTTTGGGATATCGTCTTCGGTTTTTTCCTTTTTCTTATCACGGTAAAAAGCTGTAAAGTCAGCTAAAGTATCGTCTGTAGTGGTAAACAGCAGTTCATTGGCCATATCAATTTCTTGTTTCGGAATCGATGCATAACGTTCTAGTTTTTCTGTATTAACGATGGCATAATCCAAGCCAGCTTGTGTGCAATGGTACAAATACACCGCGTTCAACACTTCACGACCAACCGGCGGCAAGCCGAATGACACGTTACTAACACCTAAAATTGTTAACGTACGCGGCAGCTTTTCTTTAATGAGACGAATGCCTTCGATGGTTTCTACCGCAGAACCAATGTATTGTTGATCTCCTGTTCCGACTGGGAAAACAAGTGGATCAAAAATGATATCCTCTGGCGCTAGTCCCCATTTATTAACTAGTAAATCGTAAGAGCGTTCCGCGATTTCGAGTTTACGCTCGCGTGTAACAGCCATCCCTACTTCATCAATCGTCCCCACTACAACAGCTGCTCCGTATTTTTTCACAAGCGGCATGACGGCCTCAAAACGCTCTTCTCCGTCTTCTAAGTTGATGGAATTGATAATGGCTTTCCCTTGCGAAAATTTCAATGCTACTTCAATGACTTCTTCGTCTGTGGAATCAATTACGAGCGGCACTTTTACTTTTTTGACGACTTCTTTCATAAAATGAGTCATGTCTTCGACTTCATCACGGTCAGGATTCGCTAAACAAATATCAATGACATGTGCCCCATTTTTCACTTGCGCACGAGCGATTTCAGCGGCTTCTTCAAACTGTCCATCAATAATTAATCGTTTGAATTTACGAGAACCGATTACGTTGGTTCGCTCTCCAATAAACAAAGGGCGCATCGTTTCATCATATTGCAACGGCTCGATTCCAGATACGACATGACCATGCTCGATCGGATCTGGTTTTCTCGGTGGCAACCCGTCCATTGCTTCTCGAACTGCTTTAATATGTGCAGGGGTTGTCCCACAACAACCGCCCACGACGTTCAACCAGCCTTTGTCCGCAAAACCACGCAATTTTTTCGCAAGCGATTCAGGCGTTTCATGGTAATGACCGTCTTCATCGGGTAAGCCGGCATTCGGATAACAGCTCACATAACCATCCGACAGCTCGGACAATGACCGAATATGATCAGTCATAAATTCTGGACCTGTTGCACAGTTCAACCCGACTGACAGGGGTTTGACGTGTTCAATCGAAATATAAAATGCTTCAATGCTTTGACCCGCTAATGTCGTTCCCATCGGCTCGATGGTGCCTGACACCATAATCGGCAATTCGAGGCCCGTTTCTTCAAACGCTTGGTTAATGCCAATCGTTGCGGCTTTAACATTTAACATATCTTGACTGGTTTCCAATAAAATCAGATCGGCGCCGCCTTCAATTAATGCTTTTGCTTGCACATAAAAGTTTTCCAGCATTTCATCAAATGTAGCCCCTCCTGTTACAGACAAGGTTTTCGTTGTCGGTCCAATGGCACCTGCCACAAAACGAGGCCATTCCGGGGTGGAAAATTCAGCAGCCGCTTTTTTCGCAATTTCAACTGCGCGTCTATTAATATCCGCCGCTTGGTCGCCAATTCCGTATTCGTCCAAGACGATTGGCGTTCCACCAAACGTATTGGTACAAAGAATATCGGCTCCTGCTTCAAGATATGCGGTATGAACATTTTTGATAACATCGGGACGCACAATGTTCAAGTATTCGTTGCACCCATCAAATTCCTCTCCGCCAAAATCTTCAGGAGACAAATCTTCGTTTTGAATCATCGTTCCCATGGCTCCGTCGATGATCAATATTCTTTTTTCGAGTTGTTGTTCAATAAGATGCTTGGACATGGTTGCGATCGCTCTCTTTCTGTTGATCTAGTTGACGAATATAGTGAATCAGTTCTACGGTCATATCGTAACGCACAAATGGCGTGATCAAGTAAATTCCATGGAATAATTCGGCTGCGGTATCAATTAATTCTTTTGCAATTTGAATGCCTTCTTCAGTTGCTCGGTCTTTGTCATCGCCACACGCACGCATGCGTGCTAACGCATCATCTGACAGCTTTATGCCCGGTACTTCATTGTGCAGGAATTCTGCGCTGCGAATACTGGTCAACGGCATAACCCCAATGAAAATTGGCGTTTCTAAATGTTTGGTCGCTTCGTAAATTTCTGTAATTTTTTCTTTCGTATAAACAGGTTGCGAAATAAAATAATCCGCGCCACTTTCAATTTTCTTTTCGAGTCTTGCTACTGCTCGGTCAAGCACACGGACATTCGGGTTGAATGCGGCAGCAACCGAGAAGTTGGCTTTTTTCCGTAACGATTTCCCAGAAAATGAAATGCCTTCGTTCAACTTCTTGATTAATTGAATCAATTCCATACTTGACACATCATAAACGCTTGTCGCTCCTGGGAAATCACCCACTTTAGTCGGATCACCTGTGACTGCGAGTATATCGTGTATGCCAAGTGCGTCAAGGCCCATCAAATGCGATTGCAAACCAATTAAATTGCGGTCGCGGCATGTAATGTGAGCAAGTGCACGAATGTCTTCTGTATGTTTTAAAATCGACCCCATCGCCATATTGCTAATGCGTGGTGAAGCCAGTGAATTGTCGGCCATCGTCACAGCATCTACTCCAGCTGCTTTTAACGCAACCGAGCCTTCTAAGAATTTCGTAACGTCTAAATGACGGGGTGTATCAAGTTCTACAATAATGGTTCGTTCCGTTTTTGCTTTTTCGTGAAGCGGCTTTACTTCTAACGCTTCGGCTTCTCGAATAACGATTGGTTTTCTTTCAGTTACTTCTTTGCGAACAATCGGCGCAAGCTGACCTAGATGTTTTTTCACGGCTTCGATATGTTTTGGCGTCGTTCCACAACAGCCACCAATCAAACGAACACCTTCTTCTCTCAGCAGTAAAGCTGCACGTCCAAAATAATCGGCCTCTGATTCATAAACAATTCGCCCGTCTTCCACGTCCAGCAAGCTGGCATTTGGATAAGCTGATAGAAAAGCTTTTTCAGGCAACGTCACTTCTTCAAATGCTTGAATAGTATGGTGAGGGCCTAAGCGGCAATTGACTCCAACAATATCTGCCCCAAGCGTTTCTAATTGATGCAACGCATCGTTTAACGACATACCATTTTGCAAAATTCCTGGGTCATGCATGGACACTTGGGCGATTAGCGGTGTATTAGTAATGCTCTTTAAATGTTTAACGGTCGCTGCGAGCTCTTCAAAATCATAATAAGTTTCTAACAATAACCCGTCCGGATTTCCTTCTAGTAAATGAGTAGCTTGCTGGTCAACCATCGCAATGATTTCTTGCAAACTAGCATCGCTTTTGCGGATACCCCGAATGCCGCCAATCGTTCCAAAAACAAATTGTCCTCCTGGTGCTGCTGCTCGGTTGGCGATATCAATAGCAGCTTTGTTGATCTCTGCGACTTGCGATTCTAAACCGTAGCGAGCTAGTTTCAGAGCATTCGCCCCGTACGTATTGGTTTGGATAATATCGGCCCCTGCTTTGATATAATCGAGATGGATTTTCTCAACGATTTCGGGGCGTTGTAAATTCAACTCTTCGTTACAATACTCGATGCCGTATGAGTAAAGCAAGGTTCCCATGGCACCATCTGCTGTCAAAATTCTTGTCTTTAATTCATCTAATAAACCCATCTATTAACCCCCTTTATATAAACAAAAAAAGCCTTCATGAAAAAGAAGGCTTTACGATATCAAACTCGTCCTTTTCATCTGTCAGGCATTTTTTGCCTGCTGGATTTAGCACCTTACCTTGCGGCTGGTTGCTGAAGTGTCGTAGGGCCAGTCCCTCAACTTCTCTTGATAAGAATTCACTATTCAGTTATAAGTATTCTTAGTATAGTACATGCATCTAGAGGTTAGGTCAAGATAATCTATCTAAAAACAATGAACTTTCTGTGAAATAATAAAAAAACCTCTTTTATAAGGCACTTTTTTCAGAAATAGAGCCCTATCCAAATAAAATTTCGGATAAGGCTCTTATTTTTTCATGTTCCACTTTGTGGTAAATCATCAGTTATAAACAAGCTTTGCAACTCTTTTACTGGGCGAACATTAGGTTGTCCGGCATAATTGGTAAATTCGATTTCCCCAATGTGCATGCCTACATTGTATTCTCCGATTATTGTATCTAACAGAATAAAAGAAGCCGAAACAAATTCGTCTTCATTTTCTTCGTTAAAGCCTTTAATATAAAGAATCAAATTAAGTTCACCATTAGTCTCTTCTTTTTCATATGTACAAAAAAGATCATCCCAACCCAATTCGATATCGCCATATTCAACTGTCACTTCTTCAGCTTGTTGCTGGCGAAAAGCAGTAATGTCAAAAGCACTAAGTTTAGGAGCGTTTTCAACCAATTCAATTACATCATCAAATGCTTCAACCATGCCATCTGCACTAATGATAAATTCCCGTTTGCCGTCTTGTTGAATATCACCCATTTCAAAAGCTAAGTGTTTATTTACTTTCTGCAACTTCTTTTCTAATTGGTTAAACAGTTTAACAGCACCCGTACCTTCTAATTCTAGGTATGCTTGCTCGTTTACTACAAACCATTCCCAAAAAGCTGTTACCTTATTTTTTCTCCTCGGCAACCAATTCATCTCGCTATCCCCTTCGTATCCATTTATGATCTCTTCTCTCTATCATAATCATATTTACACAAAAGCGATAGTTCTTTTTATTCATAAAAAAGTCTTTTTTTCCAATATAAAAATATCTCCATTAAGCGATGTGAATCGCAAATGGAGATGTCCAAGTTATTTTCTATACTTAATCGCTAACCCTTTAAGGAAATTCCGCGCGTAGCGATCGCCGCATTCTTTGTAATTTTTGTGACCGACTTTTCGAAGTAAAGCACCTAGTTCCCCTTTTGTAACGGTCACTCCTGCTAAATCCCAAATCGCTAACATATCTTCACTGTTTAGCTGCAATGCGATTTTCACTTTCTTCAATAGTAAGTTGTTAGAGCGCTCATTAGTCAACGAAGGAACATCTGATTGTCCAGGTTTGGGTTCTTGACGACCTCTTTTAAAAATAATGAAACCATTTAAAAAGGATTCAAAAAGAGAATCTTCGGCCTTAATATAATCCTCATGATCTTCGTGATCGACCCAGATGCTGTCATCATCTTCTTCATCACTTTCGGGAGTTTTCGTCAAAACTTTTAACACTTCGTCCTTACTTAAATCGATACCACCTAGTTTAAAAATTTCGACCATATCTTTATTTTTTATATCCAACGCATAGCGTAGTCTGATCAATAAATCATTATTGTCCATCTAATTTCCTCCTGTTGCTTTCATTATCTATATCGAATCCTGTTTTAATAATAGCATATATTCTCTCGACCTTCAGTCTCTCTTAAAGACAGCAAAAGAGACAGTCTTAAGTGACCGTCTCTTGTTTTTCTCTATTCTTTATTTGTTTTAAACGTTCAACGTTGTTCTTTAAGTCTTGAATAATCTTTAATGACTCTTCATCATCTACCGATTCCTCATAGAAAAAATCCAAATCGCGTTCTATATCTGCCAATCTTTCATTGTAATGCTTGAGCTTCTCCGTGTTAATCAACTGTTTTGCTTCTTGGATGCTTTTCATCTCATTCTACCCCCGTTTTGGCAACGCAAAACTAATAATAACTTCTATTCCCTTTATTACCGATTTCTAAACTTAGTGTTTAAAATATATTTTAGAATCTTTTCATACTCTGAAAATCGTCAACCAAGTTTACAATTCTTACCAAGTATGTTATAGTGTTTATAGATGAGTTACATTTGAGGAGGAACAAAGATGTTCGCTATTGGAGATCATATCATTTATTCCACCCACGGCCTGTGTAAAATTAACGATATATACGACATGACGGTTTCAGAGGTCACAAAGAAGTACTATCAATTACAGCCTTTAGAAAATACTTTAGTGACGATTAGCACTCCAGTTGATAACGACAAGGTTGTTATGTTAAAGCTTCTTCAACGAGAAGAAGCGCTCGCAATTATTGAAGTCTTTAAGCAACCTGAAACAGAATCTGAGGTTCCACAAAATCTAAAAGCGCAGCCAAAGAAAATCCAGTCAGGTGACCGTATGCAAATTGCAGGTGTTATTAACGGATTATTGCGCAAGAAGTTTGATACTCAAATTCAAAAAGAGTCTTTATATGAACATGACTATAACCTTTTAAACAATACACAAATTATTCTTTTTAAAGAACTTGCCCATGCACTAAACACGAGTTTTGAAGAAATCAATAAAATGATTAATGACTTGATCACGGATGAACAACCACAGGCCATTAATTAATCTCCCACTAAAAAATCCGCCTTCTCAACTAGTTGAGAAGGCGGATTTTTTTAATGCGTAACTAGATTTCCCATTCAGCTTTCAAAATATCCTTTAAGACTTCCAATTGATCTGTACCAATTTTATTAGCGATTTGGCTTTCTAACCGTTCTTTTAATACTTCGTGCTTTTCATGGCAAATTCCACCTAAAGTTGTTAATCGAATGCATTTTTCCTTTTTATTGTTCTCCACATTTTGTACTTCTACTAACCCTTTAGCAGCCAAGTTTTTAATAAACTTGTGAGTTGCTTGACGAGTAATATTTAAGTTTTTGGTGACCGATGCAATTGTGGGTTGTTGTTTGTAAATGTGAGCCATTATAATCCACTCGGAATTCGAGATTTGAATGCTACTTTCTTTATCCCAAGCCTGCTCTGTAATTTTTCGTGTCGCTATATGTCGTTCACTCAATAAATCAATCAAATTTAAGTTTTCCAACTCCACGTCTGATGCCAAACGGTTCACCCCTATCATCTGTTTCGCCATTTAATATAACGATTCCCTTATGTAAAGTCAATTAGTAAAAATACTTTGGTTCCTATCGAGAAGTTTATTTGAGTTTGCTATACCGATATGCGTTGGGAATGTTAAAAAGGTTTTAAAACCAATTACGAAAAAACCAGTTGCCTATGACATCATTCGATCTCATAAGCAGCTGGTTTTATTTTTAGGTAATATATTTTACGCAAAGCCGAATACTTTTGAATTAAATCATTGCTCAATCTGATCGACAGAAACGCCAGGGATTGATATAGATCCGCCCATCGTAGATTCATAAGTCATTAATCCTGAAGATAAACCTCTTATAGTAATTTTATCATCCTCTAAAATACGGGAATCTACAACTGCAGAATCAAATTCTGCAAAGAGAACAGTATCATAATTATCATTCACAGCTAATCTGATTTGAGTTATTCCATCGCCTTCCATTACTTGAATAACCTTACCGTAGAACTTTACTTTTTCAAAAATAAAATCATCGGGATTTCTAGCCAATTGATCATATGTGATTCCTGTATCGTATCCAATTCTTTCTTTTTCTTCTTCTTCTGCTTTCTTTTTAGCTTCTGCTTTAGCTTCAGCTTCTTCCTTAGCTTTAGCCTTAGCCTCCTCTTTCGCTTTAGCAGCTGCTTCTTCCTTCGCTTTTTTAGCCTTGGCTTCTTCCTCTTTCTTCTTTAGCTCTGCTTCTTTTTCTTTGCGTTCTTCCTCTTCTAACAAGAAAAATGGTTCAGCTTGCTTTACTTTATCTTCTAGCTCTTTAATTTTCAATTTCGATTCTTCATTAGTTAATTTTAATTTATCGATTTGTTCTTGTTGCTTTTCTTTGCTATTGGTAGCTGCATCTACTTCAGCTTGAGAAGGACCCATATTTCCTCCAATAATTAACGCAATTAATGCAACCAAAATATATCTCCATCTAAGTTTGGTAAAGTCTAGCACTTTTTTCAAAATAATAACTCCCTTTCAACTATATAGTCCTATTAAATCATATAATAGATAGTCTTAATTTCATAGGGTTAATTATATTAATATATTTCATTGATGTACTTAGATAATTTTCTTAAACATTTTTCATGTGTCCGATATATTATTAATAGCTCGATTACAAGTTAGTCACAATCTAATGAAATTATATAGTATGTGTACTTATTTCATTTTCTTTATCTAAAAACAAAACTGCAGCGACTTCCAAAAATAAAAAGCCATCACCAATTTTACTAATTGGTGATGGCTCAGACTGCCTTTACACATTCGTTTCTACTGAATTCTCAGCTTCATTCGTTACTTCAAATTCAGCTAATAACGCCCGTACTTGATCTGTGGTTTCAGTATACATCAATTGATTTCTCAATTCGCCCACACCACGCACACCGCGTACGTAAATTTTAAAGAAACGACGAAGTGGTTTAAACGCAATCGGTTCAATATCAGTTGAGTATTTGTCATGCAAATCTAAATGCAATCTCAGTAAATCAAACAACTCTTTCGGACTATGTTCCTTCGGCTCTTCTTCAAAAGCAAACGGATTATGGAAAATTCCGCGTCCAATCATGACACCATCAATGCCGTATTTTTCAGCAAGTTCTAATCCAACTTGGCGATCTGGAATGTCTCCATTGATCGTTATCAGGGTATCCGGTGCAATTTTATCGCGAAGTTTTTTGATCTCTGGAATGAGTTCCCAATGAGCAGGCACTGCACTCATTTCTTTTTTCGTTCGCAAATGAATCGACAAGTTTGCAATGTCTTGTTCAAAGACATGCGTCAGCCAGCCTTTCCATTCTTCTACATCCGTGTATCCTAGACGTGTTTTCACACTTACGGGTAAACCACCTGCTTTAGCCGCTTGGATAATCTCTGCTGCGTTGTCAGGATAGCGAATCAATCCGCTTCCTTTTCCTTTAGCTGCAACGTTCGGTACTGGGCAACCCATGTTGATGTCGACACCTTTAAATCCTTGCTTAGCCATTCCGATACTCATTTCTCGGAAATGCTCAGGCTTATTGCCCCATATATGAGCTACCATTGGTTGTTCATCTTCCGTGAACGTTAAACGGCCACGCACGCTGAAAATCCCTTCTGGATGACAGTAACTTTCGGTATTTGTAAATTCAGTAAAAAACACATCTGGTCTTGCAGCTTCTGCCACTACATGGCGAAACACTACATTCGTCACATCTTCCATCGGCGCTAAAACAAAAAATGGTCGTGGTAAATCACGCCAGAAATTCTCTTTCATATTCAACTTCCAATCCTTTCATGGTGAGATGATCACTCTTCTATCATCTATAATTCTTGTTGTATCTATACGGAAAATCTATTTATAAGTCCATACGTAAAGTCTCTTTTTCTTAGCCCTATACAGTTTACACGACTCTTAGCTTTCTGGAAAGTAGCTTGTTTCGAAATTTTGTCCCTATTCCCATCATCCGCAAGCATAACTTTTTGGTCCACTCTCCTCTTACTGTACAATGAAGTTATTAGAGAGAGGAGATTGATTGAACATGACGACTTATCAAGAAAACATAGCAGGTTTTGAAAAAATTAATTCTACAAAAGCACTAGAATTGCTTAAAGGTGATTCTGAAGCTGTACTTTATGTAGGTAAAGAAGTTTGTCCTTTTTGTAAAACGTTCGTACAAAAACTAAAACAAGTTGCTGATGAAACAGCTACTCATGTTTACTATGTAAACAGTGTAGAATCAGATGATATGACGGGTATCACTTCACTACGCAATGAGTTCAACATTCCAACGGTTCCTGGTTTCATTTATACAAATGGCAACACAGTAAATGTGGAATGTGATTCTTCTATGGACAAAGAAGAAATCAAAGCATTTACGAATAAATAAATTTTCATGGAAATTGAAAGACCGCTGATCTCGGATCAGCGGTCTTTTTCGTCTTCTAATTAATAACTGACCCAGCTCAAGCCAGTCGTACCATCTCCTGCATGTACACCAACGCAAACACTAAGAGCCGCCACTTCTACTTTTAAACTCGGAAATTCTTGCAATAACTCATTTTGCCATGCTTCTGAGTCCGGAATGTTGTTGCAATGAATAACAGCCACTTCTGGTACAGCACCAGCTGCCATATCTGCGCGCAATAGAGACATCACATGATCTTTTGCACGTTTGTTTGTACGAACTTTTTCAGTCATCACCGGTTTGCCATCTACAAAACTAATCACCACTTTAATGTTTAACAAATTACTTAAAAACGTTTGGGTTCCCGAAACACGCCCGCTTTTGTGCAATTGGTTTAAGCTAGACGGAATAAACGACAGCTTTGACTTAGCCGTCATTGCTGTAAGCGTTGAAACAACTTCTTCGATTTCTTTACCGTTTGCAAGTAATTCATTGCCCACTTCAATCATCTTCACCATTGGAAACGAACCAATTTTCGAATCGATCGGATAGACATTGAAATCAGACATTTCAGAAGCAGCTTGTGCCGTTTCAAATGTTCCCGAAAGTCCACTTGATAAGTGAACAGCAATGGCAAAATTATAGCCTTCTTCTTGTAATCTCTCATATAAAGCCAACATTTCTCCAATTGCTGGTTGCGACGTTTTTGGTGACACTTTCGCTAGTTTTAATTTATCGTAAAATTCTTCTTGTGTGAGATCAATGGATTCTCTATATTCTCTATCTGAAAAAACCACACTAAGTGGCAGAACATAGACATCATGTTTTCGGATAAAATCATCGTCAAGTTGTGCAGCTGT
The DNA here is from genome assembly GCF_000189395.1 of Planococcus donghaensis MPA1U2. Classification (GTDB taxonomy): domain Bacteria; phylum Bacillota; class Bacilli; order Bacillales_A; family Planococcaceae; genus Planococcus; species Planococcus donghaensis_B. Next base: position 15,906 of record NZ_AEPB01000020.1, on the reverse strand, counting down.
ATCCGTAATCCAAGCTATTTTCTTCATAAAAAATTTCTCCTCTAGTTGCAGTTTTCACATCGGAATCAGCTATCTCCTAACGATAACTTACATGACAAACTTGTATGGTACTAGTGACAATTGTCATATTGGGTCGAATTATTGAAAGCGTTGCCATATTTTGAACATATATCGCTTCTCCTACTAAAAAAAAGCCAGCATACTCACAATGAGTTGCTGACTGTTTTCAAGTTATTTTATTGGTCATTGCTGAAAATTATCTCTATTTATACGTCTTTTAATGGGTGTGTCCCCATTGCTCGACTCTTCGATTTAGCACTTCTGCCAAATTGGTCTTCGAACATAATTTTCGCAGCTTTAGGTGCCGCCCAGAATGTTGGCAATAATAGCAACGAAACCGGAATGGCCGTAACGACAATAAACGATTGAATCGCTTGAATGCCACCTTCGCTAATCATTAAGAGCACAATTGCTACAGCTCCCATAATAATTGACCAAAAAACACGCATAATTTTCGGCGGATGACCATCGCCTGTGATGGCAACTGAAATGGTGTACGCCATCGAGTCAGCAGTCGTGACAACAAATAAGATGGTGACGAGTAAGAACAGTGGCGCTATAACTGAACTAAATGGTAATTGTTGAGTAATGGCCACCATCGCAGCTGGCATACCCGATGTGTTTAATGCATCCGATACAATCCCTGGCTGACCAAGTTCATAAAACATCCCTGTTCCGCCAACAACCGTAAACCAAAATGCCGTAACAGTCGGCGCGATGATAGAAACTGCCGTAATTAACTCGCGAATCGTGCGTCCACGTGTAATGGTAGCAATAAAAATCGCCATCATCGGTCCATATCCTAGGAACCAACCCCAGAAAAAGACGGTCCAATAACCTAACCAACCAGAATCTCCGCGGAACGTACTCATTGCTAAGAATTCCTGAAGGTGAACTCCAGTTGCTGCAAGAAACGTATCAAAAATAAATCCGCCCGGTCCTAACACTAAAATGGCAAGCATTAAAACAATTGTAATAATGATATTCAAATTACTTAGAAATTGTATTCCTTTACGCAACCCTGTAATAGCAGAGATCGTTGCAATTGCGACTACAGTGACGATGATCATCACTTGCGTAAACAAGTTATTCGGCACGCCGAACAATGCTTCCATTCCGTACGCGGCTTGCAAGCCAAGAAACCCAATAGGTCCTATTGTTCCGGCTGCAACTGCAATAATGGCAGATGCATCAATGATTGTACCCAATACATTGTTTTTCATAATTTTTTCACCAAGCAACGGATACAATAATGTACGCGGTTTTAACGGCATACCTTTTTGATAATGAGCATACATTAGAACGATTGTTCCAAGTGTCCCAAGAATTGACCACGCAAGAAATCCCCAATGTAAATAAGATTGGGCAAAAGCGGGAACAATGGCACTTTCCGTACCCGAGTCTACACCTGGACCTGTGAAATTAGGGGATACATCAAGAAAATGATACATCGGCTCAGCAGCTGCCCAAAATACTCCTCCTGCTGCTAATAAGGTTGTCATAATCATGGCAATCCATTTAAAATACCCGACTTCCGGCTTGTCCATTGCACCTAGCCGAACTTTCCCGTATTTCGAAAATCCTAGAAAAAGTGCAATAAAAAATGTTCCCAATAACAAGACTTGCCAAAATGCCCCAAAATACTTCACGGCAAATGCAAATGATTGATTTACACTATTCGACACAAACTCTACGTTGATAAATGCTGCAAGAACAAAAGCGACAAGTAACCCACCACTGATGATCAGTACGGGCCAATCTGTCTTTGATGCATATTTCTTCAAAAAATAAAACCTCCTATTAGTAGCATGCGCATAAACACACATGTTAAAAAGTGGAGAACTTTCTCCACATTGATGATTTCAATCTCACTAGCTGCTCCGTGTAACAGCGTGCTCTGCACATCTATTTCTAAACAGTATGTTCAATTGTCTTTACCTTATCTTTTGCATTAGAGAAGCACGACACTCAAAAGCTTTTTGGCAATAAGTATGTAATTGTATAGGAGTTACACACAATTTGACAACCCTTTTGACTCTTAGATACATAATTGAAGAATTCGAGTCAGTATTCAACCATTTTCTGGAATTCAAATCACATTTTCTCTTAAAAACAGACCGTTATTTTTGAAGATTTGATAGCTACTTCTCCCCGTCATAAACGTCTTGCCGAAAATTCTCCATACTAATCTTCTATTGAAAAGACTATAAACAAGGTAATTGAGGTATAGACTAATAACATCTATGATAAAGAGATACTCACTATCATTTTCGTGACCATTCCAAAACTAAATTCACGATTACTAAAGGAGTGCTATTCAATTAATGGTCAGTTCACAAGCTCTTGATAATACACAACCGTTTGATTTGAAAAAGCATATTCCTCTTTTAGCTGTTTTGCTATCAGGTGCTTTTATCACCATTTTAAATCAAACACTTCTTGCTACAGCCCTTCCGCCGATTATGAACGATCTAAAAATCAGCGAAAGTACCGTGCAATGGCTGCAGTCTATTTTTATGCTCGTCAACGGTATTATGATTCCCATTACCGCCTTTTTAATCGGCAAATTTACCACACGCAGTTTATTTTTAACCGCTATGAGTTTGTTTGCAGCAGGCACTCTACTCGCTGCTATCTCACCTAACTTCACATTCCTATTAATGGGCCGCATGTTGCAAGGCGCTGGCGCCGGAATTATGATGCCGCTCTTGCAAACTATTCTTTTCTTGATTTTCCCTGTTTCACAACGAGGAAAAGCCATGGGGATGTTTGGGTTAATTATTGCTTTTGCACCTGCAATTGGACCGAGTTTATCAGGGTATTTAGTTGATCATTATCCGTGGCGCAGCGTTTTTTATGTGGTGTTGCCGATAGCATTGATCATTCTCGCTGCTGCTTATGTCGTATTAAAAAATGTAACCGAACAAACCAATCCGACAATGGACTATTTGTCGATTGTCCTTTCGACTCTTGGATTTGGAGGGCTTCTTTACGGCTTTAGTATCGCAGGAAATGTCGGTTGGCTTAGTACCAACGTAGTCGTTTCCCTTGTCATTGGTGCCATTGCTCTTTACTGGTTTATCACGAGACAATTGAAATTAAAACAACCCATTCTTGAATTTCGTGTATTTAAATACCGCATCTTCTCAATTGCAACTTCACTGGGCATGATCGTTTTTGCTTCAATGATTGCCACTACAGTGATTTTGCCGTTGTTTATGCAAAACTTACTTGGGTTTGATGCATTGCATTCCGGACTGATGTTGTTGCCAGGCGCTATAATTATGGGAATTATGAACCCCGTAACCGGTGCTTTGTTTGATAAATACGGCGCCAAATGGTTATTGCGTATTGGTTTTGCCATTTTGACCGTCACAACTTTTTTCTTTGCCAACTTATCTCAAGACACGACATTCCTCTATTTAGCAGTGTTGAATGCCATTCGTATGGGAGGAATCTCAATGGTGATGATGCCTTCTACTACACTTGGGTTAAATCAGTTGCCAAATCATTTAATTCCTCATGGGACAGCGATGAACAATACATTCCGCCAAATTTCTGGCGCAATAGGGACGGCAGTTCTTGTGACTGTGACCGTTACTGCTGCTAGTGACAGTTCAGTTGCTGGCGCCATTCACGGAGTGAATATGGCCTTTGTTGTCGCTGGAGCTATTGCAGCCTTTGGATTCCTATTATCGTTTGCTATTAAAAGTCCAAAACCCGTCACAAAGGAAAATTAACACACATAAAAAGCTCACGCTATCTGTAAAAGATAGCGTGAGCTTTTTTCGATTTAAACGCGTTGATGATCAGCGCGCCACATGTTGATAGACTTTTTAATAGCGTCTGCGGATAACTCTTCCACTACTGCCCGTTCAGCCAACGCCACTACTTCCGCATCAGGCGCAAAGCGCAACGCGATTAGTTGTGACTTTGTTAGGCGCGGATCTAGACGGTTTCCTGTCAGCATAAAATACCGCAATTGTTCTTCGGTGCAAATCAATCGATCTTGTAACGTAAGTGCATAAATTCTTGCAAGCATTCCTGGGATAATCGCCAGGACCACAATAGCAAATATCAATAAGAGCTGCATTGAAAAGCCATTTTTCACGAATTGAAAAACTCCATAACTAGCTGTTGTTAAAAACAATATAAAGCTTAACGGTACCCAGAAAAAAAGTTGTAACCTTGGGTAACGCACATGTTTTTCATACGATTGTTCGGTCATTTTTTCACTCCTTAACTCTCTACAGGAGCATCATACTATACTGCAATATTTTTTCCTATTTTATTGCTTGTTTGCTCATTGTCGTTTCGGTTAAGTTTTATAGTTTCAAAACCCACTACACGACACCTGTCTTGACACTTAACAGGATACGTACCATAATCTAAGACAAAGGATTATCGAAAGGACAATGTAATGTGAGAAAGCAACTAAAACTCGGAATGATGATTCACGGAGCCGGTGAAAAAATTTCGGATTGGCGACATCCCGATATACCTGCGGATGCCAGTGTCAGTTTCGATTTTTATAAACAGCAAGCGCAAACTTCAGAACGCGGCAAATTTGATTTTGTTTTTATTGCAGATGCTCTTTACATCAACGAAAAATCAAACCCCCATTACTTAAATCGCTTTGAACCGTTAACCGTTCTTTCTGCACTCGCTGCAGTAACGTCGAACATCGGACTCGTGAGCACGTTATCCACCACCTATAGCGAACCGTTTTCTGCTGCAAGACAATTTGCTTCATTAGACATGTTGAGCGGTGGTCGCGCTGGATGGAACGTAGTAACTTCTGGACTAGAAAAGACGGCATTGAATTTCAGTAAACAACTCGACGATCACCCCAGTCACGCCGAACGCTACCGAATGGCTGCGGAATTTGTTTACGTCATGAAAGGCTTATGGAATTCTTGGGAAGATGATGCCTTTGTTCGCGATAAAGAATCTGGTCAGTTTTTTGATCCAGCGAAATTACATCCATTACACTATCAAGGCGAATTCTTTTCTGTCCAAGGACCATTAAACATTGGCCGCTCACCACAAGGACAGCCGGTCATTTTCCAAGCCGGTTCTTCTAAAGACGGCATTGCTTTTTCTGCTCAACAAGCAGATGCCGTGTTTGCCATTATGCCAAGAATAGAAGAAGCCACGCAGTATTATAAAAACGTTAAAGAACAAGTCCGTTTGAGCGGTCGTGAGCCTAGCGACGTACTAGTCTTACAAGGCATCAGCCCCATTATTGGCGAGACCGCAGAAGATGCCGAACGAAAATACCAAGAACTGGCGAGTTTAGTCACCACTGAACAAGCTCTCGCTTTTTTAGGACGGCTGTTTGAGCACCATGATTTTTCAAAGTATCCACTTGATGAACCGTTTCCGGATATCGGAACCATCGGCAAAAACAGTTTCCAAAGCGATACCGATCGCATTAAAAGGGAATCACTCAAGGAAAACTTAAGCTTGCGCCAAGTGGCTTTGCGCGAAGCAACTCCTCGCACACCTTTTATGGGCACACCTGAACACGTCGCTAATTTGATCGAATCGTGGTACCAACAACACGCAGCAGACGGCTTTATGATCATTGCCAATTTGCCAAGCGAACTCGAAGCGTTTGTCGACCAGGTCGTGCCGATTTTGCAAACACGCAAGATTTTCCGGATGGAATACAAAGGAACAACATTGCGTGATCATTTGGAGTTGCCTTATTTGGCAAAGCAACAATCTGTTGAGCGCTAGTTTTTAAACTTACCTAATAAAAAAAGAGCCTCACATTAATTCGTTGAATTAGTGTGAGGCTCTTTTGTGTAGTTTAATGTCACGAATAAAAGCAATAAGATGTTTTTAACACATGAACCCTCATAAGTTAAGGATAAGGTGCTACTTACATCATGCCGCCCATGCCGCCCATATCAGGCATGCCGCCGCCTTGTCCTGCTGGTTCAGGAATGTCTGCAACAACTGCTTCAGTTGTTAAGAACATTGCTGCAACAGATGCTGCGTTTTGCAATGCTGAACGAGTAACTTTCGTTGGATCCACAATTCCTTCTTCGACCATGTTCACCCATTCGCCATTAGCAGCGTTATAGCCAATGCCGACTTCTTCTGTTTTCAGACGGTGAACAATGATTGATCCTTCAAGTCCTGCGTTTGTTGCGATTTGACGAACTGGTTCTTCAAGCGCACGAAGTACGATGTTGATTCCTGTTGCCACGTCGCCTTCTTGTGATGTAAGAAGTTCTGCTACTTTGTTGTAGACGTTGACTAATGCAGTACCACCGCCGGCAACAATTCCTTCTTCTACAGCTGCACGAGTTGAGTTCAACGCATCTTCAATGCGAAGTTTACGCTCTTTCAATTCTGTTTCTGTAGCCGCTCCGACTTTGATCACTGCCACGCCGCCAGCTAATTTCGCTAAGCGTTCTTGTAGTTTCTCTTTGTCGAATTCAGAAGTTGACTCTTCTAATTGGTTGCGGATTTGGCCAACACGCGCAACGATATGCTCTTGGTTGCCAGCGCCTTCTACGATTGTTGTGTTTTCTTTTGTTACAACAACTTTTGATGCGCGACCAAGTTGAGCAATGTTTGTTGTTTTCAATTCAAGCCCTAGATCCTCTGTAATCACTTCTGCGCCAGTTAATGCTGCAATATCCTCAAGCATTGCTTTGCGGCGATCACCGAATCCTGGTGCCTTTACAGCTACTGCGTTAAACGTGCCACGCAATTTGTTAACAACTAATGTTGCTAACGCTTCGCCTTCAACGTCTTCAGCTACGATAAGTAACGGTTTGCTTTGTTGAACCACTTGTTCAAGGACTGGTAAGATTTCTTGGATGTTGCCAATTTTCTTGTCAGTTACTAAAATAAATGGATTTTCTAAAACAGCTTCCATTTTATCTGAATCAGTTACCATGTATGGTGATTGGTAGCCGCGGTCAAATTGCATCCCTTCAACCACATCAAGTTCCGTTGTAAAGCCGCGTGATTCTTCTAGCGTGATTACGCCGTCGTTGCCAACGCGCTCCATTGCTTCTGCAATCAGTTTGCCGACTTCTTCGTCACCAGACGAAATCGCTGCAACTTGTGCAATGGATTCTTTGCCTTCGATTGGTTTTGAAATCGCTTTTAATTCGCTAAGTGCGCTTTCAACTGCGAGTTCAATACCGTGACGGATGCCTACTGGGTTTGCGCCAGCTGTAACGTTTTTCAAGCCTTCACGGATCATTGCTTGTGCAAGAACCGTTGCAGTTGTTGTACCGTCACCTGCGATGTCGTTTGTTTTAGAAGCAACTTCCGCAACAAGTTTCGCGCCCATGTTTTCAAAAGCATTTTCAAGTTCGATTTCTTTTGCGATTGTCACACCATCGTTGGTGATTAACGGCGAACCGAATTTTTTCTCAAGCACTACGTTACGCCCTTTTGGTCCAAGCGTTACTTTTACTGTGTCTGCTAATTTATCTACGCCTCTCAGCATTAAACTGCGTGCATCTTCGCTGAACTTAATATCTTTTGCCATGTTTAGCTTCCTCCTGTGTCGTTGGTTTATTTTAGCCTAAAACTGCTAATATATCGTTTTCACGTAAGATCAAATATTCTTTGCCTTCATATTTTAATTCAGAGCCTGCGTATTTCGAGAAGATAACGCGATCGCCAGCTTGCACGTCTAATGCTGTGCGCTGTCCGTTTTCACGAATAAGTCCATTTCCTACAGCGATCACATGGCCCTCCTGCGGTTTTTCTTGTGCTGATCCCGGTAAAACGATACCGCTTGATGTTTTTTCTTCCGCTTCGATGAGCTCAATAATTACACGATCTCCTAGTGGTCTTAACAAATGAAACACCCTCCTCAAATTATCTAAATGTTCTCGATTAGCACTCTCAACCTTTGAGTGCTAACCCATTAACAAGTTTAATAAAATCTTCAGTCTTTTGCAAGTAGGAACTATTATAATTTTGATTTCTTTGCGGTTATCTTCTGAAAGCTCTACAATAAGAGAGAGCTTAAAAGTGAAAGGAATTACATCATGCCCGACAAACAAAAAAAATTTATAGACAACTTTTTAAAAAATGAACGATCAACCAAAACGAAAAAAAGTAAGCACGTATCGTCCAAAGTCCAAGGGCAAAAAGACACCGCTTTATGTATTGTTGATTTTTATCGCCGCACAGCTTTCACCGATCCTGTTTATTAGCCCTACCATGAGTTACTTCCAAGGCCAAGGTATGGACCGGCAAGCTGCTGGCATTGCAACATCTGGCTGGTTAATCTTTTTGACCATGGGAATTGGCTTTCTCTTAACGCTCATTATCGTGTCGCGAGATAAACGCTTTTTCGATATTTGGAAAGGCAAAAAGTCGTCTCTGCTCATGTCGATTGTATGGGGCTTTCTTGGCTTCTTGTTATTACTCATCGGTCAATCCATTGCTGCTTTAATCGAAATGAATTTTCTCGGCATTGAACCCGGTTCTGAAAACACCGCTTCCTTAGTGAGCATCGCTGAAGTGGTACCGCTTGCGATTGTTTCAATCGTCTTGTTTGGCCCAGTTCTTGAAGAACTCGTTTTCCGCCGGGTATTATTTGGTTCATTAAATCAGACGACCAATTTCTTTTTCGCCACTGCGGTGAGTGCTTTAACGTTCGCGTTGATCCATTTCGACTTTACACACCTGTTGCTGTATTTCACGACAGGATTGATTTTAGCGTTTTTATACCAGAAAACAAAAAGCATCGTCACACCGATCATCGCTCATATTTTGTTGAACAGTTACGTTATGGTCATTCAACTGAATATGGACAAAATCATGGAATTTCAAAAACAACTTGAAAATCTGCAATAATAAAAGCCTTCCCCGATCAATTCGGTGGAAGGCTTTCTTGTTGTTCTTCAATCGCTTGTTGCTGCTCGGCTTTCAAGAATTTACGATAACCAATTTTAGCAATTACGACACTAAATTCATACAAAATAATAAGCGGTAACGTGACAATCATATGTGAAACAATGTCAGGCGGTGTAATAAACGCCGCAATGATCACCAATCCAAGATACGCAAACTTACGATATTTCGTCATCAACATTGGCGTAATAATGCCAAGTCTTGTTAAAAACAACATCAATACCGGCAGCTGGAAAATTACACCGAACGGTAACGTAATTTGGAACAAGAATTGAAAATACTCGTTAATGCCAATGGTTTCTTGTATGTTCATGTTATCGGAAATATTCAGCATAAATCCGATGACGTATGGGAACAAGATTAAATAGGCGAAAGCAATCCCACCTAAAAACAATAGGACAGAAAACGGAATGTAACTGAGTGTCGCTCTCCGTTCTTTATCAAGAAGTCCCGGACTAATAAACGCCCAAAATTGGTACATGATTAATGGCGACGTAATAATTAACGCTAAAATCATGGTTACTTGCATAAAAATCTTTAATGGATCCGTAATTTTGAACGCATTCAAAGTCAGATTTTTTGCTTCTTCGGTATACTGCAAATACTGAATTAGCGGCTGTGCGAGGAAAAAGCTCACAATAATCGCTAATACAAAGAAAACGACTAAGATGGTCAGCCGTTTTCGGAGTTCTCCTATATGTTCAATTAATGTCATCTCATTTTCTGGCATTAGACAAACATCCTATCGTATTTCCTTTTGCTAGTCTTTCTTTTTCAAATCTACTTTGTCATCGTCATCGTCTACAAGTCCTTTTGTAGCGTTCTTAAACTCACGCAAAGACGAACCAAATGCTTTTCCAAGTTCCGGTAATTTTTTCGGACCGAAAACAAGTAAAGCTACAACACCGATAATAATGATACTCATTGGACCTGGCATACGTTGCACCTCCTGTATTATGGCTCTATTTTACATCATTCGAGCGGGTTTGGCTATTTCGAAAGGCTGTTGAAATGTGAAGGTTTTAAGTCAGTGTTGCTTGATTTGGTAGATCAATGTTTGCAGTTCTACCGACAAATCGATGGTTTGAACGCGAATATGATCAGGCACCGAAATTCGAACCGGGGTGAAATTCAAGATTCCTTTAATATCGGTTTTCGCTAAGCGATCTGTCACTTCTTGAGCTGACCGGGAAGGGACCGTTAAAATAACTAGCTCCACACCATATTCTTTAATTTTTTCCTCAATCATATCGGGATGGTACGTATCAATTTCGCTGATCTTCTCGCCTTCAAGCGGACTGTTCGAATCAAATGCCACAATGATTTTTGTATTGTGGTTGCGGTGAAAATTATACTTTAAGAATGCACTGCCTAGCCCACCAACACCAATCAATGCGACATTTGTCGCTTCATCTTGGTCTAGTGTTTTGCGGAAAAATAGCAGTAATTCTTGAACGTCGTAGCCATACCCTTTTTTGCCGAGTGCGCCTAGATGGGAAAAATCACGGCGAATTGTGGCAGAGTCAATTTTCATTGCTTCACTTAATTCTTGCGAGGAAATCCGTTTTTGTCCGGCGTTCGCGAAATTTTGAAGAAAACGATAATATAACGGCAGCCTTTTTGTTGTGGCTTGCGGAATTTTAGATGTCTCGTGTAACATACGCTTTCGCATCCTCCTGAGGTGTTGTCAAATCGCTTTCATCTTACAGTAGGAGCCTTGATATGTAAAGACTTGTGCAATTGCGAACAACCGCCCTATCAGCTACACTTAAAGAGAATAGAGGTGACCTACATGATTGTTTTACAAGTAAACCAAGTCCATAAATCATTTGGTGCAGAAGAGATTCTCTCAGGCGTTAAATTAGAAGTACAACACCGCGATCGTGTGGCATTAGTAGGCCGCAACGGCGCAGGAAAATCGACTTTATTGAAAATCATAGCTGGAGAAATGTCTTACGACAGCGGCGACATTAGTATGCCGAAAGATTTGACGATCGGCTATTTAGAACAGCAAACCAATTTAGAATCAGACGCCACTGTGTGGGATGAAATGATGACAATTTTTCATCATTTCCGTGAACAAGAAGCGAAACTTCGCCACTTAGAAGCACAAATGGCGAATCCCGATGTCTATAACAATCCCGAAGAAAACAACAAAGTAATGAAAGAATACGACTTGTTGCAACATGACTTTAAAGATGCAGGCGGGTATCAATACGAATCGGATACACGCGCCATTCTTCACGGCATGAAATTTTATCCCCATGATTACGATAAAAAAGTAACATCTTTATCGGGCGGCCAAAAAACACGGCTTATGTTAGCTAAGCATTTACTGAGCAAACCCGAGCTATTAATTCTCGATGAGCCGACCAACCACTTGGACATTGAAACACTCAGCTGGTTGGAAAACTACTTGAAAAATTACCCGGGTGCTTTGCTTATTGTTTCCCATGACCGTTATTTCCTCGACCAAGTGGTGACGCTTGTCTATGAAGTGTCTCGTCACCGAGTTAAAAAGTATACCGGTAACTACAGTCGATACTTAGACGAAAAAGCGAAGCAATACGAGCTTGACCAAAAGCAGTTTGAGAAGCAACAAGGAGAAAAAGCCAAGCTTGAAGATTACGTCCAGCGAAACTTAGCACGAGCTTCCACAACAAAAATGGCGCAAAGCCGACGGAGAGTTCTGCAAAAAACCGATTGGATGGAAGCCCCCGATGGCAATGAAAAGTCAGCGAGTTTTGGTTTCACAATTGGCAAACAGAGCGGCAATGATGTGTTAAATGTTCAATCGTTAGCTATTGGATATGGCACCGAACCTGTATCAAAAGACATTTCATTAAAACTATATCGCCAAGAAAGCTTAGCGCTCGTAGGACCGAACGGTGTCGGAAAATCCACTTTGCTAAAAACCATTATGAAAGAGCTAAAACCTCTTGAAGGCAATATTCATTATGGTACGGGTATTCAATTTGGCTATTACGATCAAGAACAAGCTAACTTAAAAGGCAACAAACTTGTTTTAAACGAACTATGGGACGATTACCCATTAATCAATGAAAAAGATATACGCGGCATATTAGGACGCTTCTTGTTTACCGGTGACGACGTGCTAAAACCTGTCTCTACTTTATCGGGTGGCGAAAAAGCACGTGTGGCACTGGCGAAGTTAATGATGCAAAAAGCCAATGTGCTGTTACTCGATGAGCCAACCAACCACTTGGACCTCGACAGTAAAGAAGTATTGGAAAATGCGTTACTCGATTACCCAGGCACATTGCTTTTCGTATCGCATGACCGTTACTTTATGAACCGCATCGCCACAAAAGTTAGCGAACTTACGCAAGATGGTACGACCGAATACTTGGGTGATTATGATTATTACGTTGAGAAAAAACTTGAGATTGCTGAACTAAAAGCACTTGATGAAGCTGGTTCAGTCACTGAAGTCAAAGCTCCCGTTGCTGCCTCTACTTCGCAAATTGATAAAGAAGCGAAAAAGCTCGAACGTCAATTGGTTCGACAATCAGAAGAAATTGAGCAAACGATGGAAAAACTAGATTTACAAATTACCGAGATTGAAGAACAACTGTGCAAACCTGAAATCTTCCAAGATCATGAACGTGTGTTGCCACTTCAAAATGAGTTAGAAGAGTTGAAGTCAACTCATGAAGAAGTTATGACGCAATGGCTTGAAATTCAGGAAAAAATTGAAAATATTTAATTTAAACCGGCTATGGGATAGCCGGTTTTTTCATTACTATATATAGGTCAATAGCTATTTGTGAAATATTTATTTCCACAGATTTCTCCACATTCTCAACATTGTCTTATCAACTGTCAACAGACTTTTACACATTACCCACAAGATAACTAAATGTTATCCACATAGTTTTCCACTTAGAGGTACACAATATGTAGAATACTCACTCTTTATCCTCTAGTTATAAACAGTTTATTCACAAATTGTGCATAAGTACAAATGTTCTCTATTGACAGACTAATTATCATCATACGTACAGAAGTCTGAATTTTATGGTAAATAAAAACAAGTAACTTCACACATTTCAGGTCTACTGAAATGACGAAATTACTTGTTTTATTAAATCCATGAGGTTAATGGCATACCTGGTCGACCATTCATCGCCATCGTGCCAAAAAGTCCTTTTTCATACATAACGGTTCCTGCTGCAGCAATCATAGCTGCATTATCCGTACATAACGGCAATGACGGAATATAGAAAGGAAGTTCGAGTTCCTGGAATGCCGTTTCCAATGATTTTCTCAATCCTTTGTTCGCTGCAACTCCACCTGCGGCAATGACTTGACGAACTTTGTATTCTTTAGCTGCCCGAACGGTTTTACCTGTTACTACTTCTACAACACTGTTTTGGAAACCAGCTGCTACTTGCTCTGGCACTACTTTTTCTCCACGCTGTGCGGCATTGTGCATATAATTTAAAACGGACGATTTTAATCCACTAAAACTAAAATCATAAGACCCTTCTTCAAGCCAGATCCGAGGGAACGTAATCGCTTCTTCCCCTGCATGCGCCAAACGGTCAATATGAGGACCACCTGGATAAGGCAAATCTAATGTTCGCGCCACTTTATCATAAGCTTCCCCTGCCGCATCATCACGCGTTTCTCCAATAACTGTGAAATCGCCATGTTCTTTCATATAAATGAGCTCTGTATGCCCACCTGAAATAACTAAAGCAAGAAGTGGAAACTCCATTTCTTGTTCTAACCGGTTGGCATAGATGTGACCTGCAATATGGTGAACTCCTACTAAAGGCAATTGATGAGCAAAAGCAAAAGCTTTTGCTGCATTGACACCAATCAATAAAGCCCCAACTAATCCAGGTCCTTCTGTTACTGCAACTGCATCCAGTTGATGCGGTTCTAGTCCTGCCAACTGTAAAGCTTCTTCAATAACTAATGTGATTTGTTCCACGTGATGTCTTGAAGCGATTTCTGGCACGACACCACCAAAACGTTTGTGGCTCTCAATTTGAGACGCTACCACATTTGAAATGATTTCTGTTCCATTTTTAACAACAGAAGCGGCTGTTTCATCACAACTTGTTTCAATTCCCAATATATAAATGTCTTTATTCATCGAATTTCACCCACATAACTATAGCATCTTCGTAATTATCCGTATAATACCGTTTACGAATGCCACCATTTTTAAATCCTAATTTTCGGTAAAGATTTTGAGCTACTGTATTGCTGACTCGCGCTTCTAATGTCATTAACACAGCACCTTGTGCTTTCGCTGTCTTAATGGCTGCCTCCATCAAACTGCCACCTAACTTTTTACCCCGGTGGTCTGGGTGAATAGCAATATTGGTAACATGCGCTTCATCCATTACAAGCCACATTCCACAATACCCCACAATACCTTCCTCAGTTTCAGCAATCACATAATATGCATGCTCATTAATATTCATTTCATTATAGAACGCTTCTTTGGTCCAAGGCAGCGTAAAAGACAATTTTTCGATTTCATAAACAGCATCAACATCTTCTGTTGTCATTTTTCTAAAGTTTACGGCTTCGTTCATACACTTTTGCCTTCTTGTGCTTTATTGTAGTTTGCTTCTGCTTCTGTGATGCGGCGGTACTCAGGAACCGCGTGATGAACTACGCTTTCCTCAGATTTTCGAGCCAACATAATCAGGTTTGATGCACGTGGCAATCGGTTTGAAACTTCACTCCACCGAGCCTGTTCTCCAAGCACTTCTGTAATAAGTGCTTCGTGGAATTTAGCATCTACTCCGGTAAACAGCACCGGTTGATTGAGCTCTTTAATTTTGAGCAAGAATTCTCTTACATCGCTATGCTGATCAGCAAAAACAGGGATTAATCCCACACCTTCATACAAGCCAATAAAAGCTGTTCCACGGCGAGCATCCATTATAGGACAAACTAGTCCTTCAAACCCCTGCCCATTTGCTGCAAGTACCTTTAAACTAGAAACAAGGTGGAGTGGAATTTTTAATGACCATGCTAATGTTTTTGCAATGGTTAAACCAATACGCACACCTGTATAAGAACCCGGTCCTTCAGCTACTGCAATATGCGTCAATTCAGCAGGTGTGATTTTTGCTTTTTTCATCATTTCTTCAATTGCTGGCATAGCTGTTAACGAGTGGTTGATTTTTAAATTTGATGTTTCTTCTATTAAAACTCTTTCGTCTTCGATTAACGCGATAGACAAAGGAGAATTTGAGGTATCAATTCCAAGATAGATCATAAGTTTAGCTCCCTGCAAAGATTTTCATACCGTCTGCCAATCGGATTCAAGGTCATTT
Source organism: Planococcus donghaensis MPA1U2 (assembly GCF_000189395.1). GTDB lineage: Bacteria > Bacillota > Bacilli > Bacillales_A > Planococcaceae > Planococcus > Planococcus donghaensis_B. Next base: position 625 of record NZ_AEPB01000020.1, on the reverse strand, counting down.
TTCGCTCTTGTTCAGATTGTCGGTTGATGGTGATTTCTAAGCGTTCTGTTGGCAAATATTCTTCAATGAACCTTGCCCATTCCACAACTGACACCGCTTCGCTATTGAAAAATTCCTCAAAACCGATATCTTCGTCGCTGTTCTCAAGACGATAAACATCGAAATGGTTTAAGTCTAAACGACCTGAGTATTGTTTTAAAATTGTAAAAGTTGGGCTGTTTACCATACGTTTTATTCCAAGACCTTTCGCAAGACCTTTCGTGAAGGTTGTTTTGCCAGCACCCAAATCTCCTTCAAGTGTTAGCAAATCTCCGGGTTCTAGTCGTTCTGCAAGGTCAATTGCAAAACTCTCGGTTTCTTCTGGCGAATTCAGCTTTTTTGTATATGTCATTGATCATGTCACCTCTATTGATTCTTTACATAGTTTAGCGAAATAGCTAGCGTAAATCAAAATATATTGTTTTCCATAAGAGTTATTGTCTTTTAACCAAAAAAAATGAACACAGCATGATCGCTGTGTTCATCATCAAAATTACGGTCCCGACCGGGATCGAACCGGCGATCTCCTGCGTGACAGGCAGGCATGTTAACCGCTACACCACGGGACCAAAAAAAATAAAACAGA
>NZ_AEPB01000021.1 GCF_000189395.1 Planococcus donghaensis MPA1U2 | reverse complement strand
CTGTTTCTTAAAGCTACATTTCCGAGTAAGTGAAAATTTCACACCTTTTCTACCCTTCGTTCAAAAGAGGTTTTATCTTTTTTCGAACGGGGGATAGTATGACTAATAACGCTGAACTTGAGGGCGCGACAAATAAACATTCTCATTTCCCCAAACTTTGAGTGTCTATCTGTCTTTTAGGCCTATAGCCAGTTGATCGGACCGGGTTTCCAGACTTTCTTCCGACCAATGGCGTTCAGGGTTAGCTCGATTTTTTGATGGATGCATTGCCAATCCGTTCCGTCACGGATGCGCCAATGCATCCCTATTTTTTTGGAAATTTCGTGGATGGCAATCTGTTCGCTTAACACAAAATGCCGCTCTTTCCAGAAACGGACCCGTAATTGATAGGCAACCAACGTACTGAGAAGTAACAGGATCAATTCTGCATAGATGTGACATTCCCAACGAGCTTGTTTCATGCGGCGAAACTGATCCAGTTTCAGGTTGCTCTTCCAGGAGCGAAAGAGGAGTTCGATTTGCCAACGATACCGGTAGAGCGCAACGATTTCTTCTGTGGGAACCTTGTCTGGAAGGTTCGTCACTAACATGGATACGCCCACTAAATCTAGCGATTTTTGTTTAATGGTACCGTGTTTGGTCTGGTCACGGCGTTTCACTCGATAGGCTTGGCGTCGCTGTTCGGCCGCTGTCATTCGATAGAGCACGAGACGACAGGGCAACTTCTTATGCCTGCCCAGATAGACCCGTGGGTAATTGCGTATTTCTCCTGGGTGAAGTGTCTTCATTTCTTCTTTTATAAAAAGTTGCTCATATGCAGACCTTTCCACCATTTTTCCATTTGGGTGGTAGCGAGGCGTTGGATGATCGATATAAAACATCGTATCGGTCCGGGCTCGGCTAACATAAAAAGCATGTTCCTCATTGATTTGTTCAAACGTGGTGTATTGATAATACCCAAGGTCTTGTAAAAACAAGTCCCCCTTCCGGATCGTGGCCAACCGCTCGCGACCAGCTGGACAATCTGCAGCTTTTGCAGGTTGAATCTTCACATACTGAAACTGACCGGTGAGATAGTCAACTTCAACTTGAAATTTGACGCCTGCCCCCACCGAACTAGGATAGTCGCTCTGGCAATTAGACGAAAGCGCGACTGTTGTGCCATCTAGTATCCGGATACGATTGAAGGGATGCGTGGTTGCCAATTGAATGCCCGGTAGGGGCAAGCTCTTTTTGAAGCTCAAACAAGGCAAAAAACACCTCTTGTAAAAAAAGAACCGTGTGTTCATTCAAACGCTTGTTCAATGCCTCTTTGGATAGTGGGACCTGATGAATAGCCAAGTCCGAACAGAGTTCGGATAAGGAATGGTCACTGAGAGTTCCGGGAGATGAAAACAGGAGCTTCATAAAAGAACTGACAGTCAACTTCCGTTTTCTCTGGACAAATTGAGTTGCTTTAGCGAGAGCTTCAAGGTTTCCTGGGTGATAGAAACTGGAACAATCGTGTCA
>NZ_AEPB01000022.1 GCF_000189395.1 Planococcus donghaensis MPA1U2 | reverse complement strand
CCGCTAGTGCCGCTGTTGGCACCAATAATGATAGGCTAAGTGGTACGGCTAAAAGTACTTTGTTTAATTTCATCTAAATCGCTCCCTTTTTTCTTTTTTATTTTTTCGTTATACAGGCATAACGCAAAGGGATTTGTTTTAGATCACTTTTTCACAAAAAACTTTTTTTATTTTTATCTTTAGATTTTCCAAAGCTTATATTAAATAAGCCAAATAATGAAAGGTAAATTAGTCGGATATTCTTATAGAAGAAACAGGAAATTTCTCGCTAATTTCCAAAAAAGAAATCTATTCTTCACCTTTTTACGTTCTATTAACAAGAACAAAAGTTGTTTAAACAAACCAAGATCAGGTTTAACACAATATCGCATTTAAACGATATGTGTGGGCTTAACCCTATTTTTATTCAATCAGCATGGGCACAAGCTTCAAGTTGCTTGTGCTGTTTCGCTTTTACTAAGAGTTCCGGAGTACCGGCAAGGAGGAGATATCCGTATGAACATAAAAATTGAAAAGAAATATATCCCTTTAGCAAATTATTTCTCAGCAACAAAAAATCCAACCATTACTTTACAATTTACAGAAATCGAAAAAATCATGGGTCAAAGCCTTCCGAATGCTGCTTATTTGAGTTACAGTTGGTGGAAAAAAACCAAAGCACCAGCCAAGCATTACCTAGCTTGGACAGCTGCAGGATACGCCGTTACTCATGTAGAACCTAAACGCTACGTTGTTTTCGTTCGAATAGAAGCGGCGAACGATAAAGACAATGCTCCAGCTAATGAAAATATCTTATTAATTCGTCCTGCCGCACATGGTGATGCAAGTTCCCTTTCAAACTTGCAGAAAAAAATTGAAGGCGAATCAGATTTTTTCTTATACGGACATGGAGAACGATTATTGTCTTCACAAAAAACAAGAAAACAAATCATTGAATGGAATCAAAGTGGACACTCGCTCATTCTTTTGGCTATTTTAAATGGACAGCACGTCGGTTACTTAATGATTGAAGGATATAAAGCTCATCGAGCCAGCCATCGTGCTAGTTTGCGAATAGGCATTCAAAAGGATTCACAGCGCAACGGAATCGGATCTTTACTTCTCCAAAAAGCAGAGGCATGGTCAGCAGAAAAAGGCATTCATCGCCTTGAAGTTAGTGTACTAGAAACAAATTCGCTGGCTCTCACTTTTTTACATAAGCATGGCTATGAATCTGAAGGCATTCGCCGTAAAGCGTTGATGATCCAACAAACCGCCTATGATGAAATTTATCTCGCTAAGATATCAATTACCTGATTCATTTTATGAAAAGGGAAATAAATTTAATGAAATTGAATATAGAAAACTTGAATTTTATGCTGAGCTTGTTACTGCTAGTAAACACCTATTTTATGGCGAACCCTAATGGTGAAAGTTTACATTCCCAGACATAAAAAAGAGAAAAAGCTACTGGTCGCTTTCTTTCTTTCGTAAATTCAAGATATGTATGTTATTATCCATTCAGAAATATGATTCAAAGCTTATTTTTATCAGAAAGTAAAAATAACCTAATTCACAATAAGCTACTTTCAACTTCTAACTATTGCGATTGATTTGCAGGTAATCTGACAATCCATCATGGGAATCACCATTTTAACTTGATAAAGAGAAACTCCTTCCACTACAATCTCTCTAATCGAAATGTCATGAAAATAGAAAGCGACCTCATTGGGCGATTGTGGAATATCTCCTTCTGCCCCTTCCAGCCACGTATTAAAGTTGGCGGAGAAACACTCTTTAAACAGAACGGTATACTCCCTATCTTCTTTTTCTTCATCCCTGCTGCCCATATATTTCATTGTCACCAAATGCTTGACATGATCATAATTGATTCCTTTTAGTTCTGCATCGATGTAGTTTGTCGCCATAAGTTTTTCTTCAACATCTTGACCACTTAATCTCACTCACGTCTCCTCCATTTCGGAACTTCAGATGAAAACCTCTAAAATTCCAAATTAAATATAACTTAACTGCCCTCTAACTACATTCAGCTCATAGTCTTTTTCCACTAACTTATTTCCGTTATTGTTGACACTGTTTTCGAAATTTATATATTAAATATACTCACAACTTAAAACAATAGCTAGATAATTTTGGAAATAAAACCTTTCGTAAAAGTGCACGTTCCTAGACGCAAAAAAAGAGAAAAAGCTGCTTATCGCTTTTTCTCTTCCAATACTATAAAGTTGAATCAGATTCATTCGCACTCAGCCATAATTTGATATTTTGCCAATATATATGTTCCGAAGAGAAAGCATCCCTTCTATTAACTTGGTATACCATATGTCCTTTAAAGTAGGATCATTTGGTGGGAATTACTGCTCCATCCTGTTCTAAGTAAAGCTGAAGTCCCGTGCCGATGCTCGAACCTGGATAATAGTCCACTTTGCAGTAATATTCGCCTTCTTTGATCTTCGGAAACTCGTCATGCTCATACTCTGCCCATGTATCATCAAATACCGCTTCAACCGTAAAAACATCTTCACGGAGTTCTTCCATAACAATTTCGCAAGTTCCTTCATAGCGGGTAGGTTCTTTCGCAATAACGGCTGGCAAGTCTATTGCGTAAGAAATGAATGTGACGCCAAAAATGAATAACAATAGAGCTGGAATGACGTACCTGAAAAAAATGATGTGAAAAGCGAATCTCCTCTTGCCCCTTCTCCTAATCATTTTCCAGAAATAGTAGGACCATAAAGTGGTAGCAATAAACGTTAAAATCAATACAAAATAATACAACTTTTTGCACTCCCTTGAATATCGTCATTAAATCTGTGTTTTTTATTACTAGTATCTGTTAAATTTTAGCGTTGATAGTATTTAAAAAATTTAATTTCTCTTGAAGTATCGTTAACTTCTATTTAGTTTCCCCTATAAACCAAATTTCACTTTCATAATAACCATCCTCATCGTCAATAACTTCTTTAAAACCAGCTATGTCGAAATCGCTAGGAATGGCTAGCTTCCAGTCAGTTTGAATAGACCTGTTATTTGAAAGAGGAATCCATTTATAATAATCGCTATCCCTTGTAAAGAAATCTTTAAAATCATCTTCCCCTTTGAAAATGATAATTTGTGAATTCCATAAACTAGGCAAGGTAATTAAAACACCAACACGATATTTTTCTTCATCATGTGGCTGCAGCCCTTTTAGATATTCTGCGCGATTCAATAACGTTTGAATGCACAATCGTTTGGCCTTCCATGGTGTTTTATCAGAGCTGATAAAATCTTGGCCAACCGGTAAGTGCATATGCCAGTTACCGTTGTAGAATTTTGTTGGAAACGCCATCGTATTTTCTTCGATCCGGTTGACCATTTTCTCAGTCTTCCGTTTAATCCCCCGGATTTTTTCTCGCGCATATAGTATTCTCCTCACTATTTGTATTAAGCATAACTAAAGTACAGGTATTGGTAGAAACCTTTTATTTTGAATTCCAATGTAACTTACTTGCTAACAAATTACATTCAGGTTTTCTGTGAATCACTCCACAACAAGATGAAAATACTCTGTCTCTAGCAGGAAATCTTCTCTGGTAAGCTGTTGGCCTGAAATCTGTTGCCGATATGAAGTGATAGTCCCGTCATGCGTGACAATATAGATTCTCTCGCGTTGAAAACTCCTGCAAAAATCAATGAACTCTTCAGCCAAAAGGTTAAGTTCATCTTCACATAGGACATTAATGCCTGTCACCCACAAAGAAGAAGTAAGATTTGGTGCAGGAGCAAAGGTTGGGAACTCATCTTGAAGTCTTTCGAAATCAAGCAATTCATCACATGGCAATGTCGTAGCAGCTAGTCGTGTAGGAAATATACGGGGAGCAACCATTGGATGTACCAATCGATTGCACTCAATGTTCTCACTCCAAATCAAAGCCGTTTGGAGTGTTCTGAAAGTCGGACTGACAATTAAAACATCCCCAGTAGCTAATGGAAGCGAAGATCTTAAATTTTTCGCCTGTCCCCTTCCTTGAATGGTTAAAGAGGGATTATTCATATGTAGACTTTTAGGTAAATTCAATGTATGTTCACCTTGTCCATGGCGAATAAATATCAATTCCACTTAGCTACCTCCTTAATAACTCCTCTTTTATTTGTTTAAAACTGTATGTAATTTTATTCATTATCAGGGACATTCAAATTGTTCAATAGGAGCAATCTAATATTTACGGAATAATGAATCCCCATTCCCAAAATTTCGACCCTTGCGCGATGATGATTTTTTCAAGCCAGTCTTCAAAGGTCATGCCGATAAACATATTATCCTCGAAGTTATAGCCGGTATCCATAACATATAGATAGCCATTGCCTACCATTTTGTCTGTCACGATCAAATAGCAACCATCGTATCCATAGGCAATGGGAAACCAGTTATCCGGATAGTCAAAACCAGGGATGGCTCTATGTTCCAATATCTCGTCTATGGTAAAAAGTTCAAAGCCCCCTCCATATTCGGGAAAGTTGAAAATAAGTCCCCCATTGTGCAGTAGAAGAAACTCTTCGTAATCTTTTGGTACATTAAATGGCAATTTCTTCAGATCCTTTTCTGTTGCGGGAGGATTAAAGAACACTTCCACTTTCTCCAAATATCCATCTTCCTGTTGAATTTCTAAAAGACCTTTTGAATCTAGGCGTTTCTTCAAAGCTTCTATAGTAATTTTTATTTTAGACAACATCTTTCACTCCTCAATCGTTCCTATTTATCTTTACAAATGAAAGTAACTTAACTGCACTTGCATTACATTCCCTGCGCTATTCTAAGTTCTCCAATCAGAAGTCATTGCTTGAAAATTGATGACTTCCCTTTTTTATTAAAGACGATGTTCAACATCAACTTGGACGACCTGAAACTCTTTCGCAATAACAAAGCTTGGTCCTAAACGTAGGAAGTGGTAACTCTTATTAGTTGGAGACTCTTTTAGCAACACTTGAGAAGTCGAAAATTCATATAACTAGAACATGTTAAGGCAAACGATCCTCATGTTAATAAAACTTTGTGAATTGCAAATTGATATCTGTTTTAAATTTACCTGAATAAATAGACTGTCTGATTTCTTTCAATCATTCTAATTCTCCTTAACCTCTCTATTCAAGTCGTTCATAAACTATCCATTTGAAAAACTGGGAACCTAGTAATTGTTTCTTCAAATATACATATACCACAATAAGATAGCTAGCTAATTTTGGTAAATAAACCATGCGTAAAAGTAAACTTTCAAAGACACAAAAAGAGAAAAAGAGAAAAAGCTGTTTTTCGCTTTTTCTCTTCCGATAATAGTTCCTACCTTAATCTAGAGGGTTTTTCATACTTTTTCCAATATTAACCTTACAATCCTAGCTACTGATTGAGATCCATCTATAATGAAGTCAGCATCTGGCTTGATTGTAGATAACATCTCTAGGTATGCCTGTCTGCCTTGCGAATTATAATGTGCCATAGCCTCAATAATATCTTCTTTAGAGCCCTCTTGAAAATCTCGGATTGTTCGACGCGCTAATGCAATATCCAAAGGTGTATCGATAAAGAAAGAAACATTGATGAAAGAATGCGTTTGTGCATGTTGGTAGGAAAATGGAAAATCTAATAGAATGTAATCGATAGGTTTAGTCACTAATTTCTCTAAGTCTTTTACAATAGGAGTGAGATTCCATTCATTATAATTAGCTCCTCGATTCATCCAATCAATTACATTTTCTGGCCCTTCCAAATCGTACTCATCAAAGTAAAGCGCTTCAGAATTTGGTAGTTCTTCATTCAATTTTTCAACAATAGTGGTTTTTCCGCCACCTGAAATACTAGCAATTGCGATGACAATAGGTCTCTTCATTACTTCCATCTAATCAACCTCTATTTCTAGTCACTTCTAATAACTCATGATACGTAAACTAACATTACTATTTTTATTATCGTAGTAAATGACATCAATATCAGGAAGATGGGTCCTCTTTTCTAATCCACGTAACGTATCTCAGATTTTTGAACGAACAAACCCTGCACATATCCATCAACTTGGAAGGTCTACTAATTTCACAGTTTTTAATAGCTCTATCATTCATCTTTTTGTATCAGTCGTATAATATCTAATTCATTTTTCAGCATCGTCCCATCCCTTTAGCTTTGTCGTGATTAAGTATCTTGTGACGAGATTTTTCACTATTTGAATGTATCTTAATTCACATTATGTTACGTTCAAAACTATTAATAGAGGGTTAAAATCTATGTTCTTTAAAGCTCTTTAAAACTTTAAGATTGAGATCTATAGAAAACACGACCTCAAATTAATGTGAAGTTGTGTTTAAGGTTAATCTTTTATACTTTTAAAACCATTTCTATTGTTTTCAGTATGTGTCCATCGAAATCATCATCAAACTCTCTAACAACTTCAAATGCTTTTGCTTCATAAAATTTTACACCGGACAGATTGTCCTTTTCAACATCTACAAAAATTTCTTTCACTCCGTGTAATTCTTTGATGCCTTGCTCTAATAATGCTGAACCTATTCCTTGACCTTGATATTCAGGATAAATATAGATAGCAGCTAATCCGACTATGCCGTCGTCATTTACTCGAGAAAAATTAGCGAAACCAACAACTTTTCCAGAAATATTAGCCACAAGAATAATCGATTTCTCCATACGTTGGTGCATTCTATTGTCATTGTATGCAGAACTTAAAAAGTTCTCTTGAACATCTAAGGGAATTATCCCTTCGTATGTAGAATTCCAAGTTTTTTTTGCAATATCTTGTACTTTTTTAATATCTCCTTCTTGCATTCTTCGAACTAAAAATTCCACAAATACACCTCTTTTTAATTCATTTTTTTGTGAATCCTACATTACTGTAATTGGAATTAAATTTCCTTTTTATTAGCATATCATCTTTTCATGACTTTCCAGCATAAATCAAAGCGTATAAGTTCTAGTATTTTCTTCATATTTCTATCTTTGAATATAACTTAACTGCACTTTTGTTACATTCATTAAAACGATACATATGATTTAGTAAAATTGGTTTAATTCACTGCAGGCGATATGTTTTCAAGGAATATTCTCTCCACTCTGCTTGAAGTTCATCGAAACGGGTGATTTTCCAGGGGTTAAAAAAGGTTTGTCCGTTCTTGTTGAAGAAAAGCTCATTTCCTATATGATATGATGCATGCTGAATCTGACCTTCAGCGGTTTGCCATATCACCACATCCCCTTCAATCCATTCTTCAGTTTGGATAAGCCGGTGTGTTCTGCCTAACATTTCTTTAAATGTTTGAGGGTGTACCCATTCATGGATCATCCATTCTTGCCGTGAAATGGCAAAGAGAGTTGCAGCCAAACAGTTACTGCCCCCTTCGGTTGGAAAGGTATTCGCATATTTTTTGACTACCAATGGAAGATGTTCTGGCGTTTCCTCGCTCGCCCATTCACCCCATTGTTGTGCATACTTCCTCAATAATTGATCCCTTGCAGGCATCGACATTCTTTTCCAGAGGTCGGCAGTCATAACTATCAACTTTTCCTCTTTTTCGATTACTACATTTTCTTTCAGGAAGAGAGGCAGCTCTGAAAAATAAGATAACGGAAAAATGAGCCCTCGATTTACTTTTAGCTGAATCTGCAACAGTCTTTCTTTTTTTGATGGAGGTAATTCTGTGATCCAGTTCTCAGTTGCGACAATCACAGAATAAACTTCCTTGGACAAGTTCCAGTATTCATAGCTATTTGCAAGCTGGATTTGCTTATAGGATGCATGATTGAAAAACTCATCTCTCGGTATAAGTAAGGCGTGTCCTAGCTCTTCATCAAATAAAGGCAAGTCCTCTTCTTGGATGAAGAATAAGTCTTTCTCTGGCACATATATTTCAATCCACTTCTGAAGTTGAGTTTTTGTTGGCTGAATGTTTATTTTCATAATACCCTCACTTTTGATATTAGATAAATGTTCATACCCTTAGTCTAAATTACTGCCCATATTTCACTTTAACATATATATCCATTAGAAAGAGCCTAATAAAAATGAGGTAAATAAATTCGGATATATTCATTTAAACTATTAAACTGTTTAATAAAAGGACACTTTCTTAAAAATAAAAAAAGAAAAAGCAACAGATAGCTTTTTCTCTTCTGATAATCCTGAATATGTACACTAGTATAATTCAAAATTCTTACTGTACATTTATTTAAATAAATCTTTTTAAATATTCATCATAAATTTTGTTCATAACTTTTGGAGTGTTTTCTAAATACACATTCATTTGTTCAATGTTCGATTTGAATTTGTCAGAGTTTCTTTCATCTGTTGGAAAGTCAGATATCCCTTTAATAATAATGCATTCGATATCATTCTTCTTACAGATATACGCAATTGCACCTGACTCTGTATCAGCTACTGTTATATCGTTTTCTTTAAGTTCTATATAATCATTCCACATAACTACAGCTTTATCTGCAGTCCCAATTGTACCCGTATAAAAATCATTTTCATATTTGGATAGATTGATGTCGACTATGAAGGATTGTTTAATGAAGGGTTCAATTTCTTTTACTGTGCAATCATATTGAACAGCTCTCTCAGGTACAAAAACATCTAAATTGCTGAACTTCCCATCTATTCCTGCACAAGTTCCAGCAACGATTACTTTCGTTAAATTAAATTTAGCAATCATGTATTGATTTCCACCCACGCCATTTACTTTTCTCACACCAGTACTGTAAAAAATAAGTTCGGCATCCTCAATTGTTCTGATGAAATACTCGCCGTATGGGTAAGCGAAACGTTCACTATCTTTTATACTAAAATATTTTAATGATGCCTCATATTCCCACTTCGTCGCTATACTTATTCCAATCACCGAGTTATCACCTGCTATTTTAATTTTCACTATTTTTACCAATAATACCATGTATAACTTGATAATAATAATCCGATTTTTATAGAAATAACCTTTCGTAATAAGAAGGCAATTACATAGACAAATGAAAAGAAAGAAGCTTTACTCTTCCACTGCTCATCTTTCGATAACTGGTCATATGTAATATGACTCAATATTCACGTCTACATTTTGAACACTAAGAAAAAGAGCATCTATACTTTATACACATTAACTGAGAATCGTAATCTTATCATTACTGTTTAGGTAATTTGAAAAATCTTCTGTACAAAAAACATTTAAAACACAAGGTTGCTTTTCCTTTTTCTCCAACGCTTTATGTTCCTCCGGAAATTCTGCTTCTACATTTAAGCGGATAAATGGCAGTTTTTCTTGTGCTTTTTGTGAACGAATGTTTACTACTCTTGCACCGGCAAAGACATGGTGCAGTCCGAGTTCTTCAAAAGCGATCTGTAAGATAGCGATTTTGGAAGCTTCATTGTATCCTTGACCCCAATATTCGTAGCCAATCCAAGTGCCAATGTGACAAGATTTTTTTTGTTGATTGATGAACATTAAATCGGTTAGACCTATCAATTTACTTTCTTCATTTAGAATCACCCGAGGAACAGTCTTCCCCTCCCTCTCTTCTTCCATTACTCGTTGGATAAAGCATTTCGTATCTTCAACTGTACCGTCTGGTAAGCCCAATGCTTGTTTCACGGGAAGTGCAGAAGAAAGCCTAAATATTTCTTCATAATATTCCTCTCGATGCTTCACTAGCTGAATCCTTTTCATAGTCATCCTCCATTTCTAATGAATAGCTTTAAAAAAAACAAAAAGCCCGGCTATAAACAAAGGGAACCGTAGAGGTGGTACCACCCTTATTTAAAGCAAAGCTTTACTCTCTAAATGGATAACGGGATAAACCGCTGTATTTTTCAATACAGTTTATAAAAGGTAGGTTCAATAAACAACCGTTAGATATCTCGCAGCAATCGATATCCTCTCTTAGAAAGTATTGTTTATTTACTGGTCCTCAAACTTACATGTTACTAATAATTAAATTTTATATAGATTAATCGAATTAGTTTACTAAGTCAATAATATTCAGTACGTGTGGTGCATATTTTGGAGATAGAGCAACTTCAAATTACGGATGGTATGTAAATTTAATTGCATTTTCTCTTAGAAGTTATTTAAATCAAATGGGTTAAGATTTAATTGAATTAAAGAATAGTTCAACTCTATCAATAAAGCGGTCCAAGTTGGGTTCAAAAATATTATGATCAGATTCTTCAAACACCACTAAATTTGCTTGTGGAACTTTTTCTAAATACATTTCGCCATCAGCTATGGATAAAGCAGATCCTTGTTTTTCTCCGCGGATAATAAGAACAGGGCACTTAATAGCATTTAATTCATCCCAGAACTCAACGTACTTAGAATCTTTTTGCAGTCCATCTATCGCATGTGTTTTCATTCTTTCAGACAATGCTCTTCCACGCCAAGGAGGAAGCGCTGAAAAAAAGTCAGCCCATTTAGGAGGAAGCTTGGAGTGTAAAGCAGGATAATCCCCCAATACCAAACCTTTAATTGAATCTAAATGGGCCAGAGCGTAAGCAAGTGTATAGGAAACTCCTCTGGAAAAACCCATAAGAATAATTTCATTTAACCCAAGATGTTTAATAACTGCGTCAATATCGCTAATGTGGTCTTCCAATGTATATCCATTCAAAGGAGCATCACTACTACCTCTTCCGCGCAGCGTTATAGCAATGCAACGTCGAGGTGCCAATGCTTTCAAAAGAGGTATATAATCCTCTGCAGTTTCTGAAAGTCCGGGGACTATAATAAAAGGTAAATCTTGATTAGCCTCAAATTTACTATCTATAAAGTGAATATTAGTTCCATTATTGTCTACCCCCAAATTATTAATCGCCATTTTTCAACACATCCTTTGAAAACTATTTTTTCTAGTACACTCACTTATTTTTTACCCCTCCTTGTCTCCGTAGTTATTCTCGCCACCACTTTTAACAATTAGTTTAACTATACCAAGTTTATTTATGCGTAAATACTAAAAAAATTTTTATGGTTATAATGCTATGTAGATTAAAGCGTTTATAAAAGTTTGACGAATAAAAAGAAGTGAAGACTTGTTGCTCGCAGCCTCATCTCTCGTTTGCAATTCGTATAGCTTTCGATATGTGGACATATGGAATCTAAACTAAAATTAACCACATAAATAGCATATAAACTAGCAGTAGTCGGAAAAAGCGCAGGAGGCTCCCTAGCTTTTGCAAATCTTTGGTACAAAAATCTCCATGTCTACTAATTTACATTTATAGTAAACTAATAAGTAACTAAATTGTTTTCTTGAGGAGTGGTTGAAAATTAGTGGGAAAAATAAATTAATTGAAGTAATTCCTCGCCTTGAACATATGGAGAATTTTCTTGAAGCAATAATCTTACATCCAGAGACCAATAGAATAGATTTATTCCTAGAAATATTTAATCTTTCAAGAGAAGAATTAGAATTGATATCGTTCTTTGGTATATTCAATTTAGAAAATGATATAGAAATGCTTGAAACACAATTAAATAAGCTGCGCAATCTTGCTTATGAAGAATTTATAAGAGACGAACTAATGCTTCTTCAAAAAGAATTTCCAGTTTCAAAAACGATAGAATTTGAGTTGTTCATTCTCGATGAACAGGATCAATTTGTCAGAGAAAAGCTTGGAGGCGTTTCAGCATTCACTGACTGGAGTGGCAAGTTGTTTTTCGCAGTTCTTCCTGACGCTCAAGTTCGGTCAACCTTAAGGTCAGTCATTAACCATGAATATCATCATCATTGGCGAACACACGCCTTAGCGATTACCGAACAGAACCAAACACTAATGGACCGATTGATTTTAGAAGGTTTAGCAGAATATTTTGTGAAAATCAGATTAGGTGAGGCCTATCTTGGTCCTTATAAAGATGCACTAACCGAAAAACAAGCCGAAAATTTATGGGAAAGTATGTACAAGTCACGTCGCAATGAACTAGGTGAAAGAACCGATGTCTACATGTTCGGAAGCAAGAAAGAAAACCTACCTTACTGGGGCGGTTATTCCATTGGTTACTACCTCGTGAAGTGGTATCTGGAGAAAAATGAAGGAAGTTCTATTGAATACATGACATCCTTGGCTAGTGAAAAATTTTCATTTTGATTCATGCTATATAATTACAGCTATAATCCGATTGCTAGAAAACATTTTGCCAACTAAAAAGACAAGAAAATCCTACTCGGATTTCTTGTCTTTCGATAATTGATGATGCGTAAACCAATTCATTAAAAAAAAGTTTTTCAAATTCTTCTATTAATCTTTTGGGTGATCGCATATATACAAGTGTCCGTCAGAGTTTTTCCGTCTGCTGATAAATCTTCATTCACGAGAATCCCCTCTAAGTTGAACCCCAATTTTTCTGGTATCGCTCGACTTGGTAGATTGGTGGATTCGCACCTAATTTCAAGTCGACGAAAACCGAGTTCATTAATTCCATATGCCGTCACTGCTTTTACTGCTTCCGTTATATAACCATTGCCGCCAAACTTCGTATTGATCCAGTAGCCAATCTCACATTTTTGAACTTCCCAGTCAACGCTTTGCAAACTTACCGTTCCGATGAACGCTTGAGCATCCTTCTGAAAGATCAAAAAACGGAAATTCTCTCTTTCAAGAAACTTGATGTGTGCTTCGCGGAGACTTATTTCAGTCTCTTCCAAAGTAGGAACCTCTCGTGCAAAAGGTAACCATTGTCTCAGTTCTTGAATTGAATCTTCAACTGCTCTATTTACTGCTTCTGCATCTCCAGTATAAGAAGGAGCTCTTAAAAGTAATCGTTCTGTTTTTAATTCAGATGGTACATTCAATAAGATTGAATTCATGTTCATTCTCCTCATTTCTATTTTCGACTTTAAACAAACCTGCATTCGACCAAAATAAAAAACCTTCACCCTTAAGAATTTAATCTTAAGGACGAAAGTTATCATTTCGTGGTACCACCTTAGTTTATTGGTGCATCGCTGTAGCCAATCTCATCGGGTACAATCATACCCTATCCTGGTAACGGAGGAATCCGTCTTGCTATCCCTAATGACAAAATTAGCTTGGCAAGAAGCTCGGAGACTTTATTTCCCTAAGACGATGATTACTCCTTTTCAGCAAGTTGGAGCTCTCTTTAAATCATCGTTTCTTAGGTACTTTTCTCTTCAAGGCTTTCTGTTTTTATAATTTCCATAATATTATCACAACTGTAACAAGCTAGTAAATATCAATTCTTAAATGAGCAATTAAGACAATTAACAAATATATTTGTAAACGAACTTCTTCAGTAATAAAAGTACAAACTCATGTTTGAGCTAGTTCTCTTCCGATAAGTTTTGATATGTAAACTAATTATGAATTTAGTATTTTGCTTTAAATATATCTATTAATAATAAGATGTACTCAATCGTATTTTGTATTTATGAAAAACATTTTGATTCTTTTTGATGTTTTAAATTTAACGGAGTATTAACCATTCAATTTAATAACCTGTTCAGTCAATGATGTGTATGATAACTCAAAAGCGAGTTACTACAGCAGTTGAAAACATTTTTTCTCTGTTAATAAAGTTAACCATTATTTGTAGTGAGTACTTTGAAAGTATCCCAGTCGACTATTTCTTGGTACTCCTCATCATTTACTGTGAAATTAATTTTCGCAGCTCTGTTCTCATCCTCTACTACCTCGCCAAGTCGAACTTCTGCTACGATCCTACTTTCTCCTTGGAGTTCAAATCCATTAATATTTACGATTTCCCCAATATTACGATTTCCCGAATATAAACCCGTTTGTTTTAAAGGGTCGGCACCATAAAATTCATATTCGATACCATCTTCTCCAAAGGTCACAGGTTCTTCGTTTTCTTTAACTAATTCAACAGAAGTAATTACAACGGGTCTCTCACCTGTCCATTCAAATGGAAGAACAATGTAGTAGCTTTTGTTGGATTCGAGTGAATCGCCGTACATATTTCCAAACATAAACTCCCCATCAACCGATTCTTCTGAATCACTGCAAGCGGCTATCATTAAAAACAAAAACATAATCGGTACTATTTTAAGTGTTTTCATAAATGGCCTCCTTTATTTAATATCATCTTACTTCTAATAGTATCTTTCTTTTCAGTTAAATGGAAGTAAACTGGTATTTCCCAAACAATCCTCATTAATCATTAATTGCAACTTTGAAAGTGTTCCTAAAAGTACACTTACATGAATGAAAAAAAGAAGATGCTTAGGATCAGCACCTTCTCCAGTTTGCTTTTATAGACTCCGAAAAGCTGCGATATGTAAACTAATAGCCCAGTCAAAAATATCTTCTTAAACTTACCATATGTGAGAAGAACCCCTTGCCTCCGATTATTCATTTTCTACTATTTATTTGATTTATATCCCTCTATCTTTATCAAACCATTCTTCTCCATTCCACTCGGGAACCATTTCACCTATCGCAGGGAGCGATATTTCCGGATCAGTTGATTGAATAAAACTCAATAATGCTTTTCCTTCAAGTAAGAATTTCCAAGAATTTATCTGGATAATTTCTAATACATCAATCGCCAAATCAGGATGTTTCGCAAGGAAGGACTGGTAATGAGTGAAAACCAACAAAAGACCCGTATTGTTTATTGGCAAATCAGATAGACAATCACTAAACGCATTTAGGTTTTCACCGTAGTAAGCTGGAAAATTCAATTTTCTCGCAACTTCTTTATGGAAAAACTCTTCATCCCATTCTCTACAATCAAACCGAACTACCTCAAATCCTTCAGATTCTATTTTTTTAATATTTTTTTCTAAAAGGTCGATTTTGCCAAACAGAATTATACTACCGTTTAGCATCAGTTCTTTCCACTTCGCTGTTTTCGTATCTATGTTTACCTCCTCCTACCTTTCTTATTTTAGAAAGTATTTTAGAAATACTTTCTCCATGATGCTACTCTTTAAATTTCTTTAGAATAAGGGTTTCTAATGTAACTTAATTCACATTAAGTTACGTTCATAAAAAGACAGCAAACTTTAAAAATACCCTGATATCAACTATTTTATATCCGTCAGTATTAATTTTTCTGTCTGTCCATCCCACATAATTTCCATTTCAAGCTCATCATCTTTTTGAAAAGTTCCGCAACCTTCACAGCCACTAGCAATTTTGGCTTTTCCGTCAGTTAACGGTGTTCCTGTTTGCCCCATTTTGGTTAATGTGGTTCCAATTTTATAATTTACTGTTTCTGGCATTGGTCCATTTCCCACGTACTTAAGAGTTCCAGTTGCTTCTTGTTCATCTTCGTTAGTAACATCGACCATATAAAAAACTTCCCAATTATCGGTAGTCCCTGAAAATTCATAAATTTCGCCATTACTACAACCAGCTAAGCCAAGTAAAAGAATAAACAATAAAGAAATCTTTTTCATTCCTTTGCCCCCTTATAAAGTCATTTTCGAAAGTAACTTAACTGTACATTAGTTACATCCACTTTCTAATAAAAGGTGTAGGTGAAAATAAGTAGTGAGAGAGCTAGCAGACCAGATTTAATCCAGATTACTTTATTACTAATGCCACTCTTCTTTTCTAAATAGTAAATATAATGGACTAGTATTAGAAAACCAGCAAAAGTTAATAAGAAACTAGGTGTAGTTGTACTTCCAACAAACGATATATATTCTAGAAGGCCAAATACTAGTAAGAGCATACCAATGGCACCGATTATTAAATAAAGGTAAGAACTGTTTGTCTTTTTCTTCTCCATATTCACACTCCCTCTCAAGTCTACTATCTTGGTGAGTTCAGTATTATTTTCATTCCCTTACTTTTGTCAACTAACTTATATACTTATTTTAACATTTTATTTATTCTTACCTTTATTTTATTCACTTTACATAGACAAGATAGTATTCTTAATACTGGGCTGCAGAGACGCCAGGTTAGTGTGATTGTCTGCCTGTAAGTAGAAGCTTTTTAGGAATTTTTTGCAGTTGGCATATAGAATCCAATAGTTCTCTTCATCGATCTGGCTTTTCTGTTTTTCTAGTTTAAGATGGACATGCTGCAGCAAGTCTTCAATTGCATCATTATCCAAGCCCCTATTCAGCATTTCCAGGATTGGGACTAACAGTCTTTCATCTTCATCATGGATATAAAAAGCCTCAGAAACAAATACCTTATCCCAGAGTGAATGAAGTATCTCTAAGTAGAAGTCTGAGGTGATGTTCTCGTTCTTAACTAATTCATCAAATGCATCCGCAACATGAGCAATACTGTGGGCCCATCCTTTGCCTGCAACAAATCCGCGTAAATCATTTTCAAGGTTGAGATAAGCTATCAGTTTATCCTTTATTACTAAGATCGTATGAGAAGAGAGAAAATCTTCTTCATTGTTTCTATATAAAATAAGCGTTATTAATAATGTGGTGAAAGATCTAGTGAATACAGTATCGGTTTCGATTTCACCTATGCCTTTAAATAGCATTGTGTCACTCAAACATACATCCAACATTTCGATTAACAACTTTTGATCCAACTGTTTGTCCAGCGTCAACTTGCAAAAAGTTCCATAGATTAGGGTATCTCGCAATTTACTATCTGCGGACCCGATATGTTTAAGCATTGATTCTAGAAGTAAAAGCTCATTCTTTTTCTCCCAGTACTTTTCTCCGACCTTTATCTCATTTAGAATTATTTTTAGTTCTGACGCTTCTATTGCAGCAGTGTTAGGTACCAAAGTCATTATTCAGCTACTCCTTAAATTTAATTATATTTTCTGAAATTCTTATACATAGATATTAACATTAAATTCCATAGTAAGAACACAAGCTAAAGTAACCGTTCGTAAAAAGACCCCTCCCAGACATAAGAAAAAGAAGAAACTCATGCTAGAGCTCCTTCTCTTCCAATAACTCTTGATATGTAAACTTGCACGCAAATTTCCTATTAGTAAAACTCCAAGTCTTCCTATGCCTTCGTTCTAACCTTCTCTTGGCGATAGTACCTAATGGCAAGGACCACTTGAAAAAAAGGAAGAAGTAGAGTCATGTACAAGAGAGGTTCGATATCCAAGAACAGGAGAGCAATCAAATTGGGCAGAAACACCAAAAATCCAATAATCATTCTACGTAACGACTCAAAAGCAACACCAACAACAAATAAGTAAACTGATATCATCAACAATAGCCATGGTAAATACATCAAGCTAAAATAGTAAAGAAAAGTATACACGGTTTCTAGCCACATGATTATTCTTACACCCCCCTTTCTACACTTTCTCTGTTTAGTTATCGAATAAATCCAGTGACATTCGAAGTTTGAATGTAATTTACTTAGTATTAAGTTACATTCAAATCAAACAGAAAATCTAATATATCGCTATGTAATTCTTGCTGTCTTTCAATCTCGTCCAGTCGCTCTTTTACCTTTTGCAGGGATTTCAATAATACATCGCCAGATACGTTTCTGTTCATGGATTCTATAAGTTGATAAGCACCTGCTTGTACTTCATAATTTCCAGTTAAAAACTGATGGATGAGTATCTCTAAATGCGCCGTACAATCAAAAAGTTCTAATGCGTACAACAAAGTCCCCCTACTTCCGAGTGTCCTGGAATCGTTAAGCAAGTTAATCAAAGGAGAAACTGCTTCTTCATTTCCAATATCTCGTAAGGCAATAGCAAGCAAATTTCTTAAATTCTTGTCTTCAGTTTGGGTGAGGTGCTTTATCAGTATTTTGGTTGCTTCCTGATGTTGATCAGCGGACATTTCACCCAATAATAGTTCTACTTTTTCCACGTTATTATTTTCTAATGCTCTTTCTAATACACTGAACTTCATTTGCCTCTCCCCCCTTTAATAGTCAATCTGAATGTAACTTAATTACACATAAGTTGCATTCAACCATCGTTATGTAAACTGCAAATTCTAGATAAAAGTGTAATACTAAGAACAAGAGATATTCTTCAATGTAAAGGAGGCGAAACTTATGGATAAGGTTTTTATCATTCCTAAAACTATTGGGTCGGATGGAGAAATACTTTTGTGTGAAGATGTTCAAACCGTTGAGAAGTTTCATATGGCTCCTTTTGAATCTATTACTGATCCTGATTCAAAAGGTGAACTACTCGTTGAGTTCATTTGTACAAAATTCCTGTTTCCAATCTATCTTACATTTGAACCGTTTACTGGAATGGGAGATGATTTGGAAGGCCTTTTCCAAGGCAAAAACATTTAATACTCTTTAAAATTTGAGGGTTTGAAAAACAAACGTTTTCCTGTTTTTAAACTCACAATCGAAAAACCTTCTTCACTGACTTTTGTTTTACAAGAAACTTTTTGGATAGCAACTTGTAATAACTTCTACGCCTTTTCTTTCTCGGATAATATCGTGTATAAATCCGTGATAGGAAAGAGCTGGTTTGGACTTGAGAAGACCTCGATATGGCCTCACTTTGATATGAATGGTGCATCGACAGTTATCGAAATTTGGCATGACGGGGATGGGTTAAATCTCTATACAACCGAACCTCGTTTTTCGACAATTGAAAAGCTGACCAGCTATTTTCCAGTTGGAACATCGATTGTAAACAATGAAGATTAAATGTAACTTACTTGCTAATAAGTTACATTAGTTTTATTAAGTGAGAATTTATCACTTTTCCAATTAATGTAACTATAAAGTGTTTTTCTCGTCTAAATAAAAAGTGAGGTATTTATTATTTTATAAAGAAAAGGAGAGACGATATATTGAAAAAAACTTGGGTTTTTATATTAATTTTATTAATGAGTGGATGCCAAGAACAAGAAGAAAATACTGAAACTTTAGAACAGTCAATTCATGAGGTGTCTGGGACTATAACGGATATAAATCAAGATAAAATTCTTTTGGAACTATCACAAGAGCTACAAGAAAATGAGACAGTAATATGGGTTAATGTTAGCGATGAAACCAGTATTCAAAATCTTCAAGACACTAAACTAAATCGAGATAGTTTGCGTGCGCAAGATGAGGTGAGAGTAATTTTAGGAGATACGTGTACAGATTCTATACCAAGAATTTGTTATGCAAAAGAACTATTTATAAATAAATAAAACTGAGGTTCGATAGCACTTTGAATGTAACTTAATTGCACTTAAGTTACATTCTACCCCTAGTCTTTATTGGTTATTTTCCGTCTAACTCAGCTATCCATTCTTTAAACCAATCAGGCGGTAATTCTAATTTCGACAAATCCATCTTCATCAGTTTTTTATGGGAATAAAATCCGTACTAATGAAAATCCCATTGACACTCTATATCTCTTGCGATGACACGAGCCAGTTCATCATGGTCATCTAGATCTTCATCTTCCCAAGCCATTGTTAAATTATCGCACCACATGCAAAAATCAACTTGAGAAAATTGATTTTCTTTCTTGCAGACTGCATCTAAAAGAGTCTTAAGATTTTTATATGAATACGGAAGATCGATGCTAGTTTTATTCCAATTCCACTCCACAAGGTAATCCTCCTCTTTTAGTACATTTCATCAGCCTTGAAAACTTTTATTTTTCATTTATCACCAACAATATCATATTAAAATTATATTCAAAGAAAATTTATCAGAAAATAACCGTTCGTAAAAGTACACTTATACAGACAAAAAAGAAGCTCTGTTTTGAGCTTCTTTACTTTCGACAATCCTGAAATATGTAATCCCATTAGTGGTCTATTCATCGTCCTTTAAGTAACACCGACTAGCTGCAATGCACAAATCAGCCTTTCTCAGAACGGAGCTCCTTGAGACACCACAAAAAATGCTAAAAACTTCTATAAATCCCCCCAATACCCAAATTTTTGGGGGCTGCATCGCCGGTTGACAGTTTACAAAGGTGCATTGGGAAAAGCCCAAAGAATAGATTTACTATAAAAGATGAAGTACATAAAAAACAAAAAGGTCAAAGAAAATAAAAACTTCTGCCCTTCTAGTTTCAGAAAATATTTAATTCGGAAGTCTATTGTCAATTCTCACTTTCATTTCCTTTATTACTTCTAAATCAAGAATATCTATCAGCTCAAATACCATTTCTAACTTTCTATTTTCATCAATACCAAAATAATCTAATATGTCTATTAAGCTCTCTTCTTCCTCTTCCTGTTCTCCTTCTTCATCATCAAAGCCTTTCTGGTGATAGTTATTTATATCTTCTTGATAGCCTTCGTGACCAAGTTTTTTTCTATTACTCTGATATAAGTTACCGAGTAATTCTCTATATAGTTCATCCCCAGGATTAGTCAATAGAGCAATAATGATTTCATGGAAGTTGTTAAAGGATATTAATGAAGGGTCTTTTATTGCAAAGTCATAAATATATTTTAAAATCTCCTCAAAATTATCATCACTAATAGTCAACCCCATGAAGATTGGTTTGGAGGACAGAGGTTCGCCTAATTCCGGACTTGCGTGAAGGGAGAGAAATTCGCCTAACCCTGCACTTGTGTTAAACCACCCAACTTCTTTACATTTTTCTAATTGCAAATTAATTTCTTCTGTTAATTTCCTTAGCCCATAAAGAAATGATTTTTCTGGATTGTTTTCTATCTGATAAATACGTGCCACTATTCCACTATTTTCTGATTCATAATAATCAATTAGTGTATTGGGTGGATCTAAATCCCAATGTTTCATAAAATAATATTCATCAAACTTACTCTTGTAATAAAATGGATACCTAAAAATATCCCTTTTATTCTGATGTATCCAAAGCACACTCTTATACTTTTCCAGCACCTCTAAACCGAGTTCGGTAAGAACAAAACAACTCTTATCTGTATGATTACGAACATCTTCATCACTTGCATGAGTCTGTATCCTTTTAATTAATACACCTTTCGTGCCTTTAACTGGTTTAGATATTGCCTTAAGGATAACTTTCAATTCTACAACTGTTAAATGCTTTAGTATTTCTCTAGGTAGGTTCTCTCTTATCAATTCATTTTCTTGTAAATTTGAAACCACTTGAACAAAATCAAGAAATATATCTCTTGCTTTAAACGACTCTATCGAGTGTGTATGGCCAGAAAAGGTTTCTAAAGGATCGTTTACAAAAGTAGGTCTTTTATTTAACTCATGTAATACTAGAATATCTTCAACTTTATATATATTATTATTGTTGTGAATTGCAGGTGGGCTAAATTTCGTCATGATAATACTCCTTAGTATTTATTTATCGAAGGCTTTCGTAATTGACAACGGGCTTATTGCATATTATAAATCATACCATTTTCTTAGATTCCGTATTATCGCTCTATACAGTTCTAGTCTACATATCACAGGTTATGAAAATTTCTATAAAATAAAGGGAGATGCTAATAGCCAGCACCTCCCTTTGCTTTATGTAAGACTTCCGATAATCCGGTATATGTAAACCTATATCCCTTTGAGACTACAAGTTCAAAACTTTAAAACAGAGTATTGTACATGGTTGGAGTAGATAATCATGAGATATTTCTTAGTTTTGGCTTTGTGAAACTATACTGTTATTTCTAGCAAAACTAAAAAACCTTTACAAAGGTTCATCCAAAGCATAAGAACCCCCTGGCAAGGAATATAAATGAAAGCTATTGTCTCCTTGTAATTCCCACCCTTCAAAGTAATTACTTTCATGAAACAATTCAAGATAAATATTGCCTTCAAATTCTATAATTAGATCGGCTATTTCTTCATACAGAAGGATATGCTTTATCTTTTTCCCTAGTAGAAGCTTTTCTACATCTTTATGCGAAAATCTTTCTGGAGCGTAGAGACAATCTGAATACCCCACTAAAATTTCAGTGGCAAATCTTAATCTCCAAGGACATCCGATTATTGAAGTTGCTCTTTCAAAAGTCATTCCTAAAGGCGCGTTTTTTTCTGTGTTTACCTCTGTAACCCTTTGACCAATAAAAAAATCAAATTTGATATTGCTTATCTCTCTATACATATTTTACCTACTCCCGGGAAGTCTCTTCTACCGTTTCCTACCTTCTTTAAATACGACTCACTCAACTAAATAGCCTATTCTAAACAAGTAAAATCAATAGTAATGTCTGACAGAACCTAGTCTTATAAAGGTAATGGTTTCTATTCTTTATATCATTAGTCTCCTACTGCAATCACTTTTTTCTTTTGGTCCAGTGCAGCCAAACAAAGCACTTTCAATTCTTCAACAAAACAGTTGATTCTCTTTGTTCTTTTGTCCACTTTCCACGGTTCCTTTTCGGTGACACTGTATTCATTTAGCAGATGTTCGCAAATAATGACCAGCTCATTTACTTCTCTAGCTGAAAACATTCGATCACTATATTGATCCAGGTTTAAAAGGAGACCGTACTTTTTTGCTGGATCTTCCTCCCTTTTCAACAGATAATCTTGCAGATCCTCCTCGAACTTCACATGTTTTTCGGATTTAGGTATTTCTTTTAGTGTACTGGCAATATAAAAATCGATTCCGACTGTCATTTGTTTACCTCCATCTTTTTTGGAATGAATGTCTGAACGTAACTTAATTTATAATAAGTTACATTCAACTCTGATTTCAGCAGCTTTTTTAAACCTATTTCAAACTTGTTTATAATGCTTCTTTTTCTGTGAGATCAAGCCAATTCCAATGCCTATTGCTACGAATATAAGTGCAGTAAATAAACGAATTATAAAGCTATCTGTTAAAAACAGATGATGGACAACTCTTTCTAAAATTGCGGCCAAAATCACTATCCAAATTACAGTCCATTTTTTCATTAGTTACACCTCTATTCTTTTTAACTCTTACAATTAAATTTTAAATGCCACTTAATTCCACTTATGTTACATTCGATTAAAAGCATATTCTCAGCAACAAATTGAGAGTCTTTACACTGGATGTTTAGAACCAGGCAATAGATATGTTTTATTTTCTCCCCTAAAAAGAAGTGCTGGTTCTGTTCCTGTTATTTTTATATGTCCGTCTCTATAATAAGCTCCGGTTTCTTCGGATAAGGCCAATACCGGCTTCTTATATTCTTTTATGTAATTTCTAATATGCTCATCATTTTGCAATTCATAGTGGCACCAAATTGCAACATCAGAAACCATGTTTAGCCCATTGTAATTCTTTAAATTCACGTCGTTAGAGTCAAGATGAGCACATGTCATAATATTCGAACCTAAAATAATAGCGCCTGCACTTCCCCCGTACACGATTCCTCCGCTATTGATATATTCTTTTAATACTTCATCAAAGTTAGAGCTGTACAAGTCATTTAATAAAGAAAATGTGTTCCCGCCACCAATGTAGATGGCAGAAAACTGTTGCAAGTCTTTGAGCGATTTGTGATTCAAATTGGACCACATTACGATTTCTTGAAGGCCAAGCGGGTTAAATACGCTTTTAATCCACTGACAGCAATCATTGAATGAAGCAAGTCCTTTCATTGCAACCGGAATGTATAGTAATGGCTTCGATACACCAATTTGTTCTCTAAACTCTTGATCGAACTTTTCCGTATGTTTTTTGTCTCCACCACCGGATAAAAATATCGTCCCCATCTTGTCCCCCCCCCCTTAACATCTATACACTTTAATTATACCAAAAATTCCCACTATATAAATAAAATAAAATCACATTTCTGATTATTAAAGCGTTCGTAAAAGTACGCCTACATGAACGAAAAAAGAAGATGCTTAGGATCAGCACCTTCTTCAATTTGCTTTTATAGACTTCCGATAAGATGTCATATGTTAATTCATCAATTAAAATTCCAAGTTTGTAGTTTTATGAAACAGCATTTCGTATGTAACATTTAATTTTTATAAATCCTACTCTTAAACTCCCTAGCCGTCGTTACTTGTAAATGTTTGAACTTGTTTTCTGTCTAGCTTTCCAACGGGTGAATAAGGCAGCTCCTCAACAAAAGCGATTTCACGTGGGATTTGAAATTCTGCCACACGTGTGCGTAACCAGCTCAAAAGTACTTCTTCAGTCATTTTTTCATCTTGATACAACTGGACGAATGCTTTCAGAATTTGACCAGCGTAGACATCCTCAACTCCGATTACAGCAACGTCTTCTACACTCGGATGATTGGTCAGTGCAACTTCAATTTCAAGCGGATAGATATTGTTACCGGCTGAAATGATCAAGTCGTCTGTTCGCCCACACAGGAAATAATAGCTGTTCTCGTCTCGGTATCCGATATCGCCTGTTTGAATCCAGCGGGTTGGGCTGTTCTTCATCGACCACTTATTCCGAATACAAAATTGACCGATGCTGCCTGGTCCAACTTCTTTTCCTACCTCTACCACCTGCAATTGGCCTCCGGCGATCACTTTGCCGAGCGTGTTGGCATGATAGTTTAAATCTTCAGGTACAGCAATGATATTCAAACCTGCTTCCGAAGTTCCGTACAAGTTGTATAAGACATCCCCCAGAAGCTGGTTCACTTCCTTCACCAATATCGGATTGAGTTTTGCACCTCCAGATGCAATGCATGATAGGGAACCGAGGGCTTCTTTATCGTGCTTCAACATTTTGTGAATCATCAGCGGAACCACCGTTACCACTTCTACTTGATGCTGCCAAATGAGGGCGCAGGCTCCTTTCGCATCAAAGCTCTCCTGTATGACAACTTTCTTTCCCAAAGCAAGAAATGATAACAGCACAGCGATGCCGTAGCCATGGTAGATTGGCGTCGCAATATAGGCGGTGCTGTATTTTGGTAGCTGCAGGCGGTTTAGTAAAGCAGCAAAAGGATCAAGGAAATTAAAGAGGGATGGCCGGTGAATCACTTGTTTTGGCTTTCCGGTGGTCCCCCCGGTCAACAACACGATCTTTCCGCTGGAAGAGGGCGTCAGTTTTTGTTTTCTATGTAGAGACAAATCTGGCAAAGTGCTAATTGCTTCATTTTTTTCATGATAACTTCCGATTTTTGGATTCCGATAAGGAGATATTTCAATCAAACCATTGAACTCATTGTCATAAACCAAAAAGTCGAAGTTATGCTCTTCTACT
This sequence comes from Planococcus donghaensis MPA1U2, assembly GCF_000189395.1. GTDB lineage: Bacteria > Bacillota > Bacilli > Bacillales_A > Planococcaceae > Planococcus > Planococcus donghaensis_B. The sequence continues at coordinate 98,059 of NZ_AEPB01000022.1, read as the reverse complement.
AGCCGATTAAACTGTAATTGGCTCATTGAACTATTTAGCAGATATAAATCTGCTCCCAGGCGTGAAGCAGCAAAAATCCCCTGCACTAACGACGCGTGGTTTTTACATAAAAATGCCACTTTCTGCCCTTTCCCAATCCCATAGCGGTCTTTCAGAAAATGAGCGAGATTTTCACAGCGTTTCTGCAGTTCCTGATAACTAAGTGTTTCACGGCTATCTACCAAAGCGGTTTTCTCGTCGCCCGCTTTTTTCGTTAAGGTAAATAAAAGCATCAGATTGATGCCATTTTGATGAATTGCGAATCCCAGACGGGCTAACTTTGACAGTGAAAGAAAATTGAGCCGAGACAATATTTTCAGCAAATTAAACATTGCCTCTTTCACGCTCCTTTTTCATGATTAATCTGGGAATGATAAACGCCAACGGTGTTCTGAAAGATACAGAAGCCCATTGTCCGAAAATTAGCCACCAAGGCTTATATACTTTTCTTTTCGAATATAAAGCGTGTCCAATTATTTCAGACACGTGAACAGGCGACATGGCCGGAGCTGTCCGGTAAGCAATCGTCGGTTCGATCATCGGTGTTTTTACCAGCGGCAGATAAATAGAGGTTACACAAATTTTTTTGATTTTCAGTTCCGGCTCTGCCGAGCGCAACCACGTATCAAAAGCGGTTTTCGACGCCTGGTAGGCAGCCCAGTAAGGGACAGGAAGCAGCAAAGCATTGATGGTGGAAACATTGATGATGTGTCCGTTCTTTTTCGCAAGCAGCGGAATGAGCGACAGCAATAACTTTACCGGAGCAAAATAATTAAGCGCCATGGTACGCGTAAAGTCGTGGTACCGGTCCAACGACTGGGCAAGTGGACGATTAATGGAGATCCCGGCATTGCTCACGACGACATCCAATCCATCCGATAATTGATGAAGAAATGCCAGCAATCTTTTAATTCCTCTTCATTTCGCAAATCTACAGGGAATACCGTTACACTGGCTGAAGCCTTTTCGATTTCCACTTTCATGACGTTCATGCTTTCTTCTCTGCGGGCCACCAGAATCAGATGTGCAGTAGTGTTCGCCAATAGATAGGCGAGCTCTTTTCCGATCCCTGAACTCGCTCCGGTTATCAAGACAGTCTTTCCACCCACTTCATCCTTCAATTTCTCGAAATTGAAGGATGAAGAGAAAAATAAGGCTCTCTCCAATAAAGTATAGTTATGCATTTAGCCAGCACCTTTTTATAAATGTCATATAATTATCAAGAATTTTCCGACTCTTCTTTTTTATGAATTTTACCATTTAAATTCATTATTGGAATAGGTTAAAGATCTAAAGTAGAATTAATTTTAAGGGCTGGATTGCCGTTTAAGCAGTTTTTAAAAAGTATAAGTTTACAGATAGAAAGGGAGAAAAGTTAAGCTTCGATTAGCCTCTTCTCTCCCTTCGTATTTCTGCAGTTTCCGATAACTCATGATATGTAAACTAAGCTCTGCCACAAAAACTCAATGGAATTTTTTTGAAACAACAAACTCCGTAATAGGAAGTGTAACGAATGCCAGTCCAATTACAATAACAAGAGGGATGTTTTGAATATCATTTAATGCAGTTACTCTTTCTGTAAGAATCAGCACCACCACCATCAATACAAGTAACAGATAATAGCTAACTTTAGAACTGGTTAAGGTTATGTGTTTCTCTAATTCGTCTTTTTCTCCTTCATGCTTCCCTTCTAAATCTCCCCAAGTCAAAGATTGAAAGAAAAAACCAATGCCTAAAAATAGAAAGAAAATTGTCGAAGCTGTTATTAAATCTTTCATTAACCATTCATAAATACCAAATCCCCCAATGGCAACAATTAATACGATAGAGCAGATTAAGCTCACTTTCTTTTCAGTTTTCATTCCCCTCCAATTTGCTATGCTCATTTGCTTTCCTCCTCGAAAATAAATAATTCGTCAACTTTTACATTTAGATTTTTAGACAGTTTAAATGCCAATGCTAATGTTGGATCATACTTATTATTTTCTATCGCATTGATTGTTTGTCTTGTTACTGAACATCTTTTGGCTAATTCTTCTTGAGAAAATCCCTGGATTTTACGCAATTCCTGAATCTGATTTTTCATTCGCTTCAACCACCTAGTCTTTTGCGGTACATTACATAAAAAATGAGGTAACTAATAACTGCAATAAGAAAGTATAGTAATTCCGGGTAGATTAGCGATACATTATTTAATCGCACATCACTTAGATTAAAAAAGTCATTTACGAAATTAATTACGAAGAATATTAAGAGCATAACCCAACTGCTTACAATTGCCTGATGTTTAATATGTTTTTTTCGCTCATCATCATTTGTATTATATCCGTGTTCTTCACTTCCAGTTACTTTTCCCAGTATTAGAAACAGCAACAAAGATAGTACTATTATTACTAACCAAGATAACAATGTACTCACTCCTTTAATGTCAAAAGTTCTTTACATTTTAATTATAATGTAATGAAGATATATGTAAAGAGTTTTATACATTCTGCTTTTTCTTATTAACTTAAATACCATAGAAAACTTGTTACATTAATTCAGAAATCCTTTATTATCTTGCCAAGAAAAACCGTTCGTAAAAGTACAGCTTTACGAACGCTTTAAAAACAAATCAAAAATAACAAAAAAACGTTCGTAAAGGTCTCAACACACTTTCCAAACGTTCGCTATTTCCCTTAGACCTTTGCGAACTAAACAAGCCGCAATAGTCATTCAACTTTAAAATCGGTCACTTCTTTATGATTTTTTAATAGCTTAAGAAATGCCGACAATGCTTTTGTTTGAAACGGCGACCGAGTTACAATCGAAAAATCTCGCGTATAAGGCATTTCTTTAATGTTTACTACTTTTATATCCCCGTATTTCAATTCTTTTTGAATTGCCCATTCTGATAGTAAGCTAATTCCGATTCCTGCTTCAACCATGGCTTTTATTGGCTGTGTGCTGCTAAAGTGCATAATGGCTTGAGGTGACAGTCTAAATTTTTCAAAGACTGCTTCTGCCGCTTCTCGTGTACCCGATCCTAGCTCTCTTAATATCCAAGTTTCGTCTGCCAGTTCCTTAATCGAAATAGCCTCTTTACGTACTGCCAATGGGTGATTTGCTGGGGCGACGATGACCATTCGATCTTTTGCAAACGGCTCTGTTTTTAGTTCTTTGACGTCTTTAAAATGGCCTTCGACAATTCCGACATCTAGTTGATGGTTTAATACCAATGCGGCAATTGTCGTGGTGTTGCCAATAGTGACCGTTGGTTTGATGTCTGGATATTGTTCTTTAGCTTCAGCGATGATGGCTGGCAATAAGTATTCGCCAAATGTATAACTCGCACCAATTGCAATAGACCCGCTCGCTTTGTTGGTCAAATCATCGAGTAAGTGATTCATTTTTGCATACAATTCCTTGATTTCGAGTGCATGATGGAAGACAATTTCGCCTGCTTTATTTAGACGCACATACTTATTGGTTCGCTCTAGTAATTTTACTCCGGTCGACTCTTCTAAAGATCGAATATACTGGCTAACAGCGGGCTGCGTCATATGCAACTCTTCTGCCGCTTTGGAGAAGTTTTTCTTTTCAACTACTTTGATAAACACTTCTAATCGCTGATCCACTTTCTTGTGCCCTCCTCACATCTAACTTTACTTATGATACTTATTTTATATATTTATTTTACTAATGCACAATTCTTTTCTAAGCTTATTACAGGAGGTTTTACGATGTCTGCATTTCTTAATAAACCAACATCACCTAAAGCTGCCTTGCTCGGTGGTGTGTTATTTACGTTTTTACTCGCTTTTTTAGGTTTTTTATTGGCACAAGTACCAGGTTTTGACCAAATTGGCCAACTGGCGTGCGCCATTATTATCGCGGTTTTTTACCGACAGCTTTTCGGGTATCCTACTGCGATTCGGTCTGGTATCACGTTTTCCACAAAACGGTTACTACGTGTCGCTATCATTTTATACGGATTAAAACTAAACATTAATACTGTATTGAGCGATGGTCTTTGGCTTTTAGTACGAGATGTTGGCGTTATTGCTTTTGCGATTTTGCTGACTGTTTGGCTAGCTAAACGCTTTAAAGCCGATCAAACCATATCGTTACTTCTTGGTGTTGGTACTGGCGTGTGCGGGGCAGCCGCTATTGCAGCTATTGCGCCAATCATTAAAGCAAAAGATGAAGACACCGCGATTGGTGTCGGCATTATTGCGCTTATGGGGACGATATTTGCTATATCTTATACCATCATTCGCCCATTTTTACCGCTGGATGACATTGAATATGGCATGTGGGTTGGCATCAGTTTACATGAAATTGCTCATGTGGCATTAGCCGGAGCTCCTGCTGGAGAAGATGGGCTCGCTATGGCTTTACTTGGAAAACTAGGTCGTGTCTTTTTACTCGTTCCGCTTTGTTTTATTTTTATTTTCATGATGAAACGAAAAAACAAAGACGAAGAAACTACAGCAAAAGTCGACTTTCCTTGGTTTCTTCTCGGGTTTATCTTCCTTAGCGTATTAGGCAGTTATGTATTGGGTCCAGTCGTTCCGTTCCCAGAAGCTTTACGTGACTTTGTCTCAACGGCCACCACTTGGTTACTTACAGCTGCAATGGTTGGACTGGGTTTGAATGTCAGCTTACGGGATTTACGAGAACGTGCTCTCTTGCCGCTCGCTGCAATGACGATTACATCGGTTTTAGTGTCCGTCTTAACGTATTTTATAATTTGATGTAATTCTTAAATCTAAAAAAAGAAACAGCCAACTGTCTTTTCAGATTCTAGACAAATCTTTAATAAGACGAGATTCCTTTGTCCACTGCACAATAAAAGTAACCTAATATCCTTTTCATCCACTCACTCCAGGATTCGTAGCACCAAGTGGCGACTCCTGCGGAAGAACGGAGTGATGAGACCCCGCAGGAGCTTGCGACGAGGAGGCTCAGCACTTCGTCCGCGGAAAGCGTCCGCTTGGTGCTACGAATCCCATATTACGAATAAACTTAAAAAGCGACAGCCAGCTGGCTGTCGCTTTTTAAGTTTATTGCACTTCCCATTCCTCACGCAAGATGCCCATCTTAATCGCATCATACAATTGTCCATCGACTATGCGTGCTTTTCGAATACGCGCTTCTTCAGTCATCCCTAACCGTTTTGCAACGCTCATCATTCGTTCATTGCCTGACCAAGTCGACATGCCGAGTCGGTGCAAATCGGTGTTGGCAAACAAAAAGTCGATCCACATCCGGTAAGCCTCAGAGCCGTATCCACCGCTCCAATAATCCGTGTCATAAATTACAACACCCGTCTCCAACCAATTTGTGTTTTTATCCACCCAATAAGCACCAACATAGCCAATCGCTTTGCCGTCCGCCGTAATAACAAGTGATGCCGGGACGCCGAACGAAATGTCTTTTTCTTCTAACCACATTTTACGGTGTTGATCTCTACTCAACCACGCCTCTGGAATATACGGTCCGTTCCACTTTTTCGCATCTTGTTGTGGGTCTTCAAAGCGCCAATAATAAAGCTCATCTAACAATTCTTCTGTTGCGTTTGTTAAAGTCATCTTTCTTCCTGCTAGTTCTATCAAATTGAATGCTCCATTTCTTTGTTGTTAGTTAAACTAAGCTATACGGTTACTTTCACTGGCACTCGTTTTTCTGGCCAGTTAACTAGGAAAATTCCTGAGAAAATCAAACTGCCTCCGATTAATAACGGTATCCCAATCGGCTCTCCTAATACGAGCCAGCCAGATACGATACCGAAAAAAGGAGCTAAAAACAAAAAGGCGCTAACTTTACCAGAATCTCCTTTTTGCAACAAGTAAAACCAAATCGTGAATTGAATGATGGAAGCTGGAATGGATAGCCACAATAAAATAGAGACCGATGTTGTGTTAATGACTATATAGGCATTTTCTAAAAAGGCTGAGCCAAGCAATAAGATAAGACCACCAAATAACATTTGATACGCAGTTAATACCCACATATCGATTGCGACGCCCCATTTTTTGATAAGAAGTGTTCCAACAGCCCAAAATATAGCACTTAAAAAGCCGAGCAATGTTCCAATTTGAAGATCCAAATGACTTCCCATTGTGACAAAAACACCCGCAAACCCAACAAAAACTCCGAACCATTGAACAATGCGGTAACGCATGCCCATTGCTAACGTCCCAATCAACACCACCAATAAGGGATTCATAAACGTTAATATCGCGGACTCTCCTGAAGTGATGGTCCGCAAACTGAGGAAAATAGCTCCCATTACGCCTGCGGTTTGAACAGCACCGATTAAAATAACTTTTCCCCAAGTTGCAGCATTTTTAGGGTGTTTTCTTTTAAATAACAAAACAAAGAAAATCATAATACTGCCAGCAATCGTAAATCGTATCCCCGCCAATAACAAAGGCGATATGTAGATCAAGCCTATTTTCGCTACGACAAAAGAAGACCCCATTAATCCGGTCGTCAAGACGACCAATAAAGAGAAAATTAGTTTTTCTTTCAATTTGCCACTCTCCTTGATTACTCTAATTTCAGTTGCTGATTGGAAACTATTTTATTCCAATACTCCCAAGCTTGAATATACATGGACCAATCCTCAGGATGATGCTTAAGACAAATGCCCAACCGCTGGTACAACCCAATCAGCAATTCTTCATACAAAACAGAATCAGCAGGCCGCTCAATTGTTAGGCCAGCGATTGCAGAATCCCATGCCTTTTTAGTTAAGTCGGAAGGGGACGAAAAAAATGCATAGATTACATCATAATGTGGCCATCCTAAAATTGGGGTAGGATCGATGACACCCGCTAGCTTTTCTTCGCGTACGATAAAATTATGTACTCCGCAATCACCATGAATTAAATAAGGTTGGTTTTGAAAAATGGGTTTCTGGTGTTCTACTACGAATGGTGCCTTAATCGTTACACCTAGTTTATCCAAATGTGAAGTTAAAATGGCGTTTGCCGCTTTTACTTCATCGCGCAAAAATTGCGCCCAAGAACTTACGGGTGCATCTCTCCAGCCCCAGTTGTGTTGATTTAATACAGGTTGATAGTGGTTTATCAGCTCCGAAACCAACGTCGGAAGAAGGCTACTTTGATGATTTGCGGTTGAACCTGGAATATATGTATACACCATAAATTGATATAAAGAATCAACGGCTAGTAAATCTGGCAGTAAAGAAATCGGCTGATAAAGAGAAAGAAAATCCGCTTCTTCTTTGGTGACTTTTGCCTCGTTAAGCTTTAAGATGCACGCATTGCCCTTTTCTTGATAAAGAAGAAAAACCTTGCTCCTTGTGCCGCCAGCTAAAGCCGTGTACATATTCGTATGCCCAATCGACTTCTCTTTATTTAATTGAGCAATAATTGGTGCAACATCCATTTGCTATCTCCTGACTTGTCATGATTTGGTTAAAATAATCATAACATTTTTTCAGTGTTAAGAATTTACATTAGTAAATTTATTCAGATATTTACAAGTTTCTAATTTCAGCTAAAACATTAAAGCTTCTTCTCTCGCCATTTGTGCAGTTTTTATGGAGTTTATCTGAAATAAATCAAGGTATATAAATAATAAGCTTAGTTTTCGGCAACCTAATTTCAAAAGGAGGAGTATAGATGAATGCGTATGTAAAATTTACAGTGATGATTTTGACTTCAGCTTTTATCATGTATTGGTTAACATTTTTAAACACATTTCAGTTTGATCACATTTTCTATAGTGAAACCCGGGTATATATGGCATTGATCATGGGCTCTACAATGGCGATTGTTATGTTGCTGTTTATGTGGCCAATGTACAAAAACAAAAAAGCCAATGCGGTGATTCTTGGGACGAGTGCCGTTGTTTTTGCCCTATCGTTATGGCTTGTTCGCAGTCAAACCTTAATCGAAGATGTTAAGTGGATGGAAGCTATGATTCCCCATCATTCAATTGCGATTTTGACGAGTGAACGCGCCAACATTTCAGACCCTCGCGTTCGTGAATTAGCAGACTCGATTATAGAAGCACAACGAAAAGAAATTGCCGAAATGAAAAAGCTAATTGAAGACCTTGAAGAAGAGGAATAAACGAAAATGACCAAGAGCTCAACATCCTGCTCTTGGTCTTTTCTCCGTTTAAAATGCTACATAAAATGGCTGCTTGCGCTCATCGAGACAATGCTCGATTCTATTCCTGAAGTTTTTCCATGTTACCATTTCTAACGCTTCGCTAATCGGATAATACGCGACTTCGAGGCTTTCTGCTGACGTGGTTAATTGTCCGCCGATGGGTTTTGCTATAAACAAGGTATTGCAAATGGAACTTTCTACATTTTGATACACACCACAAAATTTTTGGATTTCAATATCGATTCCAGTTTCTTCTTTTACTTCGCGAATAGTCGCTTCTGTAAGCGATTCTCCTTCTTCTACTTGTCCACCGGGCATTTCCCACCCTCTGCGCGGACCTTTGATCAATAACAATTCACCTTGTTCATTTAATACTACAGCTGCTGCAGATAAGATATGTTTGGGAGTTGACATGTCTGTACTATGGACCATTCAATTTCACTCCTTCTATTTGTAACTATTTAGTAATTATATGAGACAGCGATAAAAAGTGCTACTGACTTATTAAAATGACGCAAGCTACGTTTATCTTTTTACCATCTAATTTAAAGAAAAGACTAGAGACAACTCGAACAGCTCAAGTTTGTCTCTAGTCTTATAAATTTAATATAGCCGATTTATTTAAATTTCATTTATTATAATTGAAATTTAAATGAAAAAATGGTTCCGTCACTGCTTGACTGAACATCGATTTTAGCTCGATGACGAGCAGCAATCGCATACGAAACTCCGAGTCCAAGGCCTGTGCCATTGTCTTTAGTTGTATAAAATGGTGTGCCAATTTTCTTTAATATTTCTTCACTCATGCCCATTCCTTCGTCTTCGATTTCCAAAACGACCGTATTGTCATTTTCAATATATGTTCGTATCGACAACATTTCTCCTGGGTTCATTGCTTCAAGTCCATTTCGACAGATGTTTATGAGCAATTGACGTATTTCATTTCGGTTTAACAGGAGATCAGGTAAATCCATTGTTTCGATTTCAATAAACTTATTTTGACTAAACGTATCAATTTTCAACAAAGGTGCGATATCGGTAATAATGGCATTTAAATTTTGCATTTTTAAATCCGACGACCTCGTATTGCCCATCGATAAAAATTCAGAAATGATGGAGTTTGCCCGGTCTAGTTCTTCAATCATAAGTTCAAAATACGAATTGTAACCTTCTAATTCTTTGTTATCTGTAAGCAACTGCAAAAACCCACGAACCGTCGTCATTGGATTTCGAATTTCATGGCTGATTCCTGCGGCCATTTGTCCAATAAGTTCTAAGTTTGATAATCGCTTCAATTCATTTTCATAAAGTTTCTTTTCTGTCGTATTTTTACACATACAACAAATACCATCATCAAAAGGATAGGCAACAATTTCATAACAATAACCTTCTTCAGCAGAAGCAATTTCAAAATGAACGGGCATTCTTTTTAGCATGGCTCCAGAAAATTCTTTATATAAAATAGAATTAAAACGCTCTGGAAAAACAGACCATATTTCCTCGCCCAATACATTTTCTGGGGTACGCCCTTCAGGAAGCACTTGATGATTATTTATATAGATAAATTCCCAGTTTTCATTTAGCGCAAAAAATCCGTCTGTGATACTGCCAATAACACTTGTCACCCGCTCGTTTGCATTTGCTAGTTCTAACGTTCGGTCTCTCACCCGATGCTCGAGTTGATCCATATAAGTTAAGTTTGAAAGCGTAATTGCAGTTGAGTTAATAATAGACTGTGCCAAATTAATTTGTGTTTTCTCGTGAGTATGCAATTTTTCTAGCAAACAAGCGATTGCAACCACTCCAAAGACAGCTCCTTTTGAGATTAAAGGGATAAAAAGTAACCGACATTTTTCTTCAGAAGGTATAAAACGAATGTGTTTTTTCTTAATAATGTCTTTGATAACTGTGTCAGAATTCGTAGTGGATTGGAAATCATCAATAATTCGTTCCCATTCAGGCTTGGACCAATTTGACTTGTTATTTACTTCTTTTAAGTAAACAGTGTTTGAATGATCAGGAGTTCTTAAAAAAATAGCTACATTTTTAAACTCGGCAACTTTTTCTAAATAATGAAAACAGGTATTTATGCTTTCGCTTACAGTGGAGCATTTGGCAAGCTCGTTGTTTACGTCGAGAAGTAGTTCTTTTTCTGCAAGCAACTGCTCTTTTTGTTTAAGGTTAGCCGCATTTTGAATAGCTACAGCTGCCATATTGACATAAGCTTCTACACTTTGAATTTGATTTTCGGTTAAGTCCATTTTCTTTCCATTATCAAATAAGAACACAAGACCATATAAATGCTGCTCATAAATAATGGGCAGTCCTAGAAGTGACTTTATATTAAATGCTGCTAAAGCTGCAGCATTCGGACGTAAGTCCATTGATGTATCGGGAATGTAAACCACTTGTTTTGTAGTGGCAATTTCATTTGCAAGTGGATCATCATCCAAATCTATTTTCTGATCAGTCAACGGCTGACCATTGATTGCTTCAGGCTTACCTGCTACAGCTCGGAATACTCCTTCGCTATCAGGAAGATAAATACCGATAGCATCACATTGAACAATTTCCTCTGAAATCGCCGCTGCGACATGTTGAAGCATATCTTGTAATTCTAGCTTCGTGTTGATGATTCTTGTGATTTCTGCCAGCCTCGAATATCTTTCTTGTTCTTTCAACATTTTATTCGCTCCGCTCTAAATAAACGTAAATTGTAGATTTTTAGCTTTTAATCTTAATTATCTATTCTTATAGTATATTATTTTTGGGACTTATCATAAAGAGTTTTGCACTATTAAAATATATTTCACCATTTCTTTTATACTATTTACTTTTTCAATCATTATTTTCACATAGAAAAGAAGAGGTACATGGATGCACCTCTTCTTTTTCTATCTTTACGACCTTCTCACAGGTTTCATATAACGATATTCTCTTAAACTATTTAAATTCTGAATTTCTTGTTGGAGGCATTCCCCAATGTTGGTTTCTCTTACTTTTTTTCGTTCTAATTCTTCATCAACCAATCGTTTTACCGATAAAACATCTGTCCCATTTTGCAGAACTTCTTCTTTTGAATTGAACAATTGATGAGCGACTAGTTGCATGCCATAAGAATTATAAAGCAATGTGTATCCGGCAATTCCGGTAGTCGATTGGTAAGCTTTTGAAAACCCGCCATCAATCACTAACATTTTGCCATTTGCTTTGATTGGGTTTTCGCCGTCCCGCTCTTTTACAGGGGTATGCCCATTAATAATCCGCCCATGATCGGGATTCATATCAAATTCAGCTAGTATTTTCCGGCACATGTCTTCGTCTTCACGTAAATAATAATACGGGTTTTTTCGCTCTTTATGTGTTTCTTTATCTTGAATAAAGTAACGCTCAAAAGTCGTCATTTCTCGTTTGCCAAATAGCGATGAATATTCACCCGTCCACAAATACCACACCATATCGGTCGCAAAATCATCTGTTTCTTCTGGATGTGCAAATGACGTACGCAAATAACGTTCAAAAACATCGAGCAGTTCACGTCCTGCATATGACTTTCCTTCAATCTCCATTTTCTCCATATTGCCATCTTCATCTAACGGTATGCATCCATGAATAAGCAAATTGCCATTGTATTTCAAATACAAACTGCCTTTTTTCATCAAAAAATTCATGTGACGCGCTAGTTTTTCTGAATGTTGAACCGAAAATAGCAATTTGTCGATTACTTGTTTTTCTTCCTCTAACAATTCATCTGGTTGTGCGGGATTGATGGTCGCAAAGCACGTGTTTTCTAATGGATACGTTTTCCCGTGAATCGTTGCTTCGTTTTTATCATAGTCGACTTTTTCGAGCAGTAAACGATCGCGCATGTCAAAACACGGACGTCTTTTAATAATAGGACTTTCCAGTTTAAATTGGATAATGGAAATCGCTTGATGAATTTTAGTGATTTGCAGTTGTTCTTGTTCTGTCATTTTTTCATCCGATATTCTTTTCGGTCGAAAAGCCGGATTGTCTTCATAATATTTCTCCGCCAAATTCAGTAATGGGCGTAAGTTAATCCCGTAAACATCTTCAATAATATCTAAGTTATTATACCGCGCACAAATCCGTAAAATATTCGCTAAGCATACTTTCGAACCCGCATATGCACCGATCCATAAAACGTCATGATTTCCCCACTGAACATCCACCGAATGGTAATCAATGAGCGTGTCTACGATTTTATGTGGATCTGGTCCCCGGTCATAAATGTCTCCGACGACATGCAGGTGGTCTACAACTAGTCGCTGAGTCGTATAAGCCAACCCCACGATCAATTTATCCGCTTGTCCTAAAGAAATAATTTGCGTCACCATTTTCGCATAATATTCTTTTTTGTTTTTAAATTCATCTGTCTTATACAATAACTCTTCAATAATGTAAACAAATTGTTTTGGTAGCGCTTTCCTTAATTTCGAGCGAGTGTACTTTGACGAGGCGTAGGCGATCAGTTTCAGCAGCCGCTCAATAACTTCTATGTACCAATCATGCAGCTCTGCTTTACTGTTAAAGTGACTTTTAATCATTAGCAGTTTTTCTTCTGGATAATAAACAAGCGTAGCGAATTCGTTCAATTCTTCTTCAGATAATTCGTTTTTAAACAAATCTTTAATTTTTACTTTTACGTTTCCGGAGCCGTTCCGCAATACATGTTGAAACGCTTGAAACTCTCCGTGCAAATCACTGACAAAATGTTCGGTCCCTTTAGGTAGATCCAGTATGGACTCAAGGTTAATGATTTCAGTAGCGACTTTTTCTTCACAATCGTATTTTTGCGCTAATAAATCTAAGTATTTTAAGTTCATCATTTTGTCTCCTCCTTTAAGTCTCATGTTTACAAGTCTATTCGTCTTATTACAAAAGCATGATGTTGCTTAAGCTGAAAAAAGCTTCCTTGTCTCTTAGTTTACAGCAGTGGCATCCTAAGCTCTAGCAAGAAAATTAGTCTTGATCCACCTACTGAAAACAGTCTAACTGCATTAAGTTCTAGTCCGGAATGCGCCTATGACTTGTTACCTTCTTTACCTTTATTCTGCATTTAACTGGAAATCCCTTGTGCAATTAAAAAGATTCCTTTAATTCATGTACTTACCTTATTCATTTTAGTTTGATTTCACATTTCAAGTGCGACAAATGCAACTCTTGATGTGATCGTTTACCATTCCAATGGCTTGCATAAATGAGTAAGTAGTAACAGGGCCTACAAACTTAAACCCTCTTTTTTTCAGCTCTTTACTTAATTGAACAGACAGAGGAGATTGAGCGGGTAGTTGATCATCATTCAGCCATTTGTTGTCGATGATTTCCCCATTCGTAAAGCTCCATAAGTAATCAGCAAAACTGCCCCATTCTTTTTGTATGCTTAAGATGGCTTGCGCATTAGATCGAACAGATGCGATTTTTGTGCCGTGCTTGATCACGCCATAATTTTCTTTGATAGAAACTAAGCTTTCATCTGTTAAATTTGCACAATAGGCAATATCGAAATTTTGAAAGGCCTCAAGGTAAGCTTGTCGTTTAGACAACACAATATTCCACGATAAGCCGGCTTGTGCACCTTCTAATGTGAGCATTTCGAAAATGTATTGCTCGTCTTTACTTGGTTTACACCACTCAGTGTCGTGATAAGCTTGCATGAGCGCGTTGCTTTGTGCCCATAAACACCGTTTCTCCATTACCATCACTCCATTTTCTCGTTATCTTTACTATATCATTTAACGAGAAATCTGTTTTAACAAAAAAAAGGACGTCCCCCTCTTTTGAGTAGACGTCCTGTCAGTATGACTAAATCAATAAATTAAACAGCAGTGAATCGTTGTTAATTTCTTTGTACGGAAAACCACTATCGGTCATGCGTTTGACGAGCGGTTCATAGTCGTCTGGACTTTTCAGTTCAATGCCAACAAGTACCGGTCCTTCGTCGCGATTTGTCCGTTTCGTGTATTCAAAATGAGTAATGTCGTCTGTTTCACCTAGTACTTGCCCCATAAACTTGCGCAGCGCACCTGCACGTTGTGGGAAAGAGACGATAAAATAATGTTTCAATCCTTCGTAAATCAATGATTTCTCTTTAATTTCTTGCATCCGTTCAATGTCGTTATTGCCTCCACTAATGACGCAAACAATGTTTTTCCCTTTGATTTCGTCTTTATAAAAATCTAGGGCCGCGACAGATAACGCACCTGCGGGTTCTGCAACAATTGCATTTTCGTTATACAGCTGCAAAATCGTCGTACACACTTTGCCTTCTGGAACCAATGCAATGTCGTCTAACACGTCTGCGCAAATCGCCATTGTTACATCTCCAACTTGTTTAACTGCAGCACCGTCTACAAACGTATCAATTGTATCTAGACGCGTTACTTTGCCATTTGCTAATGACGTTTTCATGCTAGCAGCGCCTGCCGGTTCAACACCAACCAACTTCGTTTTTGGACTGATTCCTTTTAAGTAAGAACCAACGCCCGCAGTCAATCCCCCACCGCCAATTGCACAAAACATATAATCAACAGGTTCTTGCATATCATTTAACACTTCCACTGCAACCGTTCCTTGTCCTGCGATGACGCTTGTGTCGTTAAATGGATGAACAAATACTTTTTCTTCAGCTGTACAGTACTCCATCGCTGCTGAAAACGAATCATCAAATGTATCTCCCACTAAAACAACCGAAACTTGGTCTCCACCAAAACGTTTTACTTGAGATACTTTTTGACGAGGCGTGGTTAAAGGCATGAAGATTTTTCCTTCAATGCCAAGAGCGAAACAAGAATACGCTACCCCTTGAGCATGGTTACCAGCACTTGCACAGACAACTCCTTTTGAGCGTTCTGTTGCATCTAGACTACGGATGAAGTTATAGGCACCTCGCAGTTTAAAAGATCTTACTACTTGAAGATCTTCTCGTTTTAAATAGACATTGCATTCATACCGTGCTGAGAGCAGTTCATTTTTTTGCAAAGGTGTCTTGATGACAACGTCCTTGAGCGCCTGGTTGGCTACCATAATTTCTTCTACGGATACTTTCTTCACTAATTGTTTTCTATCGAGCTCTTTGATGTTGCTCTTAGTCATAGTTGTCACCCTCTTATTTTTATTTATCTCACTACTCTAACACATTAAAGCCTATTAATGTCGAGAAGATTTTGACAATTATAAGAAAAGTTTAATATGCTTTTTGCTGTTTGTTGAAATGAATAGCATTCACCTGAGAATAATTATTCATTTCAATTCATTTTAGAATAAAAATGAATATTTCAGATTTTGATAAAAGAATTCAAATGAATAGAGTTTTTTTTTTAACCAAAAAAATAACCCACTCTATATATTCATAAGAGTGGGTTATTCATGTTATTCTTTTGTATTCAATCTATAAGCAGCGACTACTTTTCCATCAGAAGATTCATCCGCTATGAATGACCCATTTGAATAACGATCTACATTTTTTAATGAATTCGCTACTAGTGGTATGCGAAGACCTTTAGCTGTTTCTAAAATGATTTCCTCTTTTCCGGTTGCGCCAATTACAGCGACTACACGGTGAGGATTCGATTTTAATTCACGTAGCATTACAACGCCACGTTTTGCACGACTGCCACTTTCGAATTCATCTAACTTCATTTTTTTAGCTGCGCCTCGGTGAGTAACAAGTACCAGTTCTTGTTTAACTTCTGGGTCAATTAAGATTGCTGAGACAGCTTCATCATCACCTTTTAAGTTTACACCTTTTACGCCACCTGTTCGCAGTCCTGTAAGAGGAACTTCTTCAAGTGGGAAACGAACACCGTAAGCTTGGTTTGTGCCAATGAATAATTCGGTTTCTTTTGTCACAAGACCCGCGTATATCATCGCATCACCAGATTTCAAATTCATGGTTTTCACCGTACGTGAATAGCGCTGAATTTGATAATCTTTTAACGCAGAACGTTTAACTTGCCCTAATTTAGAGACCGTTAAAATACTGGCATCTGCATCAAAGTTTTCAAATGGATAAACAGCAAGAACAGATTCATTGGCATCTAATTGAATAATACTTGATAAATGCTGCCCCAAGTCTTTCCACTTAATGTCTGGCAGTTCGTTGATCGGTTGGAAGACGAAATTACCCGCAGTAGTGAAAATTAGAATGGTATGCTGCGTATTTAAATTGCCTTCAAAAAGTAAATGATCCGTTTCTTTCATCGCAAAATCTTTGCCGTTCGAAGCAGCATATGACCGTGTACTCGTACGTTTCACATAGCCTTCTCTCGTGACAGTTACGACTACTTCTTCACTTGGAATCATGATTTCGCGCGTAATTGTAATTTCTTCTATTTTATCTTCGATCACTGAGCGGCGCGGTTCTGCAAATTGTTTGCGGATGTTTGCTAATTCTTTTTTAATAACATTTTTCAACTTAGTCGAGCTAGTTAAAATGCCTGTCAATTCAGCAATCGTCTTTTTCAGACTATCTTCTTCTTTTTGCAAATCCGTAATATCCGTATTTGTTAATCGGTAAAGTTGCAGCGAAACAATCGCTTCTGCTTGTGCTTCTGAAAAATCAAATGCAGCGATTAAGTTGTTTTTTGCATCACGCTTGTCGGTAGAAGAGCGGATTGTTTTAATCACTTTATCTAATATCGATAATGCTTTCATCAAACCTTCAACAATGTGCATGCGATCACTAGCTTTTTGCAAATCAAATTCAGAGCGTTTTGTAATTACTTCTTTTTGGTGTTCAATATAGGCATCTAACATCGTTTGCAACGTCATCATCGTTGGGCGACGTTTGTAAATTGCCACCATATTGAAATTATAGCTTACTTGCAAATCGGTGTTTTTATACAAATAACTTAAAATCCCTTGTGCTTGCACATCTTTTTTCAGCTCAATCACTATGCGCAAACCGCTTCGATCCGATTCATCTCGTACTTCAGAAATGCCTTCGAGTTTGCGGTCAAAGCGATGATCGTCTATTTTCTTGATCATATTGGCTTTGTTGACTTCAAATGGAATTTCTGTAATGACGATTTGTTCTTTCCCGCCTTTTAACGGTTCGATTTCAGCTTTAGAACGGACAATAATCTTACCTTTCCCCGTTTCATAGGCTTTTTTAATGCCATCTACGCCTTGAATAATGCCACCTGTTGGGAAATCTGGTCCTTTAATGACGGTCATCAACTCTGCAACTGTCGCTTGCGGGTTATCCATGCGCATTAATACCGCATCTAGTACTTCGTGAAGTGCATGTGGCGGGATATCTGTGGCATAACCTGCAGAAATACCCGTCGAGCCATTCACTAAAAGATTCGGAAAACGTGCCGGTAAAACGGTTGGTTCCATATCCGAATCATCAAAGTTCGGGATAAAATCTACCGTTCGTTTGTCGATGTCACGCAATAGTTCTGAAGAAATCGCCGAAAGCCGAGCTTCCGTGTAACGCATCGCAGCTGGTGAATCGCCATCCATCGAACCGTTATTCCCATGCATTTCAACAAGCATATGACGAATTTTCCAATCTTGACTTAAACGAACCATGGCTTCATAAACCGAACTATCTCCGTGTGGATGATAGTTACCGATGACGTTACCAACGGTTTTGGCCGATTTACGAAACGCTTTATCATTGGTATTGCCTTCGTGGTACATCGCATATAAAATTCGGCGCTGAACAGGTTTTAATCCGTCACGAGCATCTGGAAGTGCTCGGTCTTGGATAATGTATTTACTGTAACGGCCAAATCGATCGCCAATTACTTCTTCTAATGGCAAATCTTGAAATCTTTCGGCTTGTGTCATACCAGTTCCTCCTCAGCGTGAATCAAATCATTTTCTAAAATATTGCTATCTTCTTCAAGTCCGAAATCGACATTGCTTTCAATCCAGCGACGACGTGGTTCTACTTTGTCGCCCATCAATGTTGTAATGCCGCGTTCTGCGCGTGCACTGTCTTCAATCGTTACACGGATTAATGTGCGGGTTTCCGGATTCATGGTTGTTTCCCATAATTGGTCTGCGTTCATCTCACCCAAACCTTTGTAACGCTGGAGTGTGTAACCTTTTCCAACTTTTTTAATCGAGGCATCTAGGTCGGCTTCAGTCCATGCGTAATCAATCACTTCTTTTTTACCGAGACCTTTTGATACTTTATACAATGGCGGAAGTGCGATAAACACTTTTCCTGCTTCAATCAAAGGTTTCATGTAACGGAAAAAGAATGTTAACAGAAGCACTTGAATATGCGCACCATCCGTATCGGCATCGGTCATGATAATTATTTTGTTATAAGCGATGTCATCAATTGAAAAGTCAGATGAAACCCCGCCACCAATGGCATGAATAATCGTTGAAATCTCTTCGTTTTTCATAATTTCTTCAAGTTTTGCTTTTTCAGTATTTACAACTTTTCCGCGTAGCGGCAAGATTGCTTGGAATGTTCTGTCGCGTCCTTGTTTAGCAGATCCACCAGCAGAGTCACCCTCTACTAAGTAAAGCTCATTCTTTTTAGCATTGCGTGATTGCGCAGGTGTTAGTTTACCCGACAGCAACGCATCTGATTTCTTGCGTTTTTTGCCGTTTCGCGCATCTTCTCTAGCTTTTCTTGCAGCTAGTCGTGCTTGTGCTGCGCGAATGGCTTTTCGAACTAACGAGGCGCTCAAGTCTGCGTTTTCTTCCAAAAAGTACATAAGTTTTTGAGAAACTACTGAATCGACGATACTGCGCGCTTCACTCGTTCCT
Source organism: Planococcus donghaensis MPA1U2 (assembly GCF_000189395.1). Lineage (GTDB taxonomy): Bacteria > Bacillota > Bacilli > Bacillales_A > Planococcaceae > Planococcus > Planococcus donghaensis_B. The sequence goes on along the minus strand of NZ_AEPB01000022.1, from coordinate 79,133 downwards.
AATTTACTTTTCGTTTGTCCTTCAAACTGCAATAAAGCTTCTGGAATGCGGACGGATACAATTGCGGCCAATCCTTCACGAATATCAGAGCCTTCTAAGTTTTTATCTTTGTCTTTTAACAAATTAATTTTCCGGGCGTAATCATTGAAAACACGTGTCATCGCTGCTTTTGCACCGGTTTCATGTGTGCCGCCGTCACGCGTACGGACGTTGTTTACAAACGATAAAATGGTCTCAGAATAACCATCATTAAACTGGAACGAAAATTCGATTTCCATTTCATCTTGTTGGCCTTCAATATACGCGACCGGATGAAGCACATCTTTTTCTTCGTTCAAGTAAGAAACAAAAGCTTCAATCCCAGTTTCGTAATGAAAAACGTCTTTCGCTTCTGTACGTTGATCGAATAGCTCAATTTTTAATCCTTTTAACAAGAAAGCAGATTCGCGCAATCGTTCAGAAAGCGTTTCATAATTGTATTTTGAAACAGAAAAAATAGATTCATCCGGTAAGAAATGAATCATCGTCCCGGTTTCTTTTGTAGAGCCAATTTCTTCTAAAGTCGTCACAGGCTTTCCGCCATTTTCAAAACGTTGACGGTATTTTTTGCCATCGCGATAAATTGTCACTTCTAAAAAGCTAGACAATGCGTTTACAACAGAGGCACCCACTCCGTGAAGCCCTCCACTTGTTTTATAGCCACCTTGACCAAATTTACCCCCAGCATGTAGCACAGTTAAAATCACTTCTGGCGTCGGTTTCCCGCTGCGGTGCATTCCCGTAGGCATACCACGTCCGTAATCTCGAACACTAATGCTGTTATCTTCGTGGATCGTAACGGAAATTTTATCTCCGTGTCCTGCAAGCGCTTCATCGACCGAGTTGTCGACAATTTCATAGACCAAATGATGCAGTCCACGCGTATCTGTCGAGCCGATATACATCCCCGGACGTTTTCTAACGGCATCTAAGCCTTCGAGTACTTGAATTGCTTCTTCGTTGTATGCCGTATTTTGAATTTTAGCCATCTAATTCCCTCCAACAAACGTTTGTTCGCTTTTCACTCTATCTTAATCGTATGCTATTTCTAGACCATCTGTCAAACTTCATAGAAAAAGAGCGCTGAGCGCCCTTTAGCGGTATTGCCTATTTCAGAATGGCGTATTCCACTTTGATGCAACGATCCATAATGACTGTGTACCCTGCATCAGTCAACCGATTAAATACGTTTTCATCTACTACATTTAATTGTGTCCAAAAAACTGGACAATCGATTTTCATAAATTCATCTGCAATTTCTTCTAAAAACTCGCTACGGCGAAAAACGTTCACGATATCTACCTTTTCTGGGATATCGCTCAAACGGGCATAGCTTTTCTCACCCATTACCGAATCTGCCAACGGATTTACCGGTATGATCCGGTAACCTGCTCGCTTCATCGCTTCTGCTACCACATAAGACGTACGGCTAGGATTTGGACTAAGCCCGACCACAGCTATTGTTTTTGCTTGGTCGAGTACATTTTTAATTTCGTTACGGCTAGGATTTTCCAAAATGTTCACCTGTCCTTTTTTATTCTATCATACACGATTTTGTTCTGCCTGTTGAATAATCTGTCGACTATTGTTTAAAGAACTTCAGTCATGGTAAACTAAAAATACAAAATAAGGTTGTGTAAAGGAGTTCATCATGACTATACTGCTTCCCCTACTATTAGCTTACTTGCTTGGCTCGATTCCTTCTGCCTTATGGGTTGGAAAACTATTTTACAAAACTGATATCCGTACGCAAGGAAGTGGCAATTTAGGAGCTACAAACACATTTCGGACACTTGGAAAAAAAGCCGGCATTGCGGTGACCATTTTAGATATACTAAAAGGAACAGCGGCTACGTTGATTCCCCTCTTTATCGCAACGGACATCCATCCGTTAGTATTTGGTGTATTAGCTGTTATTGGTCATATTTTTCCGGTATTTGCTAAATTTAAAGGCGGCAAAGCTGTTGCCACTTCTGGCGGGATCTTAATTGGCTACCAATGGCCATTGTTTATTATGGCAGTTGCGGTGTTTTTAATTGCATTAAAAATCACGAAAATGGTATCATTATCATCAATTATTTTAGCGCTTGTTTTCATCATTTACATTACTATTTACGCCATTTTTTCTGCAGACTACTTGTTTATGGCGGTCATTTATTTATTGGCGTTATTCATTATTTTCCGGCATCGCGCCAATATTTCCCGAATACGAGCAGGCACTGAACCAAAAATCAGCTGGATGTAACCAGTGAAAGGACGTGTAATATGCAAATTAACATTAGCAACGACGCGCTCGATTGGTTTAAAAAAGAAATGGAAGTTAATTCTGGAGAAGCTGTACGCTTTTTCGTTCGTTATGGCGGCTCAAGCAAGCTACAGCCTGGTTTTTCCCTCGGCGTGACAAAAGATCAACCGTATGAAATCGAGGCAAAAGTAGAAGAAGATAACGTTACTTATTTTATCGAACAAAGCGATGCTTGGTATTTTGACGGCCACAATCTTGATGTCAGTGTTAACGATGACTTACACGAACTCGATTATTCATACAAAAAATAAAAAGCATGAATAATCTTGCGAGACTATAGATAAACTCTTATTGTTTGAGTTGTCTATAGTTTTTTTGTTGAAAAAATGTACTTACTCGTTCTTTTTTGTTCAGAATCATCCTGTTTTTAAGTATAAAACACAAAAAAAGTGTTGGAAAAAACCTTTCCAACACTTTTCGTATTTGCATTTTGGCACATGACTAGCTCATGTCCTATTATTTTTCTAGTTTATTCAGTTGCTCATAATGGCCTTCTTGTTGCAAAATCGCCCGCTGGCGGTCGCCAAATAAATCAAAATGTGGGTAATTGCCTCGTAAATCCATCCACTCACGTTGCAATCCGTACTGTTTCCCCCAAGATTCTAGCTTATCTAAGTCACAGCACCCCACTTTTGTGACTGTATTACAGCCAGGAAAGCGATCGTCTACCCAATAATGCGTTAAAAACGAAATTTCACCGCGATCGACTCCTTGCTTCCAACGTTCGAGTTCATCTCGTTTAATTCCGAACGCCATCAGGAACCTGCTTTTTGATTTCTTCGTATTTTTTATGCCATTCTGGAAAAACTTTTTGGATGGACACAGGACGAAACGTTTCTTTTTTTACAACGACATGTTCAGATAAAGCAGTAGCAGCGATTGTTCCATCTTCATGGACAATTTCATAGCCGTATTTTGTTCGCAAACGCCCATGCTCTTCTACCCACGTGCGGACAAACGCTTTTTGACCATAGCGGAGTGCTGCTTTGTATTGAATGGAAATATCAACAACCGGCGAGATGTACCCGTCTTTTTCCATACCTGCATACGTAAATCCTATATCTTCAATCAATTTGGTGCGCCCTATTTCAAGCCAGATGATGTAGTTGGCGTGATAAACAACGCCCATTTGATCCGTTTCGGCGTAACGGATTTCAATTTCTTTTTCGCTTATGTACATTTCCTCTTCACCTCATAACTAGTATACAAGAAAATGCTTTTTGAATGTTCGATAGACGTTTCGTGAAATCATAAAAAAAAAGGCTGTTGGGTTTCCCCAACAGCCTTTTCGTATCATTCTTACACTTCTAGCAATTTGTTACGTAGCACCATTTGCAAGATTCCACCGTGACGGAAGTAATCTACTTCCACTTCAGAATCAAAACGTGCTAATACTTGGAACTCAGTTACTTTACCGTCTTCAGCAGTAGCTGTAACAGTTAGAAGGTCGCGTGGTTTCACATCATCAGTTAAGTTAACGCTAATCGTTTCGCGTCCCGTTAATCCAAGAGAATCTGCGCTTTCACCGTTAACAAATTGCAACGGTAGAACACCCATCATCACTAGGTTTGAACGGTGAATACGCTCATAGCTTTCTGCGATAACTGTTTTAATGCCTAAAAGGAATGTTCCTTTAGCAGCCCAGTCACGAGAAGAACCCATGCCGTAATCTTTACCAGTCAAGACAACAAGACCTGTGCCTTGTTCTTGATACTTCATAGCTGCATCGTAAATCGCCATAGTTTCGCCCGTTGGCCAGTAAGTTGTGTAACCACCAGTTGTATCTGGAGCTACTTGGTTACGGATACGGATGTTAGCGAATGTTCCGCGCATCATAACTTCGTGGTTACCACGACGAGATCCGTAAGAGTTAAAGTTACGAGGCTCAACGCCGTTTTCACGTAGGTATAAACCTGCTGGCGTATCTTTACCAATCGCACCAGCTGGTGAAATATGGTCAGTCGTGATAGAGTCTGCGAATTTCGCAACTACACGAAGGTCAGATAATGCTTGGATTGGAGCTGGCTCTTTAGAAAGACCTTCAAAGAACGGCGGGTTTTGAATATAAGTTGATGTCGAATCAAACTCATATAAAGAATCGTCGTTTGTTTCAATTGCATTCCATGCTTCGTTCTCGTTAAATACGTGCTCGTATTCTTTACGGAACAATTCTGGAGTAACTGTATCTTTAACAGTTTTCTTGATTTCTTCAGTTGTTGGCCAGATATCTTTGAAGAAGACATCGTTTCCTTCTTTGTCTTTACCGATTGGATCAACTTCAAAGTCGATATCCACAGTACCAGCAAGTGCATAAGCAACAACTAACATTGGAGATGCCAAGTAGTTTGCTTTTACAAGCGGGTGAATACGTCCTTCAAAGTTACGGTTACCAGACAATACAGATGATACTAGTAAATCGTTATCAAGAATTGCTTCTTCGATTTCTGGAAGCAATGGACCTGAGTTACCGATACAAGTTGTACAGCCGTATCCTACTAAGTTAAAGCCGATTTGGTTCATGTAATCCAATAAACCAGAATCGTTCAAGTAACCTGTAACAACTTTAGATCCTGGAGCTAATGAAGTTTTCACGTAAGCAGGTGGAGTTAATCCTTTTTCAACTGCTTTTTTCGCTACTAATCCAGCACCAAGCATTACGTACGGGTTAGAAGTGTTTGTACAAGATGTGATCGCTGCAATTGCTAATGCACCGGTCTTCATCTCAACAGATCTGCCGTCTTTAAAGTTAACTGTTGCTGTTTTTTCAATTTCAGCTTCATCAAGTGCAAAACCGTGAGGTCCTTCTTCACCTGTTACAGCTTTGTTGAACTCAGTTTTCATTTGAGATAAAGGAATCAAATCTTGTGGACGTTTTGGTCCTGCAAGGTTTGGTTCGATATCAGAAAGATCAATTTCTACTAAATCCGTGTAGATTGGATCTTCGTTATCTACAGTAAAGAACATGTCGTTTGCTTGTAGATATTTTTTCGTTACAGCGATTTGCTCTTCGTCACGTGCAGTTAAACGCATGTAATCTAGTGCTTCTTCGTCAACTGGGAAGAAACCACAAGTTGCGCCGTATTCAGGAGCCATGTTCGCAATTGTTGCACGGTCAGCAAGTGGTAATGTTGTAACACCAGGACCGAAGAACTCAACAAATTTACCAACAACGCCTTTTTTACGTAATGTTTGAGTAACTTTTAAAGCCAAATCAGTAGCAGTTGCACCGTTTGGAAGTTCACCCGTCAATTTAACGCCGATAACTTCTGGAATTGGGAAGTATGAAGGTTGTCCAAGCATTCCTGCTTCAGCTTCAATACCACCAACGCCCCATCCAAGAACACCAATACCATTGATCATTGTTGTATGGGAATCTGTACCGAACAATGTATCAGGGAAAGTTTCAAATGTGCCGTCTGTGTTTTCAACTGCATGAACAACGTTTGCCAAGTACTCAAGGTTAACTTGGTGCACGATACCAGTTGCAGGTGGTACTGCACGGTAGTTATCGTATGCTTTTTGAGCCCAGCTAAGGAACTGGTAACGCTCAGCGTTGCGATCAAATTCAAGTTCCATGTTGATGCGTAGTGCATCTTCTGTACCATATCTATCAACTTGTACAGAGTGGTCAATAACAAGATCTACAGGAATTTCAGGGTTAATTTTGTTTGGATCTCCACCCATTTCAGCCATTGCTGAACGAAGTGCAGCCAAATCAACTACTACTGGTACTCCTGTGAAATCTTGTAGGATAACGCGTGAAGGCTTGAATGGAACTTCTGCTTCTTTGTTGGCATCTTTGCCCCATTTTGCTAATTCTTCAACGTGCTCGTCATTGATGACATATCCGTCGTGCTGACGCAATACGGATTCCAATAGAACTTTAATCGAATAAGGTAGGCGTGATACTTTAGCGATACCTGCTTCTTCTAATGCAGCTAAACGGTAATAGTTATACGTTTTGTCATTTAGCTCAAAAGAAGTGCGGCTGTTGTGCAAACTGCTCTTTGCCATTTTTTAGTTCCTCCTTTAAATCTTCTGAAAAGCTCTTAATCAGCGCTTCTCTCCTCTTCTATCATACCGAATGCTACAGCATAAGTAAATTACATTAAAATTATAGAATGTGATAAGTTTTTCGAATGACTATTTGTTCAATTCATCCATTTTTCTTAAGGTCTCTTGTAATTGCTTAAAATGACGCTTTTCATGTAAGCCAACAAACGGAAACCATTGAACGAGCGGTACTTTTCCAAACACCGGATGGTTCATTGATTTTTTTTCTAATTGTTCACGGCTCGCTTGTGCGTATACTTCGTACAGCAAATTATGCGAGGCATTTAGACGCGCTTTCATTTCTTCGAGCGTGACAAATTCAGTTGTCGGTGTAACATGACTCGGCGCTTCTACTTTAAACGATCGACTTACCGTTAATGCAATTGGCTTTTTGATCGCTTTTTTACTTTCTTCTTTTTGTAACTCTTGAGAAACCCCCTTTGCAACGATTTTTTCCATTAATTGAAGATGATCTAAAATTTGTATTGGTGACCATTCAGTTTCTGAAGGTTTCAAGTTTAATGTTTCATCTGTCATTCCTTCTACTGCTTGAAGAACTTGGTTTCTAATTTTTGCATTTTCTTCGTTAAACATCTTTTAATCCACCTTCATTTCGTCTAATTGCCTACCCTTATAACATACCCTAATCTCCAACAATTAAATACATTCGACTAATAGGATTTTCTTTCGCGTCAAAACGACGAAAAAACTCTCCTCACTGCCTATTGACAAGGGAAAATACGTTCTATTTACCTGATTTAATGGTATAATTTAAGGAAATCCATTAAGAAGAGGTGACGCATAATGCCTTATGGTTACGAGAAATTTAGACTGGACAATGGCATTAGCCCAAACACTGTTGTTCATGAAGTCCAATTGATCCGCTCGCTCTTCGCTTTTCTTAGACATACGTATAAAAGACCTGTTGAACCACATGATATCCGTCCTTCCGACATTCAACAGTTTTTAATGGATCAGCATATGGCGGGCATTAAAGACAGTACATTAAACCGGAAACTAATTTATATTAGAAGATGGTTTGACTATATGTGGCAAATTGGTCGCATCCCGAACGATTTTATGCCGAAATTCAAATTTAGTAAAAAGCTCGATTTGACACCGGCTGATATCCACTTAAATTACGAAGATTTGTTAAAAAAGAAGGATGCAGTGCTTGAAGCTGATCGGTTGTCTTTAAACGCAAAAATCCTTTATATTCTATACTTACGCGGACTTCGCCTTCGTGATATGGTAGCCATTGATGTAGATAATTTTGACGATCGTAATGGCAAGCTCGTTTTAGCAGTTGATAAAAAAGACGGCTACCAATGCCGTATGGAGTTCACTGATAAAGAGATTCCGGTCATGCTCGATGCCATTGAGCGCGCAGTGTTCCGCGGCACACCTTACCTCTTGTCATCTAAAGTAAAAAACGAATACACGATGTTTCAAATGGGGTCGTTATCGGACTACACAGAAGCCCTTTCTTCATTCGTCGGCATGCCGATGCGTTCAGGTGACATCCGCTTTGCATATGTCCATTATCTATATTCAGTTGAACATAAAAATCTGGAAGAAATCCAAGAAACTCTAGGGGTTTCATTGGATTCTGCTTCCAGAATTTTAAAAGATTCATTAGTTCGGTTAAAAAGAGAATAAACATGAAAATAGCCTACCCCAATGTATTTGGGATAGGCTGTTTTATATTTCCGGTCATAAGAAAAACCCGAAATCCAAAGCAAAATTAAAAATGAGCAATGTATGGAATACAACAAAAATCATTCCTTGTCGATTAAGTTTCTCTACATTTTCATATTGCATCAGGACCACCCCTTCTCTCTTCATTAGTCTGATTATACTGAAAAGAAAAACTATTAGCAAGCATTGTTTATTTTCATATTAATCGGTTAAAGTTTATAATCAAGAAAAAGATATGGGAGTGAATGGAATGAAAAAAGCGTTACTCGTTGTGGATTATACGGTGGATTTTGTAGCAGATGACGGAGCATTAACTTGTGGAAAACCTGGTCAAGTTATCGAGGAAAAAATTTGTCAGTTGACTGAGGAATTTTTAAATGAGGAAAGTCTAGTAATCATGCCAGTTGATTTACATGAAAAAGACGACCCCTATCATCCTGAAACGAAGCTTTTCCCGCCCCACAATATAAGAGGAACGACTGGCCGAGCGCTATACGGACGACTTTCAGATATTTATGAAGCCCATCAGAACGACATTATTTGGATGGATAAAACACGTTACAGTGTATTTGCAGGTACTCCTTTAGAATTGGTACTGCGTGAACGCGGTATAGAAGAGATTCACATAGTTGGGGTCTGTACCGATATTTGTGTGCTGCATACAGCGGTCGATGCTTACAATAAAGGATTTAGCATTGTGGTCCATAAAGATGGGGTCGCCAGCTTTGATCAAATTGGCCATGAATGGGCACTGCGCCACTTCACCGCAACCTTAGGCGCACAAGTTTTATAAAAATTTTTTATTTTATGTTTCAAATGTCCTGAATGAGGTTATATCTAAAGTGTAGCAATTATACATTACCTTAAAAGGAGCTGGAAAAAATGGGTTTTATTTTATATCTAATTATGGGTGGTATCATCGGTTGGATCGCAGGAATGATTTTAGGTAAAGATATTCCAGGCGGCATTATCGGTAACATTATTGCAGGTATCGTAGGTGCTTGGTTAGGTGGATTAATCTTAGGAAACTTAGGTCCAGTTATTTGGGACGTAGCAATTATCCCAGCATTAATCGGTGCTTTGATCTTTGTATTCGTTCTTAGCTTGATCATGGGATCTATGAGAAAAAGAACATAAAAATTCACGCAAAAAGAGTGGACATCAGTCCACTCTTTTTTTCGTTAATTATATTCCTCTTCGTATAGGTGATAATAATGTAGAACGTCCGCTACATATTCTTCACTATGATTATACTGAAAAATGGCGCGTTCTAACTCACCTTCAGCAGCTCCATTTTGTGATAAATAATTTGCTGCGCTGTAAAGAGAATCGGTTAAATTATACGGATCTGCTATGCCATCGCCATTACCATCTACGCCGTAACCGCCATAATAGGCAATCACATCAATGTTTACTTTATCTTCTTCACTTATATCTCCCTGTCCTTGCCCTGAGCAACTCGGATGACTCCACCCAACAAACGTACAAGGCATAAATTGAAGATGTCCTTCTGCACCTACTGGCGACAACAAGGGGTCCATTGTGGAAAATCTTGTTTCAACTCGGTGATGTGCAGCCAATAGCGTCCAAGGAATACTGTAGACATCAGCTGCTTCTTTGTATAATGGAATGTTTTCTTCTGGTACATTTAATTCAATTATTCGATTAGGCGCGTCTTTGATTGTTTTAAATACCGAATCAGAATTAACTATCGAAGATATTAAGATAGTAATCGTCGCTATTACAATCACTGCAGGCACAAAAAGAATTAGGCATCCCACTTTACGCTTCCACCTAATTGGTAATTTTTTCTTTTTCATTTTTTCACACCTATGTTTTCATTTGTTTTAGTGTAGCACAACCTCTTTCATATTACCTTTTAAAAGCGGCACAGAAAGATTCTTCAGCCATTATCTCACCCGTGTATTTTCAGAATTTTTTTGTTATCATAAACAATAGATTAAAGGAGGTGAATGAGATGTGGGAAGATTTTAAGAAGTTTGCGTTGAAAGGTAACGTCCTTGACTTAGCTATAGCAGTAATCATTGGTGCAGCATTCGGGAAAGTGGTTACATCTTTAGTAGAGGACATCATCATGCCAATAGTCGGAATGTTAGTCGGCGGAGTAAGTGTTGAAAACTGGAGCTATACATTTAATGACGTCGTACTGCAATACGGATTATTTATACAAGCTATCATCGACTTCTTTATCATTGCATTTTCTATTTTCATGGTTATCCGTATTTTCACTAATTTAAAACGCAAAAAAGACGTACCTGCAGCAGAAGAGCCGGAAGTTCTGGACAAAACTCAGGAACTCCTTGTCGAAATTAGAGATCTTTTGAGCAAAGAAAAAACCGGTCAATGACCGGTTTTTTTTAATGCTCTTCGATTAACCCACGTAAATCGTTTTTAATATCCTCAACCGGCACACTGTCATAACCATCATAATTATTTACAACCACGCCTTCTTGGTCAACTAAATAAAAATTCGTTCCGTGTATGACTTGGTCACTTTCAGGATCATTGCGAACAAACGATTTAAAGTTATCTTTAGCGAATTCCGCAATTTCATCTTGTGTGTACCCCGTCAGTAAATGCCATTTCGATTCATCAGGCACCGAATATTGAGCTAAATAATTTTGTAAGGTTTCAGGTGTATCTACAACTGGATCCACACTAAACGCTACGATCTTATAATCACTCAATCCATCAGCTTCCAATTCTTCTTGAATGTCACTTAAGTTAAATGTCATTGGCGGGCACACCGTATTGCAATTGGTAAAGACAAAAGTTGCCAGCCATGGTGTTCCTTTTAAATCTTCTAAAGATACTGGCTCTCCCCGTTGGTCAGTATACGAAAAATCGTCTATAGTCGCACTGCCACATGCTGACAACAACAGCACTAAGCTTAGTAATGCAGATAAAGAATAAAATCGCATAATCTTGCCTCCACTCTTTCATCTCTTTAATCATAGCGAAAGTGTAGAATCAGTACAATACATGGAAGATCGCCATTGTCACGAATTTGTGAAGTCAGGACAATTTCAATGTAAGCAGTGCTTCATGAATGGCGACCAGTTTCGTTTCCACTCGATGCATCAAGTAAAATGACACAAATATAGGAAATCCGAGTTCCTGTACCCATTGCATCCACTCAGCCATAACCCTCACCTCCTATCTAGAAAAGCTGAAGCTGTCGTTTAGATTCGACAAGCATAAAGCGATTAAAAAAAGCTCTCCCGAATTAGGAGAGCTTTTTGCTTATACTTCGTACTCCACAATATTTCGTTCGACGATTCGCGCGCCTTTAACAGTCCCGAGTGGTGAACCTTCTACTTCAAACACGTTGTGCGTAATAATCGCTTGCATACCCGCAAGCAATTCCGCATCTGTAACATCAGCTCGTGGTTCATCTACTGTTAAGGTCACATCTTTTCCTGCAGTAGTTGTAAAGATCAACTCTAATGTTTTAGCCATCCCCTATTCCCCCTTCATGCTAATTATTGATAAATTGTGATCGCGGATTGTTTTTCAACATCCATTAAGGTTTTTGTTCCAAAGTTTGTCAAAACTGCTGCTGTTTCGAAAATTCCGTCTGCAGCTGCAGCTTCTTTGACGTTGTGATACGATTTAAACTTTCTCTTTACTTTGCCGTTGGCATCTAATCCATTGTCGTACGTGCAGCGAATGCTAGCGTTCTTAAAATCACTAAAGGCCATGTTTCTCACCTCCTTTCATTCGCTATATAGACACAGTTAGAAAAAAGAGATACATTTTTAATGAATTTCTTTTCAATCCCTTCTATAATAGAAGTAATGGAAAAAACGAGGTGAAACAAGATGGAACTGAATGGCTGGTTTTTAGTGTTTATCCTATTTTGGGTAGTCGTATTAGTAGGGCTTTTTGCCATTGGCGGATATTTTATGTTCAGAAAGTTCCTTAAGTCCATGCCAAAAAAGGACGGCCTTTCGGATTTGAACTGGGAAGAATATTACGTGGATAAAACCATACATTTATGGGGCGATGACGAAAAAGCAATGTTGAACGAACTGGTTCAACCTGTTCCCGATTTATTCCGACCAGTAGCGAAACAAAAAATTGCTGGTAGAATCGGACAAGTTTTGCTAGAAGAAAAAGCTAAAAAGATGAAGCTCGAACACATTATTCGCGGTTATATTTTAGCGACACCTAAACGGGATCATAAGTTTTTACGAAAAAAACTAGCAGAGATGAAAATCGATGTGAGCCCATACGAACAGTATTTTGAACAATAAAAAAGCGCTGCTCCCTTAAATGGGAACAGCGCTTTTATTCTTTGATTCGAGTTTTTTATATTGCCAAAGCATCGAAATTCGCCACGGCCATAGCATGCCAAATGCTAAAATCCAGAACATGCCACCCAATTCACCAATATCGATACTTGAACTTAAAACAACTTTAGCTATTACACGAACTAGCAATAAGCCAAATAAAATAAAGACAAATGCTTTCGATTGTTTCAAATAAATATCGCCATCACGCACTTCAAATTTAGACGTCCAAATCAGCACTGTGGAGAAAAGAATACCTACTCCTAGTGCTTCTAAAATCTGCAGAGGCGCAACTCGAAAAAAAGGAAAGATAAACATTAATGCCCCCGTAGACATGAAAAATGGGGGCAAAATAATCTTTTTAACCGACGCCGGTTTTTTTGCTGCTTTGGAGCGAACAAACATTGCGAGCAATCCCATCAAAAATGCGCCAAGCGTTGAAACAATTAAATAAACTTCTGTTGGAATTTGATTAAGCATCCAAATTCTCCTCCAGCTCATTTAATCTTCGGCGTAATTCTTCTATTGGTACAAAACGTGCAAAACGCTGAACTTCTTTACCATGGAGATATAAAATTACTACGGGTGCTGTAAACAGCATTAATTGCCCTGCCAACTCTGGCACCTTTGCCGCATTAACCAAGTAAAAAAGAAGCTTATAATCATCTTCAAAATCTTCTACTTGCGGACGTAACCCTTCACAAACTGAACAATTATCCGTTTTTACAAAAAGCAAAAAAGATTTCTCTTCACCTATTTTTGATTGATATTCTTCTATTTTCGAAATAGCTTCCATCTTTTTCACCTACTTATTATCAATTTAAAATCCTTGGAAATTCCCAAAGAACGGGCTTAAGACACGGATCAAATACGTTAAACCATCGAAAAACAGTAAGATCCCGATTGCAATCATAACATAACCGCCAACCTTCATGATGGTTTGATTGTGTTTACGCAACCAGCCCATACGTGTCACAAAGAATGACAATACGAAAAATGGAATAGCAAAGCCTAGAATATAAGCCACCATATACCACATACCAGATCCCGGATTAGTCGCAGCAAGTGCATAAATAGCTGCTGTGATTGGCCCTGTACACGGTGTCCAACCAGCCGCAAAAGCAAGCCCTATTACAAATGTCCCAAGAAATCCTGATGGCCGATTTTTAAATGAAAACTTACGATCTTGCATGAGGAATTTCGGCGAAAATACGCCGATAATCATTAAGCCAAATAAAACTATAAAAATTGCGCCAACTTGACGGATCAATTCATCATAGCGGATAAACCATTCGTTAAAGAATGAGGTACTAAACCCGAGTGCGATGAAAATCGTTGAAAATCCTAGTAAGAAAAATAAGGTGTGAAACATACCTCTTCGTTGCATCACTTTTTTATCGTTTTTAATCTCATCCATCGTCATACCTGTTATATATGATAAAAATGCAGGATACAAAGGCAATGTGCATGGAGAAATAAAACTCAAAAAGCCTGCGCCAAAAGCTAAAAATAAATTAATATCAGATGTCACTGGTAATTCTCCTTCCTGTGCTCTTCTCATCTTAACAAATATTCTACCGTAACACTGCTTCTACGCCTGTGAAATCTTTGTGGACAAATTATGGTCTTTTTCCATTTTCTCAAGTGTGTTTTTTTGGTTGGCTACGCTTTTGATTTTTTGTATAAATCCTTTTGTAGTTTACTACATTGTAAGCTTTGGACAGTCTCGCCTGGTTTTTGAAGTGTCTGGCAGGATTTTTCACATAAAAAAACTGTAGTCAATTTGAGTTGACTACAGTTTTAGAAGCGTATCCTACTCTACGATTCCGTTTTGCAATAAATACATTTTATGATACAGACCGCGTTGTTGCAGCAATTGTTGATGAGTTCCTCGCTCGACGATTTCCCCTTGTCGCAATACTAGTATCAATTCTGCATCTTGAATGGTACTAAGTCTGTGAGCAATAGCAATCGTCGTACGGCCAAGGCGCATACGCTCAAGACTTTCTTGAATGGCCATCTCGGTTTCCGTATCAATATTTGCTGTTGCTTCATCGAGCACTAATACTTTCGGATCGGTGGCAATCGTTCTTGCAAAAGCGACTAATTGCCGCTGACCACTAGAAAATGTCGATCCACGCTCTGTCACTTTTTGTTGATACTTGTTTGGCAATTCTTCGATAAAACGATCTGCTTGCACAAATTCAGCTGCTTGTCGCACGGCCGAATCCGTAATTGACTGATCATAAAGTCGAATGTTGCTTGCGATGGTTCCGTAAAATAAGAAAGGATCTTGTAAAACCAATCCTAGTTTGTTTCGCAGTTCGGCGGTTTGATAATCTTTTATCGAGACACCGTCAATCAAAATTTCACCTTTTTTAAATTCATAAAAGCGCATAAGCAAATTGATAATCGAACTTTTCCCACTGCCTGTGTGACCGACTAATGCTACTGTTTGACCGGGCATTGCTGTAAAAGAAATATTTTTTAAGACGTCTGTTTTGTCATCGTAAGAAAAACTCACATTTCGAAATTCAATTTTACCTTCGTTCATTTTTGCTGTTGTTTCTAGTTGAGTAGGTATTTTTTCTTCTTCATCAAGCAATAAGAACACGCGTGAAGCTGCAACAATGGCTTGTTGAAAAATCGACAACCGCTGCATTACTTGATTGATGGGTTCGAAAAAGCGATCAATATAAGTAACAAACGCATAAATCACACCGACTTCGATAGTATTGGAAAATGATGAGACGCCAAAATAGCTGAGCAATAAAATAATGGCCATTGTATAAACCAAGTTAACGGCCGGACGGAGTAATAATGCATCTACTTTTATATTGCGTTTAGCTGCTTGCCAATGCCCATCATTTATCTCATTAAATTCATCTTTCAACCGAGTTTCTTGACCAAACGCTTGAATCATTCCCATGCCTTGTATAGACTCGGATAATTTGGCATTTAATTGCCCCAAGCGCTCACGCAAATCTTGGTAAAATACCGAGCTGTATTTTCGGTATAAATAAATAATCCAAGCGAGTATTGGCAGTAAGATTAATGTAAGAAGAGCTAAACGGACATTTAGTAAAAACATCGCAATATATACACCAACGATTAGAAAGGCACTTTGGATAAAACCAATTAGCACCGTCACGAACATTTCTTTGATCGCTTCGGTATCATTGGTTACGCGCGATACGATGCCCCCAGCCGGTGTTTTATCGAAATAACGCATGCCAAGTCCGTGAACTTTGGCAAAAACATCAATCCGCAGCTGCTGGATAATTTTTAACGCGGCTTCTTGAAATTTTAACAGTTGAAAATAACTAATGATGACGTTGGATGTTTGAATAAACAAATAACCTAATGCCAAACCGACTACTGGTCCTCTTGGAAAGTTTCCTTCTGTTAAATAATTATCGATAAATACTTTGATCAAATAAGGTCCAAGCACATCACCTAGTACTGTAAGCAGCAATAGACCCATTGCCAGTAATAGCATTTTTTTATGAGGCAACAAATACTGTAGCAAGCGTTTAAAAATAATCCATTGATCTCGTCCAGTGAGTTCGTGTTTTTTCTCAGTTTCTTTAACTAGCATTATGACTCGCCTCCTTGTTCGACGAGCGCTTCTAATTGTTGCAGCTCATACATTTCATAGTAAGCCCCTTTTTTCGCCATCAGTTCATCATGCGAACCAATCTCTTTAACGGTCCCTTTTTCCATTACTACTATTTGATGTGCATGTTGTATGGCACTCAAACGGTGGGAGGTTATAATGGTCGTTTTATCCGCTCGTGTTGCTTTTAATGATTTTAAAATGGATTCTTCTGTTTTGGCATCTACTGCTGATAAAGAATCATCCAAAATCAATAATTCGGGTTCTGTCATGAGTGCACGGGCAATTGAAATCCGTTGTTTTTGCCCTCCAGATAACGATACGCCACGTTCGCCAACTACTGTGCCATATCCTTCTGCAAAGTTTTGAATATCTTCGTGTATGTGTGCTAACTTAGCAGCACTTTCGACTTCTTCGATCGTAGCAGTTGGTCGCGC
Source organism: Planococcus donghaensis MPA1U2 (assembly GCF_000189395.1). GTDB lineage: Bacteria > Bacillota > Bacilli > Bacillales_A > Planococcaceae > Planococcus > Planococcus donghaensis_B. The sequence continues at coordinate 62,672 of NZ_AEPB01000022.1, read as the reverse complement.
AAAGGCAATGTTTCCTGCAATGCTCGTCGAAAACAAGAAATGGTCTTGTGGAACATAACCAATAGCTCTTCTCAAACGTTGCTTTTTATAGGCATCTATTGAGTACTTACCGAATAAAATAGAGCCTTTATAGTCATCAAATTCACGCAATAACAACCTTAAAATTGCGGACTTTCCTGACCCGGTTTTGCCGACAATTCCAAGTGTTTCGCCTCTTTTCACTGTAAAGTGGATATTTCGTAATGCCGCTCGGTCATCACCAGTAAATTGAAACTGTTCTAACGAAAAAACGACATCTCCCGAAGGGTCTTCATCAATTGCATCTTCTCGATCATCAATGTCAATTGGTTCTGCAAGCAACTGCCGGATGCGATCATAGGAAGCACGGCCACGCTCTACAATATTAAATAACCAGCCAAACGCTAACATCGGCCACACCAGTAATCCAAGATAAGCTGTAAATGCCACCAAATCTCCAATTGTCATATCGCCTTGCGTCACAAAATATGAACCAAAGCCAATCGTTAGAAAATAACAAACACCGATAATAGCAGAGATGGTAGGATCAAATAATGAATCGACACGTGCAACGCGAATGTTTTCATGTACGACCCGCTCTGATAAGTTTTTAAAATCATCAATATCTTGTTGCTCTTGACCAAAAGTTTTGATGACTTTCATCCCTGAAATGCTTTCTTGCGTTTTATCATTGAGTCCTGAGAACGCTTGTTGTGCTCCGTGAAAACGCTCGTGCATTAATTTGCCATAATAATTGGTCATATAAGCCATCAGCGGCATTGGCAACAAGACGATTAATGTTAATTTCCAATCAATTGTAAAGGCCATTGCTGCAATTACAAATCCGCCTGTCGCAATCGAATCGACGAGTGTTAAAACGCCAGCACCGGCTGTTTGCTGAACGGCTTGCAAATCATTTGTCGCATGTGCCATCAAATCACCTACACGACGCTTTTGATAAAAAGCTGGAGACATTTGCGTGAAATGCCGAAATAGTTGCTGACGTAGATTTCTAGCTAACAAAATCGAAGACCCAAATATTTGCAACCTCCATGTGTATCGTAGGACATACATTGCAAAAGCTGAGGCCGCCAAAATACTTAACCATTGAAGCAAATATTCAGGTGTCAATGTTCCTTGGCTAATGCGGTCAACAACAAATCCGATGATTCGCGGCGGCAAAACACCTAGAAAAGCTACGACCATTAATAGCATAACCCCTAAAATATAGTGTTTTTTTCGTTCTTTAAAAAACCAACCTAATTCTAAAAATACACGCATCGTTATCTTTCCCCTTGCTAATTCTTATTTTTTCTCTCTTTACTGTACGTATATTTTTAACCTTTTTAATTTTAGCAAATATTGTTAGCTTTCGGAAAGACAATGCTTCGATTTATGAAATAAATTAGACTTTTGACTGATTCCGTATGTTATTCGTTAGGTCATCTCCAGAATTCGAAAAAAACACAGAAAAAAGCCGATTTTCCATCGGGGAAGAGGAAAATCGGCTTTTTTGATCGCCAGCGGGTACCAAGCGCTAACGACTTTATAGGGAATGGACTTATTACCCGATAAGTTGCTTGGCAAGTCCCAATTGATGATGTACTTGTTCAAAACCTGTGCCACCGAGTGAGTTTCTGCGCTCTACTGCTGTTTTCGGCATTAAGGTGTTGTAGATATCTTCATCGATCAGTGAACTTGCTTGCTGTAGATCAGCAAGCGGCAAGTCTTTCAAGAAATAACCGCGTTGAATGCATGTGAACACGAGTTTCCCTGTCACATCATGTGCTTCACGGAACGGCATTCCTTTTGCGGCTAAATAATCCGCTAATTCTGTAGCGTTTGAGAAATCTGAATGAACGGCTTTTTCCATGGAATCCGTACGAACGGTCATGGTACGAATCATGCCTTCAAAAATTGGCAAAGAGCCCATCAACGTGTGAACCGTATCAAACATACCTTCTTTATCTTCTTGCATGTCTTTATTATATGCGAGAGGAAGACCTTTTAACGTTGTCAATAAGCCAAATAGATTGCCATACACGCGACCCGTTTTCCCACGAATCAATTCTGCCATATCGGGGTTTTTCTTCTGCGGCATGATACTTGAGCCCGTTGAGAAAGTATCGTCTAACTCGATAAAACGGAACTCCTCACTTGACCAAAGAATAATTTCTTCGGCAAAACGAGACATGTGCATCATCAACATCGATGAATTGCTCAAAAATTCAAGGATAAAATCACGATCGCTTACAGCATCCAAACTGTTTTGGTAAACGTTTGAAAAACCGAGAAGTTCTGCCGACATTTCACGGTCAATCGGGAAAGTAGTTCCCGACATCGCACCCGCTCCAAGCGGTGAAATATCGATGCGTTTTAATGATTCTGTTAAACGTTCTTTATCACGCTGCAACATCCAAAAATAAGTCATCAAGTGATGGCCAAATGAAATCGGCTGTGCACGTTGAAGATGTGTATAACCTGGTACAATCGTTTCCACATGCGCTTCTGCTTGGGTAACAATTGCATCTTGAAAAGCCGTTACAGCCTCAATAATTTCACCAACACGATTTTTTAAATACAAATGCATATCTGTCGCTACTTGGTCATTCCGGCTTCTTGCTGTGTGCAATTTGCCGCCAACAGGACCAATTTCATCGATTAAATGTTTTTCTAAGTTTAAGTGGATGTCTTCATTTGATACGCTATATTCCAATTCTCCGTCTTGCGCTTTTTGTTTAAGCGTTTCAAGACCCGATAAAATTAGATTCGCATCCTCGTTAGAAAGAATCTGGCAAGCAGCCAGCATTTTAACATGCGCTGTGCTGCCTTCCAGATCCTCCATTACTAACTTTTGATCATAAGAAATGGAAGCCCCAAATTCATCGACCCACTGTTCGGCCGATTTTTGAAAACGGCCGCCCCACAGTTTGGTCATGCTTTCACCTTCTCTTTCAACTCTTCAGGAACTGCTACTTCTTTTTTGTTTACCACCGAGTTCACAACTGTTGGAAGGCCCCATAGCTCGATAAAGCCAACTGCAGATGCATGGTTGAATGTATCATCTGTCGAATACGTAGCTAGTTGCTCACTGTAAAGTGAGTTTGCAGACTTACGTCCTTCGATAATGGCATGTCCTTTAAACAATTTCACACGCACTGTACCGTTAACATACACTTGTGTTTCTTTTAAGAATGCTTCAAGTGCAACACGTAATGGAGAGAACCATAAACCTTCATAAATTAATTCAGTTAATTTTTTCTCGATAACTGGTTTGAAATGAGCCATTTCTTTCACCAATGTAATGTCTTCAAGCTCTTTATGCGCTGCAATTAATGTCATTGCTGCAGGAGCTTCGTAAACTTCACGAGATTTAATCCCTACTAAACGATTTTCAATATGGTCAATTCTTCCGACACCATGTTTTCCAGCGATTTCGTTGAGTTCTAAAATTAATTTAGAGAATGAGTACGAAATGCCATTTAATTGAGTTGGTACACCGTTAACAAATTCGATTTCAACGATATCCGCTGTATCTGGTGTTGTTTCAAGAGAATTTGTAATGTCATATGCTTCTTCAGGTGGCGTTGTCCACGGGTTTTCCAATACGCCACATTCGTTGGCACGACCCCATAGATTTTGGTCAATTGAAAACGGGCTATCTAAGTTTACTGGGATTGGAATATTATGCATTTTTGCATAAGCGATTTCTTCGTCACGCGACCATCCCCATTGTCTAACTGGTGCTACAACTTCAAGGTTAGGGTTTAACGACTTGATCGAAACTTCGAAACGTACTTGGTCGTTGCCTTTTCCTGTGCAACCATGTGCAACAGCGCTTGATCCAGTAGCTTCTGCAATTTCAACCAATTTTTTTGAAATTAACGGACGAGACAATGCAGACACTAACGGATACTTACCTTCATATAATGTATGAGCTTGCATTGAAATTAATGCATATTCATCCGCGAATTCATCTCTTGCATCAATCATGTAACTTTCAACCGCCCCAACTTGAAGCGCTTTTTGTTTTATAAAATCTAAATCTTTTCCTTCCCCGATATCCAGGCAAACTGCAACAACGTCGTAGCCTTCTCCTTTTAGCCACGGGATGGCCACCGATGTATCTAATCCACCTGAGTATGCGAGTACAATCTTTTTAGTCAATATGAAAACCTCCAATGTATTTTTATGCAATGTTTTAATTTAATATACACATAATATCATGGATATTTAACAAGCGCAAGAGAAACGACTATAAATTTTTATAAAAAAAAAGCAGCCGCGGCTGCTTCTCGTTATTTTTCACTTGGTTCTCCACCAATGGTGTACTCATGTGTATCAAGATCGATCCGAACTTCGGACATTTCGCCCGTTTCCATATTGCTGAATAAAAAGCCGATTTCGTTATCGCGAACTATTGGTTGTCCCATCATAATCAAACGTGACAATTGTTCTTCGTTTATAAATGCTTCAAGCGCATCTGCTTGTTTAACAGATTCTTCATCTATTAGAATGGTAATCGTTTCAGCTTCTCCTTGCATAGGAAACGATTCAGCTAATGGTCCATTATAATCCATGCTGACTTTCATACCGGTACGAATATCTCGAATCACACCTTCAGTTGTTTCAGCGCCATCGCTTAGTTGAACTTTAACATCTTCTGGAATGCTAAAATAAATATTGTTAACGAGAACACTTTCCCCACTAACTTGTGTGATAAATCCTTCTTCCGTCATGCTTTTTTGTTCAACTGCCATTTCTGCTTTATCCGGATCTTCTGTTTCATCCGGTCCCGCTGGTTCAGTTTCTTCATTTGAACATGCTGCTAGCAATAATGCACTTGCTAAAAATAAACCCCATTTTTTCAAAGCTACCCAATCCTTTTCTTGTATAGTCGTGGTGTACACATTCTTCACTTAATTTTACCTGTTACATAGTCTAGTTGCAATTGAGAGCTTAACTTATGCTTTACTATAGTAGAAAATGCCATCGTCACCCATTCGTTCAACAAGTAACCCGTCTTCTAATAAATAATCAATTTGACCAATTGTTTCAGATAAAGTTAAACCAAGTTCTTTTTCATAAGCGTGTGCAAACAAGTCTTTTGTTAGTTCATAAACAGTTCGCTCTTCTTCGCCTATTAAACCGAGTGCTTTCATTGCCCGTTGATGCTGTTTCGCTAAGCGCGTGGTGATCAATTCATGAGCATTGTATACTTCTTCACCGTGGCCACTATAAATCACGTCAACTGGCATTGTTAATAAACGACTGAGGGATGCATTGTATTGAAGCAAAGATTTTGGCCGTCCTGCTGTTGGATCTAATGGCGGTTCTATAAGCGGATTAGACGATACTTTTGCGATGACATGGTCCCCTCCAATCATTTCACCTGTTTTGCTGTTCCAAAACGATAGATGGCTTTGGGCATGTCCCAATGTCTCAAGAACTTGCCAATCTGGATGCCCTGGCAATACATCTCCTTCATTAATTGTCTTATCAAGTGGACGATTGCCCATTAAGTTTAACGGTCGTTTCATTTTCTTAACCCAAAATTGCAAATCGCCTGGAACTCCTTCTTCTTTTAACCGCTCCAAGTAAAATGCATCGTGATAGTCAAAGAATTGTTGGTCACGGCGCAGCCACGGATCGTTGTATGGATGACCGTATAGTTTGGCATTTTCAAAACCATCAATCCACCCTGCGTGATCTGGGTGATGATGCGTTAACACCACTTGTTCCACATCTTCAGGTTCGGCTCCAAATTCTTTTAATCCAGCTTTAATGGCGAGCCATGCTTCTGGCGTTTTAGGTCCAGCATCGATTAACGTCAGCATGTCTCCTTTTATTAAATACGAATTCACGTCTCCTACCGCAAAAGGTGTCGGAATAATAATCTTATGTAAACTCACACTATCAGCCCCTTAAAATGAATCACTATTCATCTATCATACATGGAAAATTCCGTGCCGTCACTTCTTGAGGTTATTTGACAAAGCCCTGCTTTATCCTCTATAATTTAATAACATATGTGAGCGAAGATAAAGATCAGTACACAAAGTGAAGGTGTAAAGAGAGTGTTGCTATAGCTGAAATGCGCACCCCCTCTCCTTTGTCGAACCTGCTTTTGAGCTGCCGTGAAAACACGGCCGTCTGTCCGCGTTATGGATATCGAGTGGTGTCTTTATGGCAAACTTAGGTGGTACCGCGGAAACAGAGCGTTTTCGTCCTTGTATAACAGGGACGAATGCGCTTTTTATTTTGAGGAAAGAGAGTGATGAATATGAAAATCGTTTGTGTAGGAGCCGGATCAATGGCCGAGTCTATGATTCATGGCTGGATTAATAAACGCATTATGAAACCAGAAGAAATTTCGGTGATGAACAAATCAGATCAAGACCGTCTAGAATTTTTAAGTGACGAATATGGCGTAAATATCGTTTGCCAAGAAAAAACCGAATTAAAAGATGCAAACTTCATTTTGTTGGCAATGAAGCCAAAAGATGTAGAGGTTGCACTTAGCGGGATAAAAGACAAATTAACTGGCAATACCGTAATCGTATCTGTTGCAGCAGGTGTCTCAATCGACACAATCCAAAAACATGTGGGTGATTTCCCCGTTGCGCGTGCGATGCCAAATACTTCTGCAAAAATCGGTAAATCTGCGACAGGTGTTGCCTGGAGCAAACATGTATCTCTTGAACAGCAACATGAACTGCGTAAGTTATTGTCTTCAATCGGTGGTGTCACAGTTGTTGAAGAAGAACAATTACATGCAGTAACCGGTGTTGCGGGAAGTGGACCTGCCTATATCTATTATTTTGCAGAAGCCATGACTGAAGCGGCTATCGCCAATGGTTTATCAAATGCGGATGCAAAAAAATTGGTGCGCCAAACTTTTGCTGGGGCAGCTGAAATGCTCCAACAAGAAGATTTCGCAGAATTGCGCCAAAAAGTGACAAGTCCAAATGGCACTACGGCTGCTGGCCTCAATTCTTTAGCAGAAAACAACTTTAAAGATATTGTTAATCAATGTGTAACAAGTGCTGCGGAGAGATCAAAAGAGCTTGGAAAAGAATTTAAATAAATCTTTCTGTATACTTTATAGTTGTATCTACTAGAAGGAGGACAGTACATGGCTAAGTTATTTGAACCATTCGAGATAAAAGAAACTGTTTTTAAAAACCGGATTGTTATGGCACCGATGTGCATGTATCAAAGTGACAAAGAAGATGGACAAGTAACTGACTGGCACCGTATCCACTACCCAACACGGGCAGTTGGAGGTATCGGTCTAATTATTACCGAAGCGACAGCAGTTCAACCTCAAGGCCGTATTTCTGCAAGAGATCTTGGCATTTGGGATGATGCTCATATTGAAGGTCAATCCGAAATAGTTCGTTTAATGAAACAAAGCGGAGCTAAAACAGGAATTCAATTGGCGCATGCCGGGAGAAAAGCTACTGTTGATGGCAATATCTATTCAGCAAGCGCGCTTGCTTTTGATGATAGTTATAAATTACCGAAAGAAATGTCTTCTCAAGACATTGAAGAAACCATAGAAGCTTTTCAACTTGGAGCAATTCGGGCAAAAAAAGCAGGATTTGATGTGATTGAACTTCACGGTGCACATGGCTATCTACTCAACCAGTTTTTATCTCCTTTAACGAATCAGCGAACAGATGAATATGGTGGCAGTGCTGAAAACCGCTACCGATTATTAGGAAAAGTGATTGATGCAGTAAATGAAGTTTGGGACGGCCCGTTATTTGTCCGTATCTCAGCTCATGACTACAGTGAAGGCGGCATGACTGCCGATCAATATGTAGAAATGTGTCAATGGATGAAACAACAAGGCGTCGACTTGGTTGATGTTAGCTCAGGAGCTGTTGTCCCCGCTCGCATTCCAGTATTCCCTGGCTATCAAGTGCCTTTTGCTGAAACCATCAAAAAAGAGACACCAATCGCAACAGGTGCCGTTGGTTTGATCACTAGTCCGTTGCATGCAGAAGAAATTCTTCAAAACGATCGTGCGGATATGGTCTTCCTAGCCCGCGAACTGCTTCGCGATCCTTATTGGGCATATACAGCTGCTAAAGAGCTAAACGCTGAAATAACCGCTCCAGAGCCGTATAAGCGCGGTTGGCTATAAGGCAGTTGCAAAATGCTTCAAATTTAGTATACTTAAGATAACGCAAAAAACCGAATGCTTTCGCATTCGGCCAGCTGTATGCCGCTACGAGAGCGGTTGGCTGGAATACAGGCTTAAAAAGTAACCGTCATTCCACGCCACATGGGACGGTTATTTTTTTTTGTTAATGACCAAAATCATGGAAACGACAAGTGTTAATGCGCTAATCGTTAATCCGATACTCGTAAATACGAGACCGAATGATTCGGCAATGGTCATGTTACCACCCCCTTTCCTCGGGAATGGCCAAACCGCCCTCATACAGCTGTAACTTTATTTTATCACAAAAGGAACATATGTTCTATTATTTCCAGAAATAATTTTGCTTTTATCCAAAAAAAGCCATCTATTTAAGATGACTTCCTCATTTTTTCCTTATTTTTTTCTCTTGTTGTAGCCATTCAAATTCTGCAAAATCATGTGCAATAAATCCTCTCGGATGTTTTTCTTTCATTTGCTTTAATAAAAACTTTTCATCTTCAGGTAAAAAACGAGCACTAATGTGATTCATGATTAACGTATTCGCTCCTGCTAGTCGAGCAGTTTCAGCAGCGTCATAGACAGTTGCATGACCATATTCTGCCGCCATTTTTTTAGCAGTTGCGTCAAAAGTTGCTTCGTGTACTAACACATCTGCACCGCGACCTAATTCTACTGCGGTTTTACAAAAACGCGTGTCGCCTAAAATCGTCATTACAAATCCGGGTTGTTCAGGTTCTGTTACGTCACCACTCCGCACCCACTGACCATCGGCAAGCTCGATGTCTTGTCCTGTTTTTAGCTTTGCCAATAACGGGCCTTTAGGGACACCAAGAGACAAGGCTTTGTTGATAAGCAGTTTTGGTGGTAATGGTTTTTGTGTAATACGAAATCCGTAAGATGGAATTACATGATCTAATAAACGCGTTTCCACTGTCATCAATTCGTCTTCAAATATCATTCCTTCAGATAGTTCGTGGTAAACAATCGGATACGTTAAATGAGTTCGACTAAGTGTTAACGTCATTTGGATATATTCTTTAATGCCTACAGGTCCATAAATTTCAAGTGGCTCTTCACCTGCTTGAAATGACCGAGATCCAAGCAAACCAGGTAAGCCAAAAATATGATCGCCGTGCATATGTGTAATAAAGATTTTTTCAATCTTGCGCGGTTTTACTGTAGTCCGAAGAATTTGATGTTGTGTTGCTTCGCCACAGTCAAACAACCAAACGGTTCCCCGTTCTTCAAGCAATTTCAGTACAAGTGCGGAAGTGTTCCGTTGTTTAGAAGGCATTCCCGCTCCAGTACCTAGAAATAATAACTGCATACTTTCCCTACTTTCTTTCGTGATCATCCAAAAAATCTTTACTAAAACTTGTTTTTGAATCGTAGTTGGTTTTTTTTATTTTGGTGCCTCGTGTCAAAACACTTTTTCCGAATCGACTTTCAAGTTTAGCCATTAAATCTAGAATCGGTTCTTCTTTTACATGATCTTGAAAATTAAAGATCGATAATTGTTCGGTCATATCGCCTTTACTTGCCACATTAGATACCGTTACTCCAATCAACCGTAACGCTTCCCCGTTCCAATGTTTAGTGAACAATTGCCATGCCGTTCGTTGTATGTCGTCAGCTTTCCAAACCGTATTGTTTAAAGTGATGCTGCGTGTTCTGTTTTTCCAATCCGAACTACGTGTTTGAATACTAACAGTGGACCCGGCTAATTCTTTCGCTTCTAAACGATTGGCCACTTTCTCACTAAGTTGACGAAACAATGCTCTTAAACTTTGTTCATTTGTTTCATCTACTGGCAAAGTAGTCGACGTTCCCACACTTTTTGTGTCGTAAATGGAATCTGGGTCTACTGGACGGTCGTCAATTCCATTTGCTCGCTCTCTGAGGCGCAAGCCGTTTTTTCCCATTTTTTCTTTGATCAAGCCTTCGTTGGCAGTAGCTAACTCACCAATTGTTTCGATTTTTAAGCTTTTTAAACGTGCAGCTGTACTGTCACCAATCCCGTGCATCTCGATGACGGACTTTGGCCACAGCAAATCTTGGATACTACGCTTACGCAATACAGTAATTCCCATTGGTTTTTTCATGTCAGATGCTGTTTTAGCCAAAAACTTATTCGGTGCAATGCCGATTGAGCAAGGCAAGTCCAAGTCCGCCAACAGCCGTTGCTGGATTTCATCCGCAATTTCCAATGCATGACGCGTTTCGATCAATTCGGTTACGTCGACATAGCCTTCATCAATAGACACCGGTTCCACTAAATCCGTATATGTACGTAAAATTTCAAACATCGCTTTTGATGCCGCTCGGTACCGTTCAAAATTTGGTGGCAGCAACAACAGCTCAGGAAATTTCCGTTTCGCTTCATGTACTTGCATCGTCGTATAAATGCCATGTGCTCTTGCTTCGTAAGAGCATGTGACAATAATCCCTTTTCGCTCTTTCGGATTTCCCGCAATGGCAATCGCTTTTCCTTTTAATTCTGGATTATGCGACTGTTCAACAGAAGCATAAAAACTATTCATATCAATATGAAATATCACTCTGCTTGCCATAGCACTGTCTCTCATTTCCTTTTCTTTTAGTGTATCAAAAAAAGAGAGAACATACATCCTGATGGATTCCATTTCCAATCGAAAAAGCATAAAGAAAGAATGGTTAAAAACCTAAAAAGCATTTTGGATTTTCTACGTATTTTAAAAAGAAAAGAACTTAACTTTGTTTTTATCGTTTTAATTAAAGAGGTGACAAAATGAAGAAGATTTTACTCATAAGTTTAAGTGGATTCTTAATTATTTTAGGGTTACTAGGATACGGAATTTATTGGGCCTTTTTTGATATGCAGAGATTGCCAGAAGGGCGTTTTCTAACGGAAGCCGTTTCGCCAGATGGCGACTACACAGTTCGAGCCTATGTTACGGATGGCGGAGGTGCAACGGTCGCTTTTTCGGTTCGAGCTGAGTTGGTTTTTAATGACGAAGATAAAAGAAAGAAAAATATTTACTGGGCATATAGAGAAGAAACAGCTACCATCAATTGGATCGACAATAACACTGTAGAAATTAATGGCCGTCATTTAAATGTTCCAACTGAAAAATACGATTTTAGAAATAACTAACACATAAAAAAGCGTATTGAAAAAAACCTTATGAAAGATTCTTTATCAATAACGCTTTTTGTGTGTTAATCTCCTGAACTTTGTTCTACTGTTTCGAACATTCTTGAAAACACCTCTTGGATATTTTCTTCGTTCTCTTCATCATTGTATAAACCGTACCGTCCTGTTCTTTGTTCATTATTAGGTGTGTGCAAAAAGCTTGTTGCATAGTAATCATGATCAGGAATTTCTTTTGCATCTTCATAACTTAAAGCTGCATCCGTAAAAGGATATGCACCTTTGTTATTTCCAATGAAAAAGAAAGGTTTGTGTGTTTCTGTATAAATTGACGCGTACTGACTTTCAGCAGCGTTTAACAGGCTTTCTTCCATAACAAAAACAGCATCATATTTTCTTAACTCTTTTTCATTAAACTCCTCAAATGTAATTTCCTGAAAATCCACTTGCTGTTCTTTAACTTCTGGTGCTTTTCCTAATACTGCAATGCTTAAAGCTTTTCCATCATACTGTTCAAATTCTGGTTTTGGCGAACATCCAACTATCAAGAAAACTAAACTTGCCACCAAAAAGACTTGTCTAATTGTGATCATAATCGTTTACCACTCCTAAATGTGTAAATTCTTCTTTTAATTATGTAAACTCAATTAGCGTATTAAAAAACCAACAAATCCATTTGCAATTTGTTGGTTTTTTGTAGTTTAACTATACACCCTGTTTTTTCCCATCATCACTCTATTATTTACTTATGTGTTGACTCTTTCACAATCTCAACCAATAATTCGGTCAATTTTTCGAGTTCTTCGATTGGCATACGTTCATTTTTAGTATGAATTTCTTCGTAGCCAACACAAAGATTGACGGTCGGAACCCCAAAACCGTTGAATATGTTTGCATCACTGCCTCCACCACTTGTCAAAATAGGAGACGGACGTCCAATATTAGCTGCAGCTTTTTGGGCAATTTCCACAACAGGATCCATATCATCAAAATGGAAACCTGGGTACATTAATTGCACTTTTGTTTCTGCACGTCCTCCCAAATTTTCAGCCACTTGTTCAAAAACTGATTCCATATGAATGGTTTGGGTTGCTAATTTGTCTTCGCTAATTGAACGAGCTTCCGATAAAATACGGACTTCGTCACAAACAATGTTCGTCGCGCCGCCACCTTCAAAATGTCCAATATTCGCAGTTGTTTCTTCATCGATCCGCCCTAGCGTCATTTTAGCGATAGCTTTTGCAGCGATACTGATTGCTGAAATGCCTTTTTCAGGTGCTACTCCTGCATGAGCTGTTTTGCCGTAAATGGTCGTCCACAGTTTTGCTTGGTTTGGGGCAGCTGTTACAATTCCGCCTACCTTGCCATCACTGTCTACTGCATAGCCATACTTGGCAATTAGTAAAGAAGAGTCTAACTCTTTTGCCCCAACTAAACCACTTTCTTCTCCAGCCGTAATAACCAATTGAATATCACCATGCGGAATTTCTTGCTCTTGGAGCACACGAATCATTTCAAATAAAGCAGCGATACCGGCTTTATCATCCGCTCCTAAAATAGTTGTTCCATCCGAATAAACATAGCCATCACGAATTTCAGGTTTAACGCCAACTCCCGGCGTTACTGTATCCATATGAACTGTAAAGTAGATAGCCGGAACTTCACTTAAGCTACCACGTAAGGTCGCAATAATATTTCCTGCGCCATGCCCAGTTACTGCAGCAGATTCATCAATTACTACATGAAAACCCATTGCTTCAAGTTTAGTTTGCAATATAGCCGAAATTGGCCCTTCATGTTTTGTTTCTGAATCGATTTGAACTAGTTCTAAAAATTCATTGATCAATCGTTCGTTATTCATCTAAAACACTCCTTCTATATCTTACAGTGGCATATTGCCGTGTTTTTTTGCAGGTCGTGTATCTTTTTTATTGCGCATCATTTCTAATGCTTGGATCAATTTAATCTGCGTTTCGCGTGGATCGATCACATCATCGACCATTCCTCTTGCAGCCGCAACATATGGATTCGCAAATTTCACACGGTATTCTTCAATTTTTGCTGCGCGTGTTTCTTCTGGGTTTTCGCTTGCGGCAATTTCACGTGCAAAAATAATATTGGCTGCTCCATTAGGTCCCATAACCGCGATTTCAGCATTTGGCCATGAATAAACCAAATCAGCTCCAATAGACTTAGAGTTTAACGCGACATAAGCTCCGCCATAAGCTTTTCGTAAAATAACCGTCATTTTAGGAACAGTTGCTTCTGAATAAGCATATAAGATTTTTGCCCCGTGACGAATAATTCCGCCATGTTCTTGTTTAATTCCAGGGAAGAATCCAGTCACATCTTCAAATGTGATCAATGGGATGTTAAACGAATCACAGAATCGGATAAAGCGCGCTGCCTTATCAGAAGAATCTATATCAAGTCCGCCCGCCATTACTTTTGGTTGGTTACACACTAATCCAACGGTTTCGCCTTTAATGCGAGCGAGACCAATGACAATGTTACGTGCAAACTCTGGTTGCACTTCCATAAAGCTATCTTTGTCCACTACTTGGTCGACTACTTTACGCACATCATAAGGACGAATTGCTTCAAAAGGCACGACATCTGCTAAATCAGGACGATAATCGTCTTCATCTCCACCTTCAAGACGAGGAGGCATTTCCGTATTATTTTGTGGCAAGTAGCTAATCAATTGACGAACCATTTCAAGCACTTTTTGTTCTGAGTCTCCTCGGAAATGTGCATTCCCGCTAATTGCTGTATGTACTCTTGACCCACCGAGATCTTCAGAAGATATTTTTTCGCCAGTTACTGTTTCGATAACTTTAGGTCCCGTAATAAACATTTGACTCGTTTTATCAACCATAAAGACAAAATCTGTAATCGCTGGTGAATAAACCGCTCCACCGGCAGAAGGCCCCATAATTACTGAGATTTGTGGGATAACGCCCGAATAAATCGAGTTGCGGTAAAAAATTTGACCATAGCCATCAAGTGATAAGACACCTTCTTGAATACGTGCGCCACCTGAATCGTTTAAGCCGATAAACGGTGCACCATTACGAGCTGCTAAATCCATAACATTGGCAATTTTTTTCGCATGCATTTCCCCTAAAGCTCCACCAAAAACCGTAAAGTCTTGAGAAAACAAGTAAATCGGTCTACCGTTTACTTTCCCGTATCCTGTAACAACCCCTTCACCAGGTCCTTTAGCCATGCCGAAATCAGTTGTGCGATGTTCTACAAATGGACTTAGCTCTACAAATGAACCTTCATCAAGCAATAAATCAATACGTTCACGTGCTGTTAGTTTGCCTTTTTCGTGTTGCTTGTCGATGCGTTCTTCGCCACCCCCAAGTTCAATCTCACGTTTGCGATCATATAACTCATTAATTCGTTCGTAAATATCCATTTTCCCCACTCCTAATCACTCTTTTTCACAAAGTTCGTATAATACCCCGTTCGATGATTTTGGATGCAAAAAGGCCACCATTGCTCCACCAGCTCCAGGTTTCGGCTTGTCGTTTAATAGTTGTACACCTTTTTCACGTAATTCTTCCATTCGCTCTTCAATGCCAACGACTCCAAAAGCAATATGATGAATGCCTTCGCCTTTTTTCTCTAAAAATTTGAAGATAGCGCTTTCTTCAGCCATTGGTTCGAGCAATTCCAATTTGACGTTGCCCGCATCAATAAATGCCACACGCACTTTTTGAGATTCTACTTCTTCAATTTTCATAAGTGGGAGGCCGAGCGTATCCGTGTAATAAGGAAGGACAGCATTCAAATCCCGTACAGCAATTCCGATATGATCTACTTTTTTCATCCCATTTTCACTTCCTTTTTTGACTTCTCTCTTATTGTACAGATTCGCCGCCAAAAACTCTAGCTGTTCGTGAATATTCGGAAACCTACAGCGTGTCTCTTCAATTTCCCACGAATCTATGATATGATTTGCTCAATAGATTTGTTTGATAAAGGAGTTTATCACTAATGAGAAACGCTGCATTCCGTAAGTTTATTGTTTATGCAATGATTGCTATTATGTTGTTATCAAGCTTTATGTTTGGCTTGAGCTTTGTACTTTAATAAGTAAAAAAAGGACATTCCGAAAAATTCGGAATGTCCTTTTTTAGTTTGTAACGGCTGCTTCCACTTTTCTAGTGGCTAGCTCCTCGGGTCATAAGTCAGAGCTAAACAGGCACTTCCGCTTTTCTTGTATGAAACCCTTTGTAGGATTGTTTGATTTCTAGATAGGCTTCCATTTCGTGAATGACTTGATATAACTCAGCCATTGCTAAGAATTTTTCGTGGCTATCAGGAAGAGGCAACTCGGCAAAGTTTTCTTTTACTTTATCCAGCTTTGAAATATAACGATAAGCGGTATTGCCTGAGTGTACATGTTCCGATAAATCTTCTAAAAAATCAGCGACTAAGTCGGTTTGATCGACAATAGCCGGCAAAGCCGTAATTTTTGGTAGGATGCGCTCGATAATTTCAAGCTGCTGTTCGCGCATTTCGAAATAATGATAGTATTTGTTATCGTGACGCGTAATGTGATTTTCTACATCTTGATAGGCAAGTGCTTTTGCTTTTTCTAATAACTTTCTCGCTTCCATCAATTCCTTGCCGCTCCACAACGAGTCTCTTTCACGTAAGTAAACGACAATTTCTCGGAAAATAGAGGCGTACAATCCTTCAATTTCATAGCGATAATTTTCCAGTTTTTTCTCGATACTCGGCATATACATATTCACCGCTAATGCAGTACCAAATCCAATCACCATTAAAGCTATTTCGTTAGTTAACAAGTCAAAACTTAGCTGTTTAGCATCGTAAATATGCATCAAAATAACGGAGCTCGAGACGAACCCATCTTGAAATCGTAAAGTAACCAGTAAAGGAATAAAAAGAACAATTAGCACACCAATAATAATTGGGTGATAGGCGATTCCTTCAAAAAAGATGAGTGCATAAACAATACCGATTAAACTGGCGATAAAACGAGAAAACGCCGCACGAATTGATTTTTTCTTTGTGGGTTGAATGCAAAGAATCGTCAAAATTCCGGCAGATACATAATAATCGAGTTGCAACAATTGCGCTAAATAAATAGCTATTGCTACACCTAACGCGGTTTTCATTGTGCGATACCCAATTGAAAATGGCTTTAAATTCAGTTTCATTGTCCCCTCCAACTATTGACATGAAAAAAATGCCCCTATTAAGAGGCATTTCTTGTTAAACTTCGTCGCAATGCTGTTCGAAAATTGCTTGAATATGTGTAATAACAGACATTGGATCATGACCTTCAATTTCGTGACGACCAATTTCATCAACCATTTTTCCATCTTTTAAGAAAACGAAAGACGGCGAAGATGGTAAGTGATCATCACCAAAAATTGCACGTGCTTGAGCAGTTGCTTCTTTATCTTGTCCGGCAAAAACCGTAAACAAGTTATCTGGGCGTTTGTCGTAATGAATCGAATGCAATGCAGCTGGACGAGCAATACCGCCGGCACATCCACATACAGAGTTAATCATTACTAAGCTCGTTCCTTCTTTAGTTAAAGCTTCGTTCACATCTTCAGCTGTTTCCAACTGTGTATATCCACCATCAATCAATTCCTGGCGCGCTTGTGTAGCTATATCATTCATCAGGAAGTTAAAGTCCATGCTCATCAAATACCACTCCTTATTAGTGCTTTCTTAATCATAGCAGGTGTTTAGCAGACTTGCAAAAAAGCCTACTCAAAAAGTCGCACAATCGCTTGAGCTACTGTCAACTCGTCATCAAGCACTTGTTTTTCTAGTACTTTAACCAGCTCTCTACGACTGGCATCATCAAAAAAGCGGCTATGAAGCTCATCTGTAATCATGGAGCGGAACCAATCTTTTGTCTGTTCCTGTCGGCGTTTTTTCCAGTATCCACTCGCTTTTACTGCCGTTTCAAACTCTTGAATCAGCTCCCAAACATCAGGTATGCCGGTACTATCAATAGAAGAAGCAGCAATCGGTTTAGTCGTCCAGCTTTCTGTCGCAGGTTGTAGAAAATGCAGCATTTGTTTGTATTCCGCAACGGTTTTTTTCGCTAAACGTGCGTTTTCGCCGTCTGCTTTATGAACTACAATCGCATCTGCTAATTCTAATATTCCTTTTTTCATGCCTTGCAGTTCGTCACCAGCTCCTGTTAAAACAAGCAACAGGAACATGTCGACCATACCACGTACTAAAGTTTCACTTTGACCGACACCTACTGTTTCCACCAAAATAATATCATATCCCGCTGCTTCACACAGCAACATTGTTTCACGCGTTTTCTTATGCACACCACCGAGTGTCCCGGCAGTTGGTGAGGGCCTGATAAAAGCTTTCGGGTTACGTGCAAGCTGCTCCATACGGGTTTTGTCGCCTAGTATACTGCCACCCGTTAGTGAAGAGCTTGGATCAATCGCTAGCACTGCTACCCGATGACCAAGACTCGTTAACATTTCACCAAAGGTTTCAATAAACGTACTTTTCCCCGCTCCTGGTACACCGGTTATACCAAGACGTAAACTATTACCCGTGTCAGGCAGTAATTGATTTAATAGTTCTTGGCCATTTTGTTTGTGTTCAGGATTTGAACTTTCTAGTAAAGTTATTGCTTTTCCCAGATATAAACGCGATCCACTTTTGACCCCTTTTGCAATTTCTTGAATATCCAGTTTACCGGAATCGGGTTTTTTAAACTTTTTCCGTGGCAAAGTTTTCATGCCATCATGCGCTTCATGAACACCTTCCATTACACGCCTGGAGTTTTTTTCGTGGCTCATCAGTCTGCCACTTCCTCATAACCAAGTTGCACATAGATTTCTTCAATTACTTTCTGTGCAGCAACGGGAATTACTGTACCTGGACCAAAAATAGCACTCGCTCCATTATTACGTAAAAACTCGTAGTCTTGTGCAGGAATAACCCCACCCACCACAATCAATATATCTTCTCGACCAATTTTTGCAAGTTCTGCTTTTAAGTCTGGCACTAGTGTCATGTGACCTGCCGCTAGTGAGCTCACGCCAATAACATGCACATCATTTTCCACTGCTTGCTGAGCTGTTTCTGCAGGTGTTTGGAACAACGGTCCAATATCCACGTCAAAGCCCAAGTCCGCAAATGCCGTCGCAATGACTTTTGCTCCGCGATCATGACCATCTTGACCCATTTTCGCAATCAAAATACGTGGACGACGTCCTTCGTTTTCGATAAAGTCTTCGGTCATTTCTTTCACGATTTCCATTTCTTGCTGATTAGAGAAATTCGAACTATAAACGCCACTCACTGAACGAATCACCGCCTTATGTCTTCCAGATGCTTTTTCAATAGCATCGGAGATTTCGCCAAGAGATGCTCGGAAACGGGCTGCTTCAATAGCATAAGCTAAAATATTATCTTTTCCACTTTGTGCGGCTTGTGTTAATTTTTCTAGCGCAGCTGCCACTTTTTCGTTATCTCGATTGGCTTTCATGTGCTCTAAGCGTTCGATTTGTGTTTTACGAACCATCGTATTATCAATATTTAAAATATCAATCGGATCTTCTTGATCTAAACGGTATCGGTTCACACCGATAATGGTTTCTTCATTTGAGTCGATTTGCGCTTGTTTTTTCGCTGCAGCTTCTTCAATACGCATTTTTGGTAAGCCCGTTTCAATTGCTTTTGCCATGCCGCCAAGTTCTTCAACTTCTTCGATCAATTCCCACGCTTTATCTACCAACTCTTTTGTTAGTGATTCGACATAATACGATCCACCCCACGGGTCAATCACATTCGTCATCATGGTTTCTTCTTGAAGAAATAATTGCGTGTTACGTGCAATTCGTGCTGAAAAATCAGTTGGCAACGCAATTGCTTCGTCAAGTGCATTGGTATGAAGTGATTGCGTATGACCCATAGCTGCTGCATTTGCTTCAATTAACGTGCGCGTAACGTTATTAAATGGATCTTGCTCGGTTAAACTCCAGCCCGATGTTTGTGAATGCGTTCGTAAAGCAAGGGCTTTGTCATTTTTCGGATCGAATGTCTTCATCATTTTCGCCCAAATTTCACGTCCTGCACGCATTTTGGCAACTTCCATGAAATAGTTCATCCCAATGCCCCAGAAGAACGATAAGCGCGGTGCAAAATGATCAATATCAATCCCTGCTGCAAGACCTGTTCGGACGTATTCTAAGCCATCTGCAAGTGTATAAGCTAACTCGAGGTCTGCTGTTGCTCCTGCTTCTTGAATATGGTAACCCGAAATTGAAATTGAGTTGAATTTCGGCATATGAGTGGATGTGTATTTAAAAATATCCGCAATGATTTGCATCGACATGGCCGGTGGATAAATATATGTGTTGCGAACCATATATTCTTTTAAAATATCGTTTTGAATTGTTCCTGCCAACTTGTCTGGAGATACTCCTTGTTCCTCAGCCGCTACGATAAAGAATGCCATAATTGGCACAACCGCACCGTTCATTGTCATAGAAACTGACATTTGATCTAACGGAATGCCATCAAACAAAATTTTCATATCTTCCACACTATCAATAGCAACGCCAGCTTTCCCAACATCGCCTACTACTCGTTCATGATCTGAATCATAGCCGCGATGCGTCGCTAAATCGAATGCCACGGACAAACCCTTTTGTCCCATCGCTAAATTGCGGCGATAAAAAGCGTTACTTTCTTCTGCTGTTGAAAATCCCGCATATTGGCGCACCGTCCATGGCCGTGATACGTACATTGTCGGATAAGGTCCACGTAAATTAGGCGCAAATCCTGGCATACTTTCTTCTAGAAATTCAGTATCGTCTTTTGTATAGATTTGCTTAATGTCGATGCCTTCATTTGTCGTGAAAGCATTTTTGTGTTCAAATGATTTTGTTGCAGTAGCTAAATCAGTTAACGTTATTTTGGAAAAATCGGGCTTAGTCATTATTGCGCCTCCTTTCCTAATGCAAGAATTTTCTCAAGCTTAGAAGTGATGTGTTTACCCGAATAGATTGTGTCTTTAATACCGAATTGTTGCCATTCGGCTAATTGTTCTTTCGGGTATTTACCGGCAAGATCAATGTTTACTTGCGTATTTAATTTTGGAACCAAGTTAGCGATAGCTTCTTTCGATCCGCATAGTACGGCATAGTCCAGGTTTTCATTTGCTAAAAACTGATTGATTTCTTCAGCTGTCTGCAAATGTCCACTTACTTTCGCTTCAACTCCGCCAACTGCAAGAAATCCAGATACAAAATCCACTTGAGCTTTTATATTTTTTAACGGTTCCACTAAAATAATTGCAGATTTTAAGTTTGTCGCTTTGCTTTGTGCACGAAGCTTTTCAAAAGGCGTCGCTAATCGTTTGGCTGTCATATATTCGATGTGACCATCATCTGTTTTAATATTTTTTACGGTTTCTTGTGGATTCGCATAAATATTTGTGCCAATAAGCGATTGTTTACGTGTTGCTACATTTTTTTCTCGCTCGATCCATTTTGCTTGAATATCGTCTGTCAGCCACCCAGATTTAACAGCTTCAGAATAGCCACCAATATTTTCGATTTCCAAGAAATAATTCCATGCTGCTTCAACATATTCTTTCGTTAATGTTTCGATAAAATAAGATCCTGCAGAAGGGTCTACTACATGCGATACATGTGCTTCTTCTTTTATCACGAGCTGCACATTACGCGCAATGCGTCGACTTGATAAATCGGGCTCTGTTAAAAAGTCATGCGGATGAACCGTATGCGCATCTGTCCCACCAAGAACTGCTGCAAACGTTGAGTTTCCTGCGCGTAACAAATTGACATAAGGATCAAGCTTCGAATATGAACGAACAGAGGTTTCTGTATATATTGGAAGCGTCGGCGTTTCACCTCCGTAGGCAGAACAAAAAGTTTGCCACAATACGCGGAATGCGCGCAATTTAGCAATTTCTTGGAAAAATTGCGTGTCTACTGCAAAACGAATCCATGTATTTTTAGCGCTTTCAGTAAAGTTCACATCAACCATTTGTTCTGACAAAATACTCAGTGCGACTCCTAGTTCATGTACCGCTGTTCCGCCAGCGTGATGTATCGGAATGGTATCTACTAGTTGTGTACGCACGTTTTCTGGTGCGTTAACGGGTTCTTCTGAAAAAATAACCCCTTGTAACTGGGCAAGTTTTTCTGGCGCGATAAAATCAAACACTCGCAGCACATCTTGGTCATCTCCCGACAATTTAAAGTAAAGTGGGTAGTCTACAAGGAGTTGAGCCAATTCATTTAGTTGTTCGTCTGTCCATTCAAATTTTCGGAAACCAGAATAAACGACAGTTTCATTTCCACGGGAAAGATCGTCTTTCATTAAGTTCAAGTATTCTGCTGCAGAGTCTGCTGTCACTTCTTGAGACACGAGCCAACTCGATTGATGCTTGCCATGTTGTATAGCTGCTACTTGAGCAGGTACATAGCTACCCAATCCATCGAGCATATCTTTTGTATATAAAGGTTCAAGCGTGACATCTTCAATTGTAGGCGTTTTCAAAGTTTCTTCAAAAGGCTTTCCTTTAATCGCTTTTTCAGCTGCTTGTTGCCATTCACTATATGTATGAGTTGGAAATTTTGTGTTTTTCATCGATTCGATTGTCAAACTATTCCCTCCTTAAAGGCTATCTACTTTCATTTTACCCGACTAGGCGCAGACATTAAAGAAAAAAAAGCTTGAAGTCCGAAGACTCCAGCTTTTCTTAATAAACAGATGTATTTTCTTTTGACATGTTTTCTAAAATTTCTTTAACACGTGCTAAAAACTGACCGCAAACAAGTCCGTCAAGAACACGGTGATCTAGTGATAAACAAAGGTTAACCATATCACGTGCAGCAATCATTCCGTTGTCCATAATGACAGGACGTTTAACGATTGACTCGACTTGCATAATGGCAGCTTGTGGATGATTGATAATCCCCATCGACTGAACAGAACCAAATGAGCCCGTGTTGTTAACCGTAAATGTTCCACCTTGCATATCCGCAGACTTCAATTTACCTGAACGTGCTTTAAGCGCCAGTTCGTTTACTTCTTTGCCGATTCCTTTTACTGATTTTTCATCAGAATTTTTGATAACCGGAACAAATAGTGCACTATCAGAAGCTACAGCGATTGAAATATTGATATCTTTTTTCTGGATAATTTTATCGCCAGCCCACATAGAATTCATCATTGGGAATTCTTTTAACGCTTGTGAAACAGCTTTAACGAAGAATGCGAAATACGTAATGTTAAAGCCTTCTTTTTTCTTGAATTCGCCTTTAATGGAATCACGGTATTGAACTAGGTTTGTTACATCTACTTCAATCATCATCCATGCATGCGGTGCTTCGTGTTTGCTTTTCAGCATGTTCGCCGCAATTGCTTTACGTACGCCAGAGACTGGAATTTCGATATCGCCAGGCGCGCTTTCAATTGGAGCAGAAGCAGCTTTTGGTGCAGCAGGAGCTGAAGTCTGAGCTGGTTGCTCTTGTTGAGCGGGAGCTGTATCTGCAGCCGGTGCATCTCCAGCTTTTGGTATGTTGCCGCTGTCGATCAATTTCATTAAATCTTTACGCGTGATGCGGCCTTCGTTTCCTGAGCCTTCTACTTGCGCTAAATCAATGTCGTTGTCTTGAGCTAGACGCAACACAGCTGGTGAGTAACGTCCTTTTGCTCCAGATGGTTTTGCAGGAGTTGAAGAAATTTTTGCCTCTTCTTTATTACTTGCTGGTGCTTTTTCTTCTGTCGCAGGCTTTTCTTCAGCTGCTGGCTTAGAACCGCCACCTTCAACTTCGATCGTACAAACGATTTCACCTACTGCTAACGTTTCACCTTCTGAAGCAATCAATTCTTTAATAATTCCTGTAAAAGAAGATGGAACTTCCGCTGTTACTTTATCTGTATTAACTTCAGCAAGCGGGTCGTATTTATTTACATGGTCGCCTGGCTGGACGAGCCACTTTTCAATTGTTCCTTCTGTAACACTTTCGCCCAACTGAGGCATTTTTATGTTTTCAATAGCCAAGGGATTTCCTCCTTTACTTGATCGAACGGTTTTGTAAGTGCGCCTTATGCCCGTCGAATCTACATGGGCGCTTACGCTTTTTTTGTCTAGCTTAACCGGCCAACTCCTCGGGTCATAAGCCTCCCTGGCTGGGCGGCAAAAAGCGCCGCTTCGCCAGTGCGTCTTATGCCTGTCGGAGCTGGGCGGCCGGTTCAACTTTCTTTTTGTCTAGCTTTACCGGCCAACTCCTCGGGTCATAAGCCACTCTGGCTGTGCGGCAAAGAGCGCCGCTTCGCCAGTGCGTCTTATGCCTGTCGGAGCTGAGCGGCCGGTTCAACTTTTCTTTTTAAAACTCTGCTAGTTCTTTCATTGCTTTTTCTACTTTGTCTGGGTTGATCATGAAGAATTTTTCCATAGTTGGTGCGTATGCCATTGCTGGAATATCGGGTCCAGCTAGACGTTTAATAGGAGCGTCTAAGTCGAATAGGCAGTTTTCAGCGATAATCGCTGCTACTTCTCCGATGATGCTTCCTTCTTTGTTATCTTCTGTCACTAAAAGCACTTTACCTGTTTTCTTCGCAGCTTCGATAATACCTTCTTTATCCAATGGATAAATTGTGCGTAAGTCTAAAACATGCGCAGAAATACCATCTTCAGCTAAACGTTCTGCTGCTTGAAGCGCAAAGTGAACTGCTAAACCGTAAGTGATAACTGTAATATCTTCACCTTCGCGTTTCACGTCTGCTTTACCGATTTCAATTGTGTAATCTTCTTCTGGCACTTCTCCTTTAATCAGACGATATGCACGTTTATGTTCAAAGAACATGACCGGATCTTCGTCGCGAATTGCTGCTTTTAGAAGACCTTTCGCATCATATGGTGTAGACGGGATTACAATTTTCAATCCAGGCTGGTTTGCAAATACCGCTTCTACAGACTGTGAATGATAAAGAGCCCCGTGAACACCGCCGCCAAATGGTGCGCGAAAAACAATAGGACAGCTCCAGTCGTTGTTTGAACGGTAACGAATACGGGAAGCTTCAGAAATAATTTGGTTTACAGCAGGCATAATAAAATCCGCAAATTGCATTTCTGCAATCGGACGTAAACCATACATCGCAGCTCCAATTCCGACACCAGCAATTGCTGATTCCGCAAGTGGTGTATCTAATACGCGATCTTCTCCAAATTGATCATACAGGCCTTGAGTCGCTTTAAAAACTCCACCTTTTTTACCAACGTCTTCTCCGAGAACAAAGACGTTTTCGTCACGCTCCATTTCTTCTTTCATGGCAAGCGTGATGGCATCTATATAAGACATAATAGCCATTATTCGTCTCCTCCTTCTTCGGCATAGACATATTTCATCGCATGTTCTGGTTCTGCATACGGTGCTTCTTCTGCATAATCCGTTGCTTCGTTGACAATCACCATGATGCGATCATTAATTTCTTTTTCAAGTTCATCGTTCATCACACCGTTTTCTTTCAAATAAGCACCAAATGTCAAAATTGGATCTGTTGACTTTTGCGCTGCCAATTCGTCTGCTGAACGGTATTGACGATGATCATCATCTGAAGAGTGAGCAGTCATTCGTTCAGAAACCGTTTCGATCAAGCTCGGGCCTTCACCGCGACGCGCACGATCAGCTGCTTCTTTAACATGCTTGTAAACTTCAATTGGATCGTTTCCGTCAATTGTCACACCTGGCATTCCGTAACCAATTGCACGATCAGAAACGTTTTTACAAGCTAGTTGACGTTCTACTGGAACTGAAATTGCGTATTTATTGTTTTCAACCATAATAATAACTGGCAATTTATGTACACCAGCAAAGTTCATGCCTTCATGGAAATCGCCTTGGTTAGAAGAACCTTCTCCAAGTGTTGTGAATGTAATGAAATCTTTTTTCTTCATTTTTCCTGCTAACGCAACGCCTACTGCATGTGGCAATTGTGTTGTTACAGGTGAAGAACCTGTCAAAATCCGGTTGCTTTTTTGACCAAAGTGACCAGGCATTTGACGGCCACCTGAGTTCGGGTCTTCTGCTTTAGCAAAAGCTGAAAGCATCAATTCTTTTGGCGTCATACCAAAATGAAGAACCACGCCGATATCACGGTAGTAAGGCGCGATATAATCTTTTGAGTTATCTAGTGCAAATGCTGCGCCAACTTGAGCCGCTTCTTGCCCTTGACAAGAAATTACGAAAGGAATTTTACCTGCTCGGTTTAATAACCACATGCGCTCATCTACGCGACGAGCCATTAACATCGTTTCATACATTTTTAAAACATCTTCATTTGTCAAACCAATTTCTTCGTGTTTTGTAGCCATTATATTTCCCCCTTTAACTGTGGATTGCTTTTCCGTCAACTGCCAATGCCGCTTCGCCCATTACTTCTGAAAGTGTCGGGTGCGGATGAATTGTTTCAGCGATTTCCCATGGAGTTGCGTCCAACACCATCGCTAGACCTGCTTCCGAAATCATATCTGTTACGTGCGGACCTATCATGTGCACGCCAAGAATATCATTCGTTTCTTTGTCTGCAATAATTTTAACAAATCCATCAGACTCTCCATACACCAATGCTTTACCAATTGCTTTAAAAGAAAATTTCCCAACTTTAACATCGTGTCCTTTTTCTTTTGCTTGGTCTTCTGTAATACCAACACTTGCTGCTTCTGGACTTGAATAAATGCAGCGAGACACTAAGTCATAATTCATCGCATGTGGATTGTTGCCTTTAATGTGCTCGATCGCTGTGATGCCTTCATGTGAAGCAACATGCGCCAATTGAAGGCCCCCAATCACATCACCGATTGCGTAAATATGAGACTCTTTCGTTTGGAAGGATTTTTTCACTTGAATAAAGCCTTTTTCAACAATAATATCTGTGTTTTCAATGCCGATATTTTCAACATTCGCTTGACGGCCTACAGAAACGAGCATTTTTTCAGCAGAAAAACTTTCGTTTTTTCCATTGATTTCAGCTTGAATCGTTACGCCATTTTCACCTGTTTCCAAAGTATCCGCCATTACTTTTGCACTTGTTGCAAACTTAATGCCTTTTTTCTTCAACAGTTTCAACATTTCTTTTGAAATGTCTTTGTCTTCTGTCGGAATAATACGATCTGCATATTCAATAACAGTTACATCTACACCGAAATCATTGAGCATGGATGCCCATTCAATTCCGATAACACCGCCACCCACAATTAAAATAGATTGTGGCAAAGTTTCCATTTTCAATGCTTCATCTGAAGTCATAACAAATTCGCCGTCAATTGTTAACCCTGGCAATGTGCGAGGGCGTGAACCTGTAGCGATAATCACGTTATTCGGGATCAGCATTTCGTTTTCTTCTCCATTTTTCATTTCAACAGAAATAGTTCCTGCATTTGGAGAAAAGATCGATGGTCCAAGAATTCTTCCAATGCCTTCGTATACATCAATTTTGCCTTTTTTTCATTAATCCTTGCACACCTGCATGCAATTGATCCACTATGCTTTGTTTACGCTGTTGGACACGCGAGAAATCTAGTGTTACTTCCCCAGTTTGCACGCCAAAGTCAGCTGCGTGATTTTTTGTTGTTGAATATACTTCCGCACTGCGAAGCAAAGCTTTACTTGGAATACACCCTCTATGTAAGCACGTTCCACCAAGTTCACTTTTTTCAACGATTGCTGTTTTTAATCCAAGTTGCGCTGAGCGAATTGCAGCTACATAACCGCCTGTTCCGCCACCTAAAATAACAACATCATAATTTTGAGCCATAGATTTATCCCCCTTTATCAATTTCATTGTTTAAAATGAATAGGTCTTCACTCGTTCTTCGCCGTTTAATACGCGAACTGCCCCTTCAGCTAAAGCTTGAAGTTCATTTTCGCCAGGCTGAATTTCAATATCGGCAATCCAGCTTATACGCTCGGATATCGCTTCTACAAAGCTATTACCGTGAGCTAATCCACCTGTCAAAATAATGGCATCGACTTTGCCTCTTAATACAGCACTAGCCGCACCAATTTCTTTGGCAATTTGATAAGCCATTGCGTGATAAATTAATGCTGCTTTTTTATCGCCTGCTAAAATTCGTTTTTCTACTTTAACAACATCATTTGTATCAAGATAGGCAACAAGTCCACTATTTCTGACGAGTTTTTTTAAAACTTCTTGACGGCTAAATTGTCCAGAAAAACATAATTCCACCAAATCGCCTGCCGGTACAGTTCCTGCTCGTTCAAGACTAAATGGACCATCGCCGTGTAAACCGTTATTGACATCAATTACCCGGCCACCTTGATGTACACCAACCGTTACCCCTGACCCCATATGAGCAACAATTAAATTGACGTCTTCATATGAACGACCAATTTTTTTGGCATAGTGACGGGCTACTGCTTTTTGATTGAGTGCGTGGAAAATAGATTTTCGTTCAATAGATGAAAATCCTGAAATACGCGCAACAGGATCTAATTCATCTATAACAACCGGATCTACGATAAATGCAGGGATATTCAAAGCATCTGCAATTTCATGTGCAAGAATACCACCTAAGTTAGAAGCATGCTGTCCGGAATACCCTACCTTCAGATCTTCTATCATTTTTTCATTGACCTCGTAAGTTCCACCTTCAATCGGTCGCAATAAACCACCTCTACCGCAAACCGCAGCCAAGTTGGAAATATTCATACCTTCTTCGTCTAAAGACTCCAAAATGGCGTTTTTTCTATACAAACGTTGATCGACAATGCTCGAAAAATCACTTAATTCTTTTGGCGAATGCTGTATGGTTTTTTCCATAATCAAAATATCGTTATCAAAAACTCCAATTTTAGTCGATGTGGAGGCCGGATTAATGACTAAGATACGATTTAATTGTCTTGGCACATTGTCCCCCTCCATTTCGCTTTATTGATCGAATTTGGAACCCGTATTTCGGCTAGATAAAACAAGAAGCCAGGCGTACTTTGCCTGACTTTCTACAGAGGCCATGCCGAGTACGGCTAAAGCGGTGCGGAAAAGATTCCACACACGCGAATTGGTCTTTTTATCTTCTGCTTAAAATATTATGTTCGTTTCTCAAAAATTGAGATCTTGATTTGCGGACGCGTTCAATGCGCTCTTCAGCCATACGGTCTGCTGCGATATAGCTTGGGATGTTATCGCGTTTAGCGATTTCAAAGATTTTTGTAATGCTGTCGTAAATTGTTTCAACGCGTTTCATCGCACGTTCGTTGTTGTATCCGTATAATTCGTCAGCTACGTTAATAACACCGCCTGAGTTGATTACAAAGTCAGGAGCGTAAACAATACCACGAGCTTCTAATTCATCACCGTGACGTTGTTCTTTTAATTGGTTGTTTGCAGATCCTGCAACAACTTTAACTTTCAATTGCGGAATTGTAATGTCGTTAATAATCGCGCCCATTGCACATGGTGCGAAAATGTCCGCTTCTTGTGAATAAATATCGTTTGGTGCAACTGCTGTTGCGCCAAATGCTTTTACTGCACGGTTTACAGCTTCTTCGTTAATATCCGTAACGATTAATTTTGCGCCTTCTTTGTGTAGGTATTCGCAAAGTGGGTAAGCTACGTTACCAACACCTTGAACAGCTACCGTTTTGCCTTCTAGAGAATCGTCGCCAAATGCTTCTAAAGCAGCAGCTTTCATCCCGATATATGCGCCGTAAGCTGTTACTGGAGATGGGTTACCTGATGAGCCGAATGCTGGTGAAATTCCTGTAACGAAATCAGTTTCATCATGGATTAAATCCATATCAGCAACTGTTGTTCCAACATCTTCAGCAGTTATGTAACGACCGTTTAGCCCTTGGATAAAGCGACCGAAGGCACGGAACATTTCTTCGTTTTTGTCTTTTAATGGATCTCCGATAATAACTGTTTTACCGCCACCTAAGTTAAGGCCCGCTGCTGCATTTTTATAAGTCATTCCGCGACCTAAACGAATCGCATCTTCAATTGCTTCTTCTTCTGTTGCATAATTCCACATACGCGTACCGCCAAGTGCTGGCCCTAAAGTTGTATCATGGATGCAAATAATTGCTTTTAGTCCTGAACTTTTATCTTGGCAAAATACTAATTGTTCGTAGTCATGTTCTTCCATCTTTTTGAAAATTTCCATTGTTAATTCCCCCTAATAATAGTTCCTAATTTAATGATGAATAAATGGCCAAAGCCAATGAATACAATTTACTTTCAGCACTGTCAGCACGTGACGACAAAACAATTGGCGCTTTCGCACCCGTCACTATACTGCCCACTTTTGCTTTAGAAAAAAAGACGAGTGATTTATACAAAATATTGCCTGATTCAATAGATGGAACAAGCAGAATGTCGGCTTTACCGGCATTGTTTCCTGCAATTTTTTTGTTTTTAGCCGCATCAACAGATATTGCATTGTCGAGTGCAAATGGCCCATCAACTATACAATTTTTGATTTGGCCGCGCTGATTCATGGTGGTAAGTGCTGCTGCATCAAGTGTTGCTTGCATGTTCGGATTAATAACTTCTACCCCTGCTAAAGGAGCCACAATCGGATTTTCAATACCGATTGAACGAGCAATGTGAACAGCGTTTTCGATAATTTGAACTTTCTGAGCTAAGTCAGGACTGATATTCATTCCTGCATCTGTCACAAAAATGAGTCGATCAAATCCAGCTACTTCAAATGCAGCAACGTGGGACATCACTGAACCTGTCCGCAATCCAAAATCGCGATTTAATACTGCCTTTAAGAGAACAGCGGTTGCGAGTTGCCCCTTCATCAAGATATCGCTTTCTTTCTTGAATACGGAAGTAACAGCTGCTTGAGCAGCAGATTCTTGACTGCTGACATGACAGAGCACAATATCCGGGTGATTGAGCAATTGCGGAAAATTGTTCTTCATCATGTTCGTCACTGCATTTTCATCGTCATATAATCGAAAGTACGCCATTTTCCGTTCTACAGCCATACTAATTGCTTCAAGCACAAACAAGTCAGCTGCCGCCGCAACTGCGACAGTATGATTTGTTCCACTCGGAATATTTTCGATTAACTGCTTTAATGTGGCCAATGTTACTCACCTCATTCTTCTTAATTAAAACAGAACGAAACGCCATATATAAGAGATGAAAGCGTTTTATTTTCGATTCCGGCTATGAAACATTGCAATTTATTGCAAAACCCTGCAAATTGTTGCAAAACATCACATTAAACCGTATTTCTCTAATTTGTAATACAAAGTCCTTAATGAAATCTCTAATTGTTTAGCCGTTTTCGATTTATTGCCCCCTGCTTGCTTTAACGCATGATGCAAAATTCCACGCTCTACTGTATCCAATTGTTCTTGCAAAGGCATCGACGATTGAATGAGCACTTCGTTTTTCGCTTCAGGTACTTTCAACATGTTAAGCGGAATATGTTCTTCTGTTAATATTCGGTCGTTCATCTGCATAAAAATCATCGACTGACTCAAAACGTTTTCGAGTTCACGTACATTGCCCGGCCAATCATAAACACGTAAATATTGAAGCGCTTTGTCTGAGATAGATTCAACATTGCGGCCATATTCTTGATTTAATTTTAATAGGAGGCGCTCTGATATTCTTGGAATATCTTGTTTACGGTTCCGCAAAGGGGGAATTAAAATCGGCATCCGATTTAAACGATAATAAAGATCTTCACGAAACTTCCCTTCAAGCAATGCTTTTTCCATATTGGCATTTGTCGAGGCAATTACCCGAACATTAACAGGGATTGGTTTGCTACCTCCAATACGTAAAGTTTCATGTTCTTGCAATACCCGCAGCAATTTACTTTGTAGCATAGGTGACAATTCACCGATTTCATCTAGAAAAATACTGCCGTTATTTGCTTCTTCAAATAATCCCCGCTTTTCTCCCGTCCTGCTCCCCGGGATCGTTCCTTCTTCGTATCCAAAAAGTTCACTATCTAACAACTCTTCAGAAAGTGCAGCACAGTTTACTCGGACAAACTTATTGTATTTTCGTTCACTAGCACTATGGATAGCATGAGCAAACAATTCTTTACCCGTACCAGACTCACCGCGCAGTAATACGGTAACCAATGTTTGCGCTGCAAGTTTGGCTTGTTGCAATGATAATTGCATCTCAGATGACAATCCGATAATGTCATCAAACGTATATTTGGATTCCAATGTTCGAATAATGCTTCGAGCTCGGTCTAATTCTTTCATTAAAGAGCGAATTTCTGTTGTGTCGTGAATAACGCCAACGCTACCTTTTAATTTGTTGTCAACAATAATCGGGGCAACATTCACGATGACTTCTCGATTTGCTGGTCCTACTTTTAAGTTGACGCCTCGAACCGGTTTCCGAGTTTGCAACGCTTTTAAGTGCATACTTTCGCCCTCAGATATATCAGCAGAAGCTGGATGACCGATAACATCTTTCATCTGCAGTCCGGTAATTCGCGTATAAGCTGGATTAACCAGTAAGCCATTGCCTTTTTCATCAACTACCGATATGGCATCATCACTCGATTGAATAATGGCTTCTAACATCGTCTGAATTTCTTTTAAATCCGTAATTTCTTCTGCTAGTGCAACGACTTCAGTAATATCTTTAAATACCGCAAACGCTCCGATGATTTGTCCATCATCTCCTATCATTGGAAAACGCGAAGTGACTATTCTCGAACCGTTTCTTAACTGCAACTCTTTATTTATTTCAACACGACCGGTTTCATAAGTTCTTGGCAATTCACTTAATGAAATAAATTCATGAATATGTTTGCCGATTGTTTCCTCAACGGTAACTTCTAACATTCTAGCGGCACTTTTGTTCATAAACGTAATATGACTTGTCTTATCTATGCCAATCATGCCTTCTTCAATCGAATTAAAAATGATTTTTTCTCGATGACTTTCTTTGCTAAGACGACTAATAAAATGCTCTTTTTCTTCTAATAGCCTGACCAATACATTCGCAAGACTACCAGGAATAATAACTGTTTTTTCAAGGAAATATTCTTTAAGTTCTTGGTAAAGAAACTCACTTCCTGTTACGTTAAACACGATATCAATGTCTGTCTTGTTAAATTCCCGAAAATCAGTTGCAACGGAAATTCCATGAGATTGTGCAGTTTTTATCGCAGGTGCATCTACTGTTAAATCGACTACACCTTGCACCCGTAAATAATCTGATTCCAAGAGTGTGTTTAATATAGCCGACCCGCCAACTCCGCCACCCACAATCAAGACGTTTTGCATATTATTTCAACCTCTTTTCTGCAGTCATGCAAATAATTGCATCAATATTTTAAGCGTACATCAGGAAGGTTTTCTTGACAACTTTAACCGAATTGGAAACAATAGATACAGAAGGATGTGGAAGTATGGGTCGTCTTGTGGCGTTTATTATTTTGCTGATTCCTGGAATCATGGCGGCGTATGGGATTAAGTTGATGCGCGATACTTTATTCAATAAATTATTAGAGCCTTATCCGGCTCTTTGGCTTCAATTTACGCTTGGTACTATTTTTGTCGTTCTCGGTATCGGATTTTTTGCAGGTTTCCTGTTAAACCGCGATCGAAAAAAAGGCAATGTATCAAAAAGATTCCAGAAATAAAAAGAAATACTGAAGAAAAGCCGCCTAATTTAGGCGGCTTTTTCCATTTACTGGCGATACTGTCGGGATTGCGTGAAATACTGTCCGAATTGGATAAAATACAGTCGAAAACGTGTCCAATACTGTCCAAAATCAAGAAATACTGTTCAATCCGAAATTTGATGATAGTTAGCAAGAGAATTTTTTATCGATACATATTCAATTTACGCTTTTACTTATTCAGCAGGACTACTAAGCAAGGAGACATCTCCCTTCTAAAGTTAAAATGGCATCACCCAATAAAGGGTGATGCCATTTTTCTTTTAACGCGATCTGGGTAATCAGTAATAATACCGATCATTTGAGGCTCTAAGAGACGCGTGAGCGACTCTGAACCAAGAATCCCGTATAAGCGTACTTTCTTGTTTAGTTTCAATATGTCCGTCCACATAGGCTTGCCTAACAGCCGTTTATGAAGGTGAATGCTGTCCACCCAGTCCATTTCCTTCGAATAAGCAAGTTGCTTATTTTTCTTAACAATCCACGCCATTTCAGTAGATGGCATTAATTGCTTCATCTCTTGAAGCAATTGTGAATTAAATGAAGATAAATGGATGTCTTCCATTCCTTCTAACATAGCAGCAAGAACTTGAGGTCCTTTTGGATTTTTCGCAAAAGATCCTTTCAGCTCTACATTTAGGGGGATTTTCTTTTTCTTCGCCCATTGAAATACTTCATAAGCTAACGGAATTTGATGCTGCTGAAATTTCCGCATCCATCTTCTACCGACACGCAACTCTTTTATATCTTCATAATCAAGCGTATCAATGTCTTCATTAATACCAGTTAAACGCCTTAAGTTATCATCATGGTATACGACCACGACACCGTCTTTAGTAATTTGTACATCAAGTTCGATACCCACACCTAATTCACATGCTTTGATAAAAGCATCCCATGTGTTTTCTAGTGCATATCCTGAAGCGCCTCGGTGTGCATACACTTTGACTTCAGACAATAAAATCATCCTCTTCCGTTTCTGAAATCTACTGAACCTGCAAAACGACTACTCTTTTTGTTTTACTGACCCTTTTTCTTCAGTTTCACTACCATGTTATCATCTCTTATCTAAAACTAAAAGCAATGCCGGTTGTTGATGGCGTTTTTGGTTTTGATTTTAAAAAAACCTTATGTAGAAGACTACATGGTAAGCTTTTAACAGCTTTGTCCAAAAAAAATCCAATGAGCGATTTGCTCATCGGCTTAGTAATCTATAAGTTGATCTTACCGTTTATTACATGGACATCATTGTGGAAAATGCGATAAGAAGGCTGACACAATAAACACCATAAAAATAAAGACGGTCAACGACAGTTCCTTCGTCATTGCCTAAAAAGTAGTCATCAATTTGCCTAATTAATTGCAATTGCGATCGCCTCTTTTCATTTCACTGGATTCGTCGTTTCTCACACCATTGCAGTTCTCTATTATCTCGTTGTGATAACTCTGTCTTATCCTTTTCCTTCTTTTCACCTTTTTCAAACCATAACTTTAATTTAAAATATCATTAAATTTCTGAAAAGTAAATTATTTTCAAAAAAGTTTTTATTCCCTATAAAAAATCCCTTGAACTTTCTCATCGTTTTTTAACGATAAGGAGGTTCAAGGGCTTTTATCAATGTGATTTTTCTCGTTTTTCTTGATTTTCTACTTGCAAACTGTCTGCCACCATGGCAATAAATTCCGAATTGGTTGGCTTGGATTCTAAATGCGCTACGCTATAGCCAAAGATTTCGGAAATATGATCCACGGTTTCATGTCGCGTCCAAGCTTGCTCAATAGCATGGCGAATAGATCGTTCAACTCTTGACGGGGTTGTATCAAATTTAGTCGCAATGCCAGGGTATAGTTCTTTTGTAATCTTGTTTAAAAATCCGGGTTGTTCTAATACCAATGAGACTGCTTCTTTTAAATAACTATAGCCTTTTAAATGAGGAGGTATGCCGATATCTTTAACCATATTCGTAATAATATCTTCTCTCGTCGGTTTAACCTCAGGTTCATCTGGTGTGTTGCTACGCTTATTCATAATGTGATTGATCTGCACTACTAAACGATCGGTCTCAAATGGTTTCATAATAAAGTAAGAAGCTCCGTAATCGGCAGCCTGACTCATAATTGATTCTTGCCCAAATGCCGACAGCATTATAACGTCAATTCCTTGTAACTTATCATTTTCCTTTATCGCATCTAATACGGCGATACCGTCAAGATAGGGCATAATGATGTCTAACAATAAAATGTCGATTTCTTCACTTTTCAACATTTCTATGCAAGTTTTTCCGTTATAGGCAACATTTACAACTTCCATATTCGGTTGTAAATTTAAATAATCTTTCATCAGCCCGACCAATTCGCGATTATCATCTGCAATTGCGATTTTTATTTTTTCCATTGGACTCTCTCTCCTTGGTGACTGACTCTAGTAGGTGTTTAGACTATCTTTACGATTTTACTTCATCAATAGTTTACGATCTGCAGCTAAAGAAAGTAATTCTTTAGCGTGTTGTAAAGTCAAGTCAGTAATTTCGGCACCTGATAGCATGCGACTCATTTCCTCTGTACGTTCGCTACCGTCAAGTTCGGTTACAGCCGTAGTAGTTCGTTGCTTGTCTACTCTCTTTTCTATAAACAAGTGCTGATCAGCCATCGCAGCGACTTGTGGTAAATGAGAAATACACAATACTTGAGAATCAACTGAAATAGCTGCAATTTTTTCTGCAATGGCTTGTGCCACACGTCCGCTCACACCAGTATCCACTTCATCGAAAATAATTGACGTAATTCCTTGATGTTTTGAAAATATTGTTTTCAATGCCAACATCATACGTGATAATTCTCCACCTGACGCCACTTTAGTTAACGGTTTTAACGGTTCACCAAGGTTTGTGGAAATATAAAACGTAATTGCATCATGTCCATTTCGATCAAATCTGGCGTTCGGCAAAATATCAAAATTTACTTCAAACGAAGCTTTCGCCATATGAAGTTCTTTTAACTGCTCCATAATCGCTTTTCCTAAGCTTTTTGCAGCTTTTTTTCTCAAAATGGTTAGTTCTTCCGCTTCAACACGCAAGTCTTCTGTCAGTTCTTTTAATTTTTCCTGATCTAACTGTAAACGCTGATCACGGTTGACTAATTTATCCAGCTCATCTGCCTGCTTTTCATGATACAGCAAAATATCTTCAACGGAAGTGCCATATTTTCTTTTCAGCGATTGAATAACAGCTAAGCGTTGTTCAATTTCGTTTAATCGGCTAGGATCAAATTCCATATCATCTAGAATACGTTTTATTTCACTGCCAGTGTCTTGTATCAAATAAAAAGCACTAGACAAGGTTTCGGAGGACCCTGTGAAGGTCTCATCAACCGCGGCTGCATGTTCAAGTTCAGACATAGCAGAACCAACCCAGTCCAAACCTTTACTTTCACCTTGAATGGCTTCGTGGGCAGCTGAGATTGATTCGTAAATTTTGTTGAAATTTTGCATTTTTTTACGTTCTAGTACGAGTTCTTCTTCTTCACCAATTACTAATTCAGCTGCTTCAATTTCTTGCAGTTGAAATGTTAACAAATCGATTCGTTGAGCAATTTGCTGCTCATTTTCTGTATAGGAAGAAAACTCGCGCTTTAATTTCGTATATTTATCAAATGTATGGCTATAACTTTCTTTGGACTTCGCTAAAGATTTGCCTGCAAATTGATCCAATAAGTATAAATGTTGTTTTTCATCCATCAACTCTTGGGTTTCATGTTGGCCATGAATATCAATTAACGAAGCTCCAACTTCACGCAAAATCGATATCGTTACTAGTTTACCATTAATTCGACAGACATTTTTGCCTTTATCGTTTAATTCTCTACGCAACAAAATATCGCCATCACTTTTTGTGATGCCGAATTCATCGAGTTTGCGAAATACGGGATGCTGTTCATCTTCTAAGGAGAATAGTCCTTCGATTTCAGCTTTTTTTGCCCCATGTCGAATAAACTCTTGGCTTCCCCGCCCACCTGCTAACAGGTGAACGGCATCGATGATAATGGATTTACCCGCACCGGTTTCACCTGTTAATACCGTTAATCCTTCTGCAAAGCTAACGGTCAAGGCATCAATAATGGCAAAATTGCGTATATCTAATTCCCGAAGCATATACCGTTCACCTCTTCTTAAAGCATTTCAATTAAACGTTGTTTTAAAACTTCGCGATGTTCGGTATCTCTGCATATGATTAAGCATGTATCATCACCACAAATTGTCCCAAGAATTTCTTCCCAGTCCAAATGGTCAATTAATGAACCAATCGCATGTGCATTACCAGGCAATGTTTTCATCACTAAAAAATGACTGGCTCCATCAATGCTTACAAAAGCATCTGTTAGCGCACGATGTAATTTTTGCATTGGATTAAAACGTTGATCCGCTGGCAAACTGTATTTATAACGGCCATCTTGTAATGGCACTTTCACTAAGTGTAATTCTTTGATGTCTCGTGACACTGTAGCTTGTGTAACTTCATAGCCAGCTGATTTTAATAATTCGACTAACTCGTCTTGTGTTTCGATTTCACGATTTGAGATTAAATCACGTATTTTTATATGGCGCTGTCCTTTGTTCATGGTGCTCCCCCTTGAATGAATAATTATTCTATATACTTTATATCCTACAGCTTTTTCATGCATAAAACAAGAAAAGCTTCCATCTATACGGAACAAACCACATTTAGAGGATGAGCAGGTTCCACATTTTTACGTTAGTTTTGTATTCCCGGTTTGAGATTAAAAAAAACACACTCCTTCCGGAATGTGTTTACAAGATTTCATGTGCTTGTTTAACTGTTTCATCAATCAATAACTCTGAGATGGAATCAATCTCATGACCTTCCATACTCGATTGAAGATGAAATAAAAATTCGATATTGCCTTCTCCACCTGTGATAGGTGAAAACGACATGTTTTTCACATGAAATCCCGATTCCACTGCGAATTTACCAACTTTAATCAAGACATCTCGGTGTATTTTCGGATCACGTATAATTCCTTTTTTCCCAACATTCTCTCTCCCCGCTTCAAACTGCGGTTTTACGAGTGCAATAACATCACCACCCGGGACAAGAACTTGTTTTAACACTGGAAAAATAATTCGCAATGAAATAAAGGAAACATCAATTGATGCAAATTCAGGCAATCCTTGAACAAAATCTTCTGGTTTTGAATGCCGGAAATTGACACGTTCCATCACAGTTACGCGTTCATCTTGTCTGATTTTCCACGCTAATTGATTGTAACCAACGTCTAACGCGTAGCAATGCTTTGCCCCATTTTGAAGAGCACAATCTGTAAAGCCGCCAGTAGAAGAGCCAATATCAAGCATCAATTTGTCTGCGACCGACAAATCAAATTTCTCTAAAGCTTTTTCTAACTTTAGGCCTCCACGACTCACGTACTTTAAATCATTGCCTTTCATTTGCAAAGCTGCATCTTCTAGAATCTTTTCACCCGGTTTATTCATGCGTTCCGAACCCGAATAAATGATTCCAGCCATAATTGCTCGTTTTGCTTTTTCACGTGTTTCACAGATGCCTCGCTCAACTAGCAAGACATCTACACGCTCTTTTTTAGGTTTGTTCATAGAATCGTTGTACCTGCCTGCTTTTTGGATTGTGCGCGTTCTTTGATGACACGCACCACTTCATCACTGTTTAAATGAATTTCATCCATTAATTCAGCGACATCTCCATGTTCGATAAAGTGATCTGGAATTCCGAGACGATCGATAACCGAGCCGCGATATTGTTGCTCTTGAGCAAACTCAAGAACTGCACTACCGAATCCTCCTTGAAGAACTGCTTCTTCAATAGTTACGATTGGAATATTACGCTTGAATATACTATGCAACATTTCTTCATCCATCGGTTTAATAAATCGTGCATTGACGACTTCTACTGAAATGCCTTGTTCTGCCAATTGTTCGGCAGCTTTTATCGCCATTGGAATGGTTGTCCCAAATGTTAGAACCACTGCATCTGTACCTTCTTGGAGCACTTCCCATGAACCGATTGGTAAAGCTTGTAGCTCTTCGTCCATCGCTACACCCAATCCGTTTCCTCGTGGGTAACGAAGTGCAATTGGACCGCCATTGTAATCAATCGCCGTTTTAACCATATGTTGGCCTTCGTTTTCGTCTTTAGGCATCATAATGACCATGTTGGGTAAATGACGCAAGAACGCAATATCAAACACACCTTGATGTGTTTCGCCATCTGCTCCTACAAGACCTGAACGATCAATACCGATAAAAACATTTAAATTTTGACGGCAAATATCATGGACTACTTGATCATATGCACGTTGTAAAAATGTCGAATAAATTGCTAGGAATGGTTTCATGTCTTGTGTTGCAAGTCCCGCAGCCATTGTAGTTGCGTGTTGC
This sequence comes from Planococcus donghaensis MPA1U2, assembly GCF_000189395.1. GTDB lineage: Bacteria > Bacillota > Bacilli > Bacillales_A > Planococcaceae > Planococcus > Planococcus donghaensis_B. Next base: position 23,215 of record NZ_AEPB01000022.1, on the reverse strand, counting down.
TCGGCAATTCCAACATCGTACATGCGCTCTGGAAATTCAGAAGCAAATCCTTCTAATTTTGAACCAACTGGCATTGCCGGTGTAATCGCTACAATGCGTTCGTCAGTACGTGCTAGTTTACGGACTGTTTCTGCTACCAATCCGCTCCAAGAAGGTGCTTTTGACGATGATTTTACTAAATCACCAGTTTCCATTTTATAAGGACCTGTCCCATGCCACGTTCCAATTGTATCTTGTTCTGCAGGTAAAAAGCCTTTACCTTTTTTCGTAATAACATGTAGCAAAACAGGACCTTTTGTTTTCTTCGCATAACGTAAGTTGTCTTCTAGTTCTTCCAAATCATGTCCGTCGATTGGCCCTAAGTACGTAAAGCCCATTTCTTCAAAAAACATGCCTGAAACGACCAAATACTTTAACGAATCTTTTACACGCTCAGCAGTAGAGGCTAAACGATCGCCAACGGCAGGAACTTTTTTCAATAGATACTCTAAATCGTCTTTTACTTTATTGTATTTTCCAGCTGTCCGCATACGACCAAGCATGCTGTGCATTGCACCAACATTTGGAGCAATTGACATTTCGTTGTCGTTTAGAATAACGGTCATATCCGTTTTCGTATGGCCAATATGGTTTAACGCCTCAAAAGCCATACCGCCCGTTAATGCGCCGTCTCCAATGATTGGAATGACGTAATTGCTATCTTTTTTAATATCACGTGCTGCCGCCATCCCCATTGCTGCGGATAATGATGTTGAACTATGTCCAGTTTCCCAAACATCGTGATCGCTTTCATTGCGCTTCGGAAAACCGCAAAGACCTTTAAATTGACGCAAAGTGTCAAATTGGCTAGCTCTTCCCGTAAGAATTTTATGGACGTATGATTGGTGTCCTACATCCCAAATAAATTTGTCTGACGGGCTATCGAATACTTTGTGTAAAGCCACCGTCAATTCTACTACGCCGAGATTCGGACCAATATGTCCACCTGTTCTTGATAAATTCTCTATTAAAAACCGTCTTATATCTTCACTTAATACTTCTAGCTGTTTTGTGTTCAGCTCTTTTAAGAAAGATGGACTAGTAATCGAATGTAGATCCAATGCCATCACGCACCTTTTTTAAATTTTCCTTCAGACTGTCTGTACATATTATATCAATACTGAGCAATTGTACAAATCAGAGCCTTAAAAATCAGTTTTTTCTTTGCACAATTAATTGTGTGAGCTCCAATAGCAATGTTTTTTCGCCGTTTAATTTATTTAGAGCATTTATAGCTTCAGAAGCGTGGTAGTCTAATTTTTCTTTTGCTTTTGGCAACGTTAACAAACTTGGATATGTGCTTTTTTCACTTGATTCATCTTTGCCAGCCGTTTTCCCAAGTTCCTGAGAAGTTCCTGTCACATCCAAAATATCGTCTTGAATTTGGAAAGCTAACCCTAAATGCTGACCAAATTGACTAAGCGCGATAATTTCATCATTTGTTGCTTGTGCTAAAATGCCACCAGCCAGTATGCTGAAAGTTAACAAAGCACCGGTTTTTAAGCGATGAACTTGCTCTAACTCTTCAAGCTGTAATTGCTTTTCTTCGCCTTCAATGTCCAATACTTGGCCACCGACCATGCCTTCAGCACCGGCAGAAACACTCATTAAATCGATTAAACGCACTTTGTCATCACTCGATACATGCTCAAGACGAGCCACCACACCAAAGCTATAAGTTAATAAGGCATCTCCTGCAAGAATCGCAACTGCTTCGCCAAACACTTTATGGTTTGTCGGCATGCCGCGACGTAAGTCGTCATCATCCATACTTGGCAAGTCATCGTGGATCAATGAGTACGTGTGAATCATTTCAATGGCAGCTGCTACTTTTAATGCATCCGGATGCTCTTTCCCAGTCATTTCATGTAGAACAGCTAATAGCAAAATTGGGCGAATTCGTTTTCCGCCTGCTTGCAATGAATAATGCATCGATTCTTTTAGTGAATCTGGAATGGATAAAGAAAGAATTAATTGTGCCATTTCCTGTTGGATAAGCGGTTCGTAATGAGAACGGAATTGGGTTAAATTCATTTTGCATTCCCGTCCATTTCTATGTTAGCTGGCACTTCTTTGCCATCTTTCATCATCGTCACTAATTGACTTTCTGCATTTTGTAATTTATCGTGGCAAACTTTCGAAAGTTCCATTCCTTTTTGATAAAGCGTCAATGCCTGTTCGAGTGGCACATCCCCTTGTTCGAGTTGACGAACAATTTCTTCAAGTTGTTCCATTGCATCATTGAACATAATTTTCTTCTCAGTCATCGTTTCCGTCTCCTTTAGGTGCTGGATTTATCTCATTGACCGTTGCTTGAATGGTTCCGTCTTGCATAGCAAGCGTTAATTTGTCGCCTGCTGTAACTTGTTCAACACTTTTAACAACAGCTCCTTCTATATAAGGAATAGAATACCCCCGGTCCATAATTTTTAACGGACTGAGTGCATCTAATGTTCGAATCGCCGAACTTAATTGTCTTGAATGATTTTTCAGCAATTGCTTTATTTGATAATCAAGTCTTCTCGCTAGTTCTGTGACATCCGTTTCAGATTGACGAATTTGCTGCAACGGCATACGCGATTTCAAGCGCTGATCAAGCGTTCGGTAATATTCTTTCGAACGGTTTAAATGTTGCAAAGATTCTCTTTGCAACGAATCAGTAGCACGCTCGACTCGTTCAATAAAGGGCCGATACAGCCGTTCCGGGTAAGCCAGCGGATAAGACGATGTTAATCGGTGCAACGCCTGTTTTTGCTGACTCACGGCGCTAGAAACATTGCGGTACATTTGACTTCGGTAACTTGAAATCCGCTCTAGCAGCTCTGCTTGACTGGGTACTGCAAGTTCCGCGGCAGCAGTCGGCGTAGGCGCTCGCAAATCAGATACAAAGTCAGCAATTGTGGTATCGGTTTCATGACCAATGGCCGAAATAATGGGGATTTCAGAAGAAAAGATCGCACGTGCTACCGCTTCTTCGTTAAATGCCCATAAATCTTCAATAGAGCCACCACCGCGCCCCACAATCAATACATCAAAATCATCTTTGTTGGCAGCTTGAATCGACTGAACAATCGATTGCACGGCACCACTTCCTTGCACAAGTGCCGGGTACAATACAACATTGGCCAATGGATAGCGACGATGAAGTGTGATGATAATGTCGCGTACTGCTGCTCCTGTTTGAGCAGTCACTACCGCAATTCGTTTTGGAAAACGTGGCAAGCGCTTTTTATGAGAAGCGTCAAATACACCTTCTTTAGCTAATTTTTCTTTTAATTGCTCAAACGCTAAATAATAATCTCCAATACCATCGACTTGCATAGACTGCGCATACAATTGATATTGACCAGATGCTTCATAAACCGTTACATCTCCACGAATGAGCACCGTCATGCCACTTTCAGGCTTAAACTTTACGGATTTTGCGCTTGCTGAAAACATAACACCAGGTAAACGTGCTGAATTGTCTTTTAAGGTGAAATAAATATGTCCACTGGTGTGAATTTTAACATTGGATAGCTCGCCTTTCACATATACATCGCGAAGATGGGGATCGGCATCAAATTTCTTTTTTATGTATTTAGTTAATGCTTTTACACTTAAGTACGGGTCGGCCGACACATTTTCAACCCCTATCTGTGAATTTAAAAAGCTGTTTTTCGGAAGAAAAACAGCCCCATTGCTATTTATTTTACATGCTTATTGTTGTTTTGTCTTTACAGACCCTTTTTCAGCGGATTGTAATGTATTTCCCATTAACATCGCGATCGTCATAGGTCCAACGCCGCCAGGTACAGGTGTAACAAAACTAGCTGTTTCTTGAACATCTTCAAAGTCTACATCGCCACATAATTTACCGTTTTCATCACGATTCATCCCAACATCTATAATAACTGCACCGGGTTTAATGAACGTATGGTCGATAAATTTGGCACGTCCAATAGCAGCGATTAAAATATCGGCTTGCTTTGTAAATTCAGCCAAATCTTTTGTTTTTGAATGGCAATACGTCACAGTTGCGTCTTTTTGCAGCAGTAGTTGTCCAATTGGCTTTCCAACAATATTACTGCGACCAATAACTACAGCATGCTTGCCTGCAGGGTCGATGTCGTAATGAGCAAGTAACTCCATAATGCCATGCGGCGTACAAGGTAAAAAGGCTTCTTTGCCAATCATCATGTTACCGACTGAAATCGGATGAAAGCCATCTACGTCTTTTTCAGGACTGATCGCTGAGATCACTTTAAATTCATCAATTTGTTTAGGCAATGGCAATTGAACAAGAATTCCATGTATATAGGGATCGTTATTCAATTCATCAATTGTTGAAAGCAACTCTTGTTCAGTCAATGTATCTGGATATTGATGCAAGTCTGAACGCATACCAAGTGCTTCGCATGTTTTTTTCTTGTTTTTTACATATGTAAGAGAGGCGGAGTTTTCTCCAACCAACACAACGGCAAGTCCTGGGATGATTCCTTGCTTCGCCAATTTTTCCACTCGTTGTTGTACTTGAATTTTAATTTTTTGGCTTACCGCTTTTCCATCAATCAATTTTGCAGTCATGTTTACTCCTCCAATTAATTTGCAGTTTTGTCTGTAAACTTCGATAAAACACCGTTAACAAATCGGCTAGATTTGTCGTCTCCAAATGTTTTACACAATTCAATTGCTTCGTTCATTACAACGCGTGCTGGTGCATCTTCCATGTATTCAAGTTCAAAAATTGCCATACGTAAAATTGTACGCTCAATTTTTGGCAACCGTTCGATCGACCAGTTTTCAAGATGGTCCACCAATTTTTCATCAATTGTTGCCATATTTGTATACGTGCCTTGTACTAACAAGTCGTAAAAATTATCATTTTCTCCAGCCATCACATGATCCATTGCCTCATTGATGGTTAGTTCAGTTCCTTCTAATTGAAATAAGGTCTGAAGCGCTTTTTCGCGTGCTTCGTGTCGTTTCATAAGTTATCCGGTCTCCTTTTCACAGCTAATTACCCCTCATTATACAGGTATTCCGGTAGAACTTCCATGTTTGAAATGTTCGGTCAATAATATCGAACATCACCAAAAGCTATAGTTTGCTACAGGAATATTTTTGGGGGGGTGCCAACAAAAACAAAGAGAAGGCTGTCCTGGAGCCTTAAAGGACTCCTGGACAGCCTTGCTGCTTATTCTGCTGCTTGAGACTCGAAATGGACACCTGTAATATGGACGTTTACTTCTTGCGTTTGAAGTGACGTCATATTTTCAAGCGTTTGACGAACCTGCTCTTGAATTTTTAATGCGGTTTTAGGAATTGACACACCATAATTGATGACACAATACACATCAATCGCCAATCCTTCTTCCGACAATTCGGTTTTAATGCCTTTGCCATGAACTTTTTTTCCTAAACGCTCTACAACGCCAGAAGCAAAGTTTCCGCGCATGCTAGCAACTCCTTCAATATCTGTTGCTGCAATACTCGCAATAATTTCTAACACTTCTGGAGCAACTTCAATATTACCTAAGTCTTGTGCTCCATTTGATTTCATGCGTAAATAAGGTGCCGTTTTTTCAGCCATCTAAAAAGCTCCTCCTTAAGATCCCAACACGTCGTATTTCTCAAGGAATTTCGTGTTGAAATCTCCCGATTTAAATACTTCGTGATCCATCAATTTTGAATGGAACGGAATCGTTGTAAACACGCCTTCAATGACAAATTCATCTAATGCGCGCTTCATTTTTGCCACTGCTTCTTCGCGTGTATCTGCGAATGTAATCAATTTCGCTACCATCGAATCGTAATATGGTGGAATCGTGTAGCCTGAATACATAGCAGAGTCGATTCTTACGCCCATACCACCTGGAGGCAAGTACATTTCGACTTTACCTGCTGATGGCATAAAGTTTTTAGCTGGGTTTTCTGCATTAATGCGGCATTCGATTGACCAGCCTTTAAACATTACGTCTTCTTGTTTATAAGCTAGTGTTTCACCAGAAGCCACTCTTAATTGCTGTTGGATCAAATCTATTCCCGTAATCATTTCTGTTACAGGATGCTCTACTTGAATACGTGTGTTCATTTCCATAAAGTAGAATTTTTGATTGACAGCGTCAAAAATAAATTCTACTGTTCCTGCACCGCGGTAGTTAACAGCTAGTGCAGCTTTTACTGCAGCTTCGCCCATTTCTGAGCGCAACTCTGGTGATAATGCCGGTGAAGGCGCTTCTTCTACCAGTTTTTGCATACGACGCTGAATAGAACAATCACGTTCACCTAAATGAATCGCATTGCCATGAGAATCAGCTAGTACTTGGATTTCAATGTGGCGGAAATCTTCGATAAATTTCTCGATATAAACTCCAGGATTCCCAAAAGCAGCTGCTGCTTCTTTTTGAGTCATTTTCAAACCAGTAACAAAATCCTCACGAGTACGTGCAACACGGATTCCTTTACCGCCACCACCTGCTGTCGCTTTAATGATCACTGGGAAACCAATTTCATCTGCAATACGTAAACCGTCTTTTTCATCTGCTACAATCCCCGTCGAGCCTGGTACAACAGGAACGCCCGCTTTGCGCATCGTTTCGCGCGCCACATCTTTTGTACCCATACGTGAAATCGCATCTGCAGTTGGTCCAATAAACATCATATCGCAAGCTTCACAAAGTTCAGCAAAACTTGCATTTTCAGCTAAAAACCCGTACCCCGGATGGACGCCATCACAATTTGTCAGTTTAGCAACTGACATGATATTAGAAAAATTTAAATAGCTGTCTTTCGATAACTTCGGACCGATGCAATACGCTTCATCTGCAAGTTCAACATGAAGAGCTTCTTTATCAGCTTCTGAGTATACCGCAACCGTTTCGATATTCATTTCTTTACAAGCACGGATAATCCGAACTGCGATTTCTCCACGGTTTGCAATCAATACTTTTTTCATCGTTTTCATCGCTATCTCCCCTTTCCTCAGTTTGCTTTCACGAGGAATAAAGGCTGGCCGTATTCGACAAGCTGACCATCTTTTACAAGAATCTCAGCGATTTCCCCATCTACTTCAGCTTCGATTTCGTTAAATAATTTCATTGCTTCTACGATGCAAACTACGTGATCAGCCGAAACTTTTGTTCCCACTTGTACGTAAGGTGCTTCATCAGGTGATGGAGACTCATAAAATGTTCCAACCATTGGTGATAAAATTTTATGGTAATCCGCATTGTTATCAGCCGGTACTTCTGGCGCTTCTGAAGACACTAATGTTTCAACTTCTGGTTCTTTAGCTGGTGCTGGCGTGCTCGTTTCTACAGCTTTTTGCACTTGTGGTGCTTGTTCAGTTGAAGAGCTTGTTTGTTGAGTTTGGCCAGAACCATTTTTCTTCATTTTAACTTTAACGCCTTCAAACTCATAAGAGAACTCATCAATAGATGACCCATCTACCAATTTGATAATTTCACGGATTTCTTGGATTTTCATATTTATCATACTCCCCTAATATGTATTTAACTGATTTCTATACCATTTTAGACTTTTTAAGGCTATTTTGAAATAGCTAATCTGACTTTTTAAAAAAAGGCCTCTAATAGAAGAGGCCTTTTTTATTATTGAGCTCGAGAAACGTAAGAAGAATCAGTTGTGTTGATGATCAATTTATCGCCTTCGTTAATAAAGAATGGTACTTGAACAGATAAGCCAGTTGATAATTTCGCTGGTTTAGAACCACCACTAGCTGTGTCGCCTTTAATACCTGGATCCGTTTCAACTACTTCTAAAACGACCGTGTTTGGCAATTCAACACCTAGAACTTCTCCTTGGAATTGGATTACTTGCACTTCCATATTTTCCTGTAAAAACTTCAATTCATATTCAATGTTTTTTTCTGGCAACTCAATTTGATCGTAAGTTTCCATGTCCATAAATGCATGCATATCGCCATTAGCATATAAATACTGCATTTTAGAATTGTCGATTTGTGCTTTAGCAACTTTTTCACCTGCACGGAATGTCTTTTCAGTGACACTTCCTGTACGAAGATTACGAAGTTTCGAGCGCACGAATGCAGCGCCTTTACCCGGTTTTACGTGTTGGAATTCCATTACGCGCCAAATTCCGCCATCTACTTCAATTGTGACACCTGTTTTAAAATCGTTTACTGAAATCATTATAGTTCCTCCGTTTGTTTATAAAATGCGAAGCTCTTTTGTGGAGTTAGTCAACCGTTCATTTCCTGACTCGGTTATCAGTATATCATCTTCAATGCGGACTCCGCCAATTCCTTGCAGATAAATTCCTGGTTCAACCGTGACAGCCATACCTGGCTCTAGAATTGTCTCTGATTTAAAAGACAATCCTGGGCTTTCGTGAACTTCCAAGCCAATTCCGTGACCTGTTGAATGACCAAATGCTTCGCCATAACCTTTAGACTTAATATAATCTCGAGCAATGGCGTCTGCTTCAATACCGCTCATTCCCGGACCAATTTTCTCCACACCTAATTCTTGCGCCTTTAATACAATATCATAAATTTCTTTCATTTGCTCTGATGGTTCGCCAACTGCGACTGTACGGGTAATGTCTGAAATATAGCCGTTATATAACGCACCAAAATCCAGTGTGATCATGTCGCCTTTTTCAATTACTTTATCTGTTGCTACACCGTGAGGCAATGCAGAGCGCAGTCCAGAAGCCACAATAATATCAAAACTAGAAGAAGTTGCACCTTGTTGTCTCATGAAAAACTCCAACTCATTGGAAACTTCTAGTTCCGTCAACCCCGGGCGGATAAAACCGCAAATATGTTCGTATGTATCATCTGCAATTTTAGCAGCCGCTTTTAATACCGCTACTTCCTCGGCTGTTTTAACCATGCGGATTTTTTCAATCAAATTACTAATTGGTTCTAATTCACATGCTAATTTTTCTTTATACTGCGCAGCTTGCGCATATGTCATATAATCTTGTTCAAAAGCAAGCGTCTCAATATCCATCGATTTGACCGTCTTTACCACTTCATCCATTAGATTTTTTTCCGCTTGGATAACATCAAATTCTTTCACTTGTTCTCCTGCTTGTTCGGTGTAACGGAAATCTGTAATGAATACGGCTTTTTGTTGTGTGACGATTGCTAAGCCAGCCGTTCCTGTGAATTCAGTAATATAACGCAAATTATAAGGACTAGTAACTAGCACAGCTTCTACTTCACGTTGTTTCATTTCATCGCGTAATTTTTGAAGTTTCAATGTGTTCAACCTCTCTCTTGGTTTAAAATCAGCGCTTGTAACGCCAGTTTGTAGACATCTTGACCAAATCCTACAATTTGTCCCATCGTTACCGGAGATATATACGAATGGTGTCGGAATTCTTCTCTTTTGTGAACATTCGAGATATGTACTTCAATCACAGGTACTTGAATCGCCGCAATCGCATCTCTTATCGCGATACTCGTATGTGTATAGGCACCCGCATTTAAAACAATTCCCGTTAAGCCTTCATCGCCTGCTCCATGAATCCAGTCAATCAATTCTCCTTCATGGTTCGACTGTCGGCAAATCAATTCAATATGATGACGGTATGAAAATTCTACCAGATCTTGTTCTAACTCTTCTAAGGTAAAAGTTCCATACGCTTCTTTTTCCCGTTTGCCCAGGCGGTTTAAATTCGGACCGTTCAAGACCAGCACACGCATTCCATCTTCTCCTTCCTTTTATACATTCTTCATTATTTTAACATATCGGAAAAATCGAGCAACTATTTATAAAAGCGCTTACGTTTAGACTAAACAAAAAAGCGGGATGGCGAATTCGCCATCCCGCTCGTTCTATTACAATCCACATTTTAACTGAGCGTTACAATTTGTACATGTATTGCATCCACCCATTTCTTCAACTGTTCCTTTTCGGCAAACTGGGCAAGTATCGCCCACTTCAGAACCGATTGTCACATTTGTTGAACGAAGATCTTGAATAGTGTCGATCAAAACAATCGGACGTTTTCCTGTATCTTCTTGTTGTTGTTGTTCTTCGAAATTATTATCTTCAGCTTTTAAAGTTAGAACTTGTGAATCACGGCTGCCATCGACATAAACCGTACCACCTTTTGCTCCACCTTTGTACAAACGTTCATATACGCCTTCAACTTGTTCAACAGTATAACCCCGAGGTGCGTTTACCGTTTTCGAAATCGATGAATCAATCCAGCGTTGGATGATGCATTGAACATCTGCGTGCGCTTCTGGCGCTAAGTCCATTGACGTCACAAATGCTTTTGGCAAGTTTTCTTCGTCTGCTTCAGGGTTGTTTTTCAAGTATTCACTTACAATATCAGCCTTAACCTCGATAAATTTACCAAGGCGACCACTACGGTAGTAAGTAAATGAATAATAAGGCTCAAGTCCTGTCGAAACGCCAACCATTGTACCGGTAGACCCTGTTGGAGCTACTGTTAATAAGTGTGAGTTGCGAATTCCTTTTTCAAGAACCGCTTCGCGAACATGTTCTGGCATGCCTTGCATAAATCCAGTTTCCGTAAACGCTTTGCGAAGTGCCGCCGTTTCTTCATCTGAATTCCCAACTAAGAATGGGAAGCTGCCACGTTCTGCTGCTAAATCAGTCGAAACTTCATATGCTGCAGTGGCAATCGTTTTGAAGATTTCATCTACAAGTTCATTGCCTTCCGGTGAACCATATTCTCTGTCACAGTAGATTAGCAAATCAGCTAATCCCATAACTCCAAGCCCAACACGGCGTTCGCCAAGTGCTTGTACTTGGTTTTCTTCAAGGAAATATGGTGTTGCATCAATAACGTTGTCTTGCATGCGGACGCCAACTCGAACTGTTTCTTTCAAGCTTTCAAAATCAACCGTTTTTGTTTTCGGATCTGCAAACTGTGCCAAGTTGACTGCGGCCAAGTTACACACAGAATACGGAGCTAACGGCTGTTCACCACAAGGGTTTGTTGCAACGACTTTTTGGCCATACGCTGCAGCATTTGTTTTTTCATTAGCATTATCGATAAAGAAAATGCCCGGTTCTGCTGAATATGTTGCGCAAATATTGATCAAGTTCCATAGTTCACGCGCTTTCATCGTACGGTAAACGCGGACGCCGTGGCCCATACGTTCCCATTCACGAACATCGCCAACTTCTTGCCATTTTTCATTGTAAACAGCCATTTCATCTTTTGAATAAGATTCAACTGCTGGGAATCGCAATTCAAAATCAGCATCATTTTCAACAGCTGTCATGAAATCACTCGTTAGCGTTACAGAAATATTCGCGCCAGTTAAAAATTCTTCGTTATGAACAGAATACGTACCGCCGTCCCGCAATTTCGATTCTGCATCACGCATAATTTTCTCATTAAATCCGCCCATACCTGGAATTGTTCGGTAGTTTAAAATGCCTTGATACATTGCTTCTTCTTGAGCAGATAACGCTTTGAATTTCAATTTATCATGAGCTAATTTTTTAATCGTTTCATCTTGCGTGTTTTCGATCAAATAACGCAAAATACGTGGATTTTGCATTTTTGAAATGATAAATTCTGCAATATCTGGATGCCAGTCTGCAAGCATGATCATTTGAGCACCGCGTCTTGATCCACCTTGTTCAACAAGATGCGTCAATTTCGCAATATCATCCAACCAAGATACTGATCCTGATGATTTGCCGTTAACTCCACGAGCTAATGTATTACGTGGACGAAGTGTAGAACCATTTGTTCCTACACCGCCACCACGACTCATGATTTCCATTACTTGTTTGCGATGATCTGAAATACCTTCGCGCGAATCTGCTACAAATGGCATTACGTAACAGTTGAAATACGTTACATCTGTATCTGCTCCTGCTCCGTAAAGAACACGTCCAGCTGGAATGAATTTCAATCCAACCAATTGCTGATAAAATTTCTCAAACCATTCTTGACGCTTTTCAGGTGTTGTTTCTACTGAAGCTAATCCCGTTGCATTACGTTTCGCAATTTGCTCGTAGAACACTTCCATCGGCTTTTCAATCACGTCGATTGGGCGATTGACAATGCCTGCTTCTTGTTCTTGCGGATTGTCGATTGCACTTCTGTAATCTTCTTCAATCCAAACTTGAGCTTTGTTTGCTTGTGTATCAATTGACACAATATAACCAAGTCCACGAGCTGGAAATTTCGGATCTTCTTTAACAGTTAAAACAACAAAATCGCCTGCTTTAAGTGTCTTTTTCTCTGTATCCTTAAATGAATAACGATCAATCATCACAAGGCGGGATACCCCTTTGTGCGTTACTTTCATATCTGGTGTAATTTCGTGCACTTGGGGAAACGTTTTGATATCTTCGTTTAAAGCTTGTGCGTTTAATGAATATTGGGATTGTGTGGCGGATACCATTTGACAATTCCTCCTTTATAATATATGGAGTCGGATACTATATATAGTATTACTTCGATTCCCATCATACTACATATTGAAACTTGTTTACAATAACAAGTTTCTGCTGAAAAATTCGAGCCTTTTGAAAAGCTTTATTTATCAAGGTTTTTCACGTGGCATGACGAAAAAATAAGGCTAAAGACTCTACGCCCGAAAATTCCATTCAGAATTTGCATATTTTTTTTCCTCTAAAGCCTTGACTTCAGCAAGTTGTTGCTCTGTCAATATGTAGGGCTCTAATTCAATTGATAGGGCTTGTTCGAAACCAGCTTTAAATGCTATGACGCATTCTTCGGCAGTTGCAGGTTTTGCACGCAATGAATTGATCGCGACTGCTTTTTCAGGAATTTTGATGCGCATACGTTCTTTTGCTTCTTCATTTTGGAACTTAAAAACCGACAAGAGCTTTTCAGCATCCAAGTCGATTAAAATAGCACCATGTTGTAAAATAACACCTTTTTGGCGTGTTTGTGCACTGCCGGCCACTTTTTTCCCTTCAACAACCATTTCATACCAACTTGGCGCATCAAAACATACGGCTGACTTCGGCTTTTTCAAATCCGCCCGTTTGTCTTCGGTATCCGGCACTGAAAAATATGCTTCCAATCCTAAATTTTGAAACCCTTTTAACAAACCTTCACTTAATACTCGATATGCTTCTGTAACAGTTTCGGGCATATCCGGATAAGCTTCGCTAACAATGATGCTGTATGTAAGTTCGTGCTCATGAAGCACGCCTCGGCCTCCTGTTGGTCGACGAACAAACCCAAGTCCTAATCGTTCCACAGCTTCCATATCAATTTCTTTTTCTACTTTTTGAAAATAACCGATTGAAAGGGCTGCAGGCTGCCAACCATAAAACCGTATTACAGGTGGAATAAGTCCTTCGCTATGCCAATTTAGCAATGCTTCATCGAGCGCCATATTAAAAGAAGGGGTGCCTTCCCCTGAATTTATAAACACCCATTTTGGATATTTCACAAGATCGCCTCCTATTTCCGATAATTAGTGTAACATTGGCATTGAATATCCGTCATCTCTTCTCTTATAATAAAAGAAGATGAGAAAGGGGCAAGATCATTGGAATTTTTGTACATTACGATCGCAGTACTATTAGCAATCATCATTTATGCGGTAATCATGTATTTCCGCATGAAAAAAGCTGTCACGAACTTGACACAAGAACAATTTATCGAGGGCTACCGCAAAGCGCAATTAATTGACGTACGCGAGCCAAAAGATTTTGCGGCAGGACATATTCTTGGAGCGCGTAATATTCCACAATCACAATTACGTCAGCGCTACAAAGAAATCCGCGAAGACAAACCGGTTTATTTATATGACCAAAACGGAGCACGTAGCGGCCGGGTTGCCATTTTCTTAAAGAAAAAAGGCTATAACCAATTGTTCCAACTGCAAGGCGGGTTCAAACAATGGACTGGCAAAATCAAATCTAAAAATTAATCTTTAAAACCCTTCCACACATTGCTGGAAGGGTTTTTCAATCTTCAAGACTAACACCATCCAAAACGAAGAAAAGCCGCTCAGAGACATTTTAAAATGGGTTCTTTCGAATAAAAAAACGTGTTGGCCTTAGTGGCCAACACGTCTTTTTGTTTTCTATTCAGCTTTACGGTAACGAAGCACAGGTTGACGTGCTGCTTTTGTTTCGTCCAAACGATTGATAACTGTTGTATGCGGTGCGTTTTGGACGATTTCTGGATTTTCTTCTACTTCTTTCGCAATTTGAATCATCGCGTCAATAAAAGCGTCCAATGTTTCTTTCGATTCGGTTTCGGTTGGTTCGATCATCATGCCTTCTTCTACATTTAACGGGAAGTAGATTGTTGGCGGATGATAGCCAAAGTCAAGTAAGCGTTTTGCCATATCCAATGTGCGGACGCCTAACTTCTTCTGACGACGACCACTTAATACGAATTCATGCTTGCAATGACGGTCGTATGGCAAGTCGAAATGAGGTTGCAGTCTGCGCATCATATAGTTAGCGTTTAACACGGCGTATTCTGTTACAGCCTTCAAGCCATCAGGCCCCATTGAACGAATATACGTATAAGCACGGACGTTAATTCCGAAGTTACCGTAGAACGGTTTTACACGACCGATTGAATCTGGACGGTCATAGTCAAACGTATATGCTTCGTCTTTTTTCACCAATACGGGTTTTGGCAAGTAAGGCATTAAATCTTTTTTCACGCCAACAGGACCAGATCCAGGTCCACCGCCGCCGTGAGGTCCTGTGAATGTTTTGTGCAAGTTCAAGTGAACCACATCAAAGCCCATATCTCCAGGACGCGCTTTTGACATAACCGCGTTTAAGTTGGCACCGTCATAATACAATTTCCCGCCAACTTCGTGAATAATTGCAGCCATTTCTAAAATCTGCTCTTCAAACAAGCCGAGTGTATTCGGATTAGTTAACATTAATGCCGCAGTGTCGTCTCCAACAACGCGTTTTAAATCTTCTAAATCGACAAGTCCTTGGTCACTCGATTTAACCGTTACTGTTTCAAAGCCAGCAACTGTTGCAGAAGCAGGGTTTGTTCCGTGTGCTGAATCGGGAACAATAACTTTTGTACGTTTGAAATCTCCACGGGACTCATGGTAAGCACGGATCATCATTAAACCAGTCCATTCGCCGTGTGCGCCTGCAGCTGGTTGTAACGTTACTTCGTCCATGCCTGTAATTTCTTTTAAGTGCTCTTGCAAATCAAACATCAATTCAAGAGCTCCTTGAACTGTTTTTTCATCTTGTAACGGATGAATGTTCGCAAATCCTGGGAAACGTGCAACAGATTCATTGATTTTCGGGTTGTATTTCATTGTGCAAGAACCTAGTGGATAGAAACCCGAATCCACACCGTGGTTACGGTTCGATAAGGCTGTGTAATGACGCATAATATCAAGTTCCGATACTTCAGGCAGTTCTGCTGCTTCCGTACGGATTAAATCAGTTGGTAAAAGCTCACTCAAGTCAACTTCTGGTACATCAAGTGTCGGCAAACTGTAGCCGACGCGGCCTTCTTTCGTCAATTCAAAAATTAGCGCTTGGTTGTCCTTATGCATGAGTAGCCCCCACTTCCTGTTTTTTCGCAGCAATTTCCTGCACGAATGCATCGATTTCTTCTTTTGTCCGTTGTTCAGTAACCGCAACTAACATATGATTTGGGAATTCGTCATAACTTAGTCCAAGGTCATAACCGCCGATCATATCTTTTTCAAACAAACGGTCGTTTAATTGCTTCACAGATTCTTTTGTTTTCACAACGATTTCATTGAAATGAGCGCCTTCAAAAACAATTTCAAATCCAGCTTTTTTCAATTGTTGCTTCATATAATGTGTTTTGACAATGTTTTGTTTGGCGATTTCTTGTGTACCGACTTTGCCAAGTGCTGTCATAGCAACAGATGCAGCTAATGCATTTAATGCTTGGTTCGAGCAAATATTCGATGTCGCTTTATCGCGACGAATATGTTGTTCACGTGCTTGCAACGTTAATACAAATCCACGACGGCCTTCTTCGTCCGTTGTTTCGCCGACTAAACGACCTGGAACTTTGCGCATTAGTTTTTTCGTTACTGCAAAATAACCACAGTGAGGTCCGCCGTATGCTTCAGGAATTCCAAAAGGCTGTGCATCTCCTACTGTAATGTCTGCACCCAGTTGACCTGGAGCAGTAAGCGCACCAAGTGCTAGTGGATTTGAAGAAACGGATAGCAATGCGCCAGACCCGTGAACAATCGGCTCAATTTCTTTTAAGTTTTCAACTTGACCGAAAAAGTTTGGATATTGAATCATCACAGTTGCGACGTTGTCATCCATCATTTCTTTTAACGCATCCAAATCGGTATGACCATTTTTTAATGGAATTTCGATTACATCAATCGACTGACCAAGTGCATAAGTGCGAACAACATCGCGTGATTCTGGATGAACTGCACGTGACACCAAGATTTTCTTACGTTTAGTGTGTCCTGCAGCAAGCATTCCTGCTTCAGCAAGAGCTGTTCCGCCGTCATACATAGAAGAGTTGGCAATCTCCATACCTGTTAATTCACTAATCATTGTTTGGAATTCAAAAATCGCCTGTAGTTCACCTTGTGAAATTTCTGGCTGGTACGGTGTATACGCCGTATAAAACTCAGAACGCGAGATGACGTGGTCGACAATAATCGGTTTGTAATGATCGTAAACACCCGCACCTAAAAAGGATGCATAACGGTTTGTGTCCGCATTTTTAGCTGCAATTTGCGCCAACTCTTTTGTTAATGAAGACTCTGATTTAGCCGCTTTAATGTTGTATTCGCCTTTAAAACGAACTTTTTCCGGGATATCTGAAAACAATTCATCAATTGAATCGATACCGATTGTTTCCAGCATTTCTTTTTCGTCTTGAGTTGTCATTGGTAAATAGCGATGTTTCATCGAGTGCTGTCCCCTTTTCAAGTTAAATTAGTTGGATCGTTTATAAAATGGTGTTTCTACTGTTTTCGCTTTTAGTCGTTTATTGCGAATTTCAACTTCCAATTCGATTCCGAGTTCAGCATATTCACTTGAAACTAACGCCAACCCGATATTTTTCTTGAGCGTTGGCGATTGAGTACCCGTTGTTACTTCACCAATCTTTTGGTCCCCTACATACACAGGATATCCATGACGCGGTATGCCTTTATCAATCATTTCAATACCTACTAATTTGCGCGGCACGCCTGCTTCTTTTTGAGCAGCTAATGCTTTTTTGCCAAGAAAATCTTGTTCTTTTTTCAATTTCACAACAAAATTGATGCCTGCTTCAAGCGGGGTGATGTCTTTCGACAATTCTTGACCGTATAAAGCAAGACAAGCTTCAAAGCGCAATGTATCACGCGCGCCAAGTCCTACCGGTAACACTCCTTCAGGTTCGCCTTCAGTTAGAATTTTTTCCCAAAGAGAAACCAAGGCTTCAGGTGCTGCATAAATTTCAAAGCCGTTTTCGCCCGTGTAACCTGTACGCGACAATATCACTTTTTGTCCTGCCACTTCTACGTCGTTTTTAAAACGGAAAGGTTTAATCGTTGAAAGATCTTCCTCTGTTAAGCGCTGTAGCACCTGTTCAGATAAAGGACCTTGAAACGCCAATAAGCCGAAGCGTTCAGATGCATTATCTAATGTCACATCACCAGTTTTTGATGCTTCCATCCAATCAAAATCTTTTTCAATATTGGATGCATTCACTACGAGCAAATAATGCTGATCTGCTATTTTATAAACCAAAAGATCGTCTACTGTGCCGCCATCTTCGTAGCACATCGCTGTATATTGTGCTTGGCCATCTTGAATTTTGGATACATCATTTGTGACGAGATGCTGGAGGTAGTCTAAACTGTCTGCTCCTGTAACGAAGATTTCACCCATATGCGATACATCAAAAAGACCTGCTTTTGTTCTGACCGCTTCATGTTCTTCTTTAATGCTCGAAAATTGCACAGGCAGTTCCCAACCACCAAAATCAATTGTTTTGCCACCGTATTTTGAATAGGTTTCAAAAAGAGGTGTACGTTTTAACTGTGCCAATGATTTTCCTCCTCATTTTACAAATCTTTTCGGCCAGCTTCTACATACATCTGGGCACGAAAAAAGGACAGAGATTTCCCTTTAAAGGGAAATCTCTGTCCTGGAACCTGAAAGTTTACCAAAATGATGGCTTTCCTCGTTGGTAGCTGACATGCAGCATTCTCCAGAGATGCGTCCTGTACGAGTCTTTTTGCCTGAGAGATTCATAACTTTTGTTATTTGCTCCTTCGGCGACGCTTTCGCATTCTCTCCTCGTACAATCATCCGCCCAAATCAAGATTGATTGGTCCAATCCGTTATACAGAATAGTATAACTTTGAATATATCCTAACATTGTTCACTAGAAAGCGCAATCTTTTTTCTGTAACAGGATAAAAAGCGAACGAATTGATTAATTAAAATCAAAACGTTCGCTTTTTAGACGATTCACTTGAAATGCAGCATATTGTGTAATTTGCCGTAATGTACGGAATTCAGTACGAATCGTAATATGTGCAGTTTGTTTATAATCCCGGTAGCGCGCTTTATGCAACGCCTCAATTTCTTCACGAGTCGATTGACGGACAATCGGACGATTAGGATCCCGGTGAATCCGTCGCCAAATTTCTCGGAATGGCGCATCTAAAAACATCACCAATCCAGTATTTCTCATGATTTTCCGATTTTCTTTCCGCATGGTAACACCACCGCCTGTAGAGATGATGCAATAATCGTTTTTAAAATTTTGCAAAAACTGCGTTTCTAGATCTCTAAAATATTTTTCGCCATGCTGCTCAAAAATTTCAGGAATCGTCTTCCCTGTCTGACGAACAATTTCTTTGTCCATGTCATAGAAGGGCAGTTTCAGTAGAAAGCTTAACCTTCTGCCGACCGCGCTTTTCCCGCAGCCCATGAATCCGATCAAATATATTCTGTTCATCCTACCACCCGATACTTACCTCTACTCAGGTATTTATTTTTGCTCTATTTCTATCAGTAATAGTATCGTAGCATGTCTATGCGTATTTTCCAAACCATCATACGTTTTATATTGAATCGAATACAGCGTCAATGAGTGAGATAGCATTAGGAGAGCGGACATAAAAAATACAATTGTGATCGGATAAATGGCCCCTTTTTCATCCAGATGGTTTCGTAAAAACATATTCTGCCTCTTCTATATTCCCTGTAGTAAATTTGATTCGAATTTTCACTTTGTTGCCATCTAACGAAAAACTACACTGGCTTACACGAGTTAACATCACTTCATGTCCTTTCTGGCTTTTTTGCTTGCGCATCATATTTGTGTACAGTTCAATATCAAATTCTTCTACTCGTTGAACAACCCGAATCCCGCTTCCTCCATTAATAACTTCAATCGTGTCACTGCGATGTAAGTAGCTTTGTAAATCGATGACGAACAATTGCCACTCTGCTCGGTGCGGATCTACGTCTTGTTTAAATTGAATAGCAAAACTAAAAAACAAGACGATTAAAGGCAGTAGCGTCATTAATACCATTACATCAAAAATCGATGTCAAAAAAGAAAAACCCTTTTCATCTAGCCGTCTCAGTCGATGCATATACGTCGCCGTTGTTCTTTATAATCCACATAGTCAACACAAAGCTGCTCTTCCATTTCCCAACTATATAAAATATTATTAACTGTTCTCTGACCTTGCAGATTTCCAGTAGTACTTATTTCTCTTGCTGCTTCATGCAAAGTTTCAAATGCGCTAACTCGTTCTTTTTTAACTTGAAGGCTATGCTGAATGCCGATCATTACGGGCAATAAACTGCCAAACAAAATAAACACCATCAATAAACTCACCATCGTCTCTGCCCAAGATATGCCTTGCTCATTCAGAAAACACCACTCTCCCTCCGCCGAGGTGCACAACTAAGGTTTTTTCGCCTCTTGATGTCGAAAACCGGAGAGTACCCGACTGGACAACAGTCCCGTTCTCATTAAAATAAATTTCAGTTAAGTTACTTGTTTTTTTCAATTGAATCGATTGTGGCAATTTACGAGAGACAGCTACTAATTGAAGATCTGTAAAGACTTCGTACGTTCCTTTACTTTCTCGAAATATGATTTTCGCTGTCATGTTTAACGCATAGCTTTGGCTTTGTGCAAAATAAATATCTTGACGGAGAATTTCAAAAAAGCGCTGCTCTTCTTTTTGTACCATGAACGAACGATAGCCAGAAATTGAAATGGCGGAAATTGTTACTAGTACAACTAGTACTAGTAACATTTCCAACAAGGTAAACCCTTTTTCGTTAAGGTTTAGCAGAACTAACGACTCCAGTAGTCGAAATGGTAACTAAATCTCCATTTGGACATTTTGTTTCACCAGCTTTTAAATAGCCCTCAGCCTCAAGATTCTCCATTGTAGGTAAAGCTTTATAATCCATTCGGTACGACTCGACTTGCCCTTGAACCATTTGGACAAACGCTTTACATCCTTTCTCTTCTACTGCAGAAGATTGCTTTGTCACATTCGGTATGGCAATCGCAATTAACACCGTAATAATTAACATAACAATTAGCATTTCGATTAATGTAAATCCTCTTTGATTTTTTAATAAGCGCATATTCTTCCTCCTCAAATGGTATGGACCAAGTTATACATCGGCATTAAAATCGCTAAATAAGCACCGATAATGCAAATCGCAATGATGATAAAAAAGCTTGGCTGAATAATACGTAGCATCTGCTGCGTATGCTGTTCAATTTGTTCCATTAACACTTCACTATAAAGAATGAGCTCTTTGCCTAAAAACCCTGTAATTTCCCCGTGTTGCACAAAAGCAGGCATGTCTTTAGAAACAAACGCAACATGTTCGAGTGACCTAGAAAAACTTTGGCCCATCATCAATTCTTCGTGAGACGTGCGCGCCATAAACTGAATAATTTTATGATAGTTTTGGCGTTGCAACAAATCGAGTGATTGTTGCATTGAGATCCCACTATGCAGCAAAGTGCCAAGTTCACGCGCCAGCAAATGCGACCAGTACAGTTTCATAAAACGGCAGATAACCGGGATCGACAAAAGCCATGTGATTTGTCGCTCGACTGCTTGTTGTTTTAATAGCTGACCGAATACAAATACCGACAAAGCAACACATGCAAAAATTGCGATAAAAAAATCTGGCAAATTCAGTAAATAAGCTGGCACACCGGAAGCTTCTTCTCCGCTTTGCATCGAATTCATCATTTCCGTTAAATTCGGCACATAGCTTGTGCGAAAAAACAAAAATAAGATGGAAGTGAAAATCAGCAAAGAAACTGGGTATATCAATATATTCTTTAATTTCTTTTGCACGCGCTCGGTCCGCGCAAAACTTTTGCCAATACTATCAATCGATTCCGCCAATCTGCCATGAGATTCAGCAATTTCAACTGGAAATAACACATGCTCTTTAAACCCTAAAAATTTTAGTATTTCTGCTGCATTTCCTCCTTCTTTTAAAATAGTCGTGATGCCAACCAAAGATTCTTCTAGCTTTGATGTATGCATTGGCAATAACAAATTCAACGCCACTGGCAATAAATACCCTTCGTTCATTAACACCGCTAGACGTGTCAAAAATTGTTCGCGGTCACGAAGACGGACCTTGTCTGTACGTATAGGAAGGCTCAATCGCACCGATTTTCACTCCTTCTCGCACTTGACCAGCAAAAGACAAATGACTTGGCAACGTGTATATCTTTTTCTGATGTGCGGACATTAACGCTTCTTCGAGCCGTTCACCATCAAGAATTTCATAAAGCGCGCGGTGGCTAGGCTGTTTTTGTTCAACATCTAAAAACAGCGGAATAATTTTTTGCGCAGATATGGCAACTAAAGTTTGGGACATGTCTTCAAAAGACACACCTAAATCATTTAAGCGATGCAAACAGCCAACAGAATGTCTAGCATGTATCGTAGAAAATACTAAATGCCCAGTCAATGCGGCCCGCACAGCGATTTGAGCTGTTTCTGCATCTCGAATTTCGCCAATCATGATAATATCTGGGTCGTGTCGCAAAATTGCTTTTAACCCTGTTGCATAACTAAGTCCCGCTTTTTCATTTACTTGAATTTGTAAAATCGCTTGGTTTTTACGTTCTACAGGATCTTCAAGTGTAATAATGTTTCGACTTAGTTTTTCCGAACAATGCTTTAACAACGAATACAAAGTGGTGGACTTGCCACAACCAGTAGGACCCGTAAACAAAATAAGTCCTTGAGACGCTTCAGACAACTTTTCTAAAAGCCGAGCCGAGTCACGAAACGCTGCCAATTGATAAATGGATTGTGCGGTATCATCCGGCATAATCCGGATGACCATGCTTTCTTTTGTTAATACTGAAGGCAAAGTTGATATTCGAAAATAATGGGATAAGTTGTTGATGGTAAGTTGGAAAGAACCGGTTTGGGGTTTTCGCTTTTCACTTGTATCTAAAAGGGATAGGTATTTGAAATAAGCAATCATGCGATCACCTAGATCAAAGGGGAGTTGTTTTACTTGTCGCAAGTTTTGAAACGAGCGATAAGCAACGGTATAACAAGATGGTTCGGGTTTGATGTGGATGTCTGTTGTGCCATTTTCTGCCGCATCATGCAAGAGGTCCACACAGCGGCGCTCAATAATTGATTGCATATCCACCTCCAGTTTTGACGTGAACAAAGGCCGCCTCTTTGTTCACCCATAGTATAGCTAGCTCTTTTTGAAAAAGAAATAATTTTTGCCAAAATAATTTTTTGAACGTCCATAACAAGCCAAATCTCAAATTTGAAAGAGAATGTATTTTTCATGGACTAGTTGGTTTGCAGAGGACTACGGGATTTATTCAGCTTTTTATCGTACACCTGTTTGTCACAAAGAAAGACCAACTCGTTGTTTACACATTCACTCTTTTTCCTATATAATGAACAAGAGATTATTGTGTTGTGGCAAAGGAGGGATTACCCATGAATAATATGTTCAAATTAATGGGATGGTGGACTGGAATATTTGCAGTTCTCTTTTATGTAGGCGATATGGTTGAAGTATCATTATTAATGGTCGCTAACACCGGATTTTTTGTTCTTCTTGGATTTTTAAATATTTCTGAACGCATGTATTTGTATATTTTTGGCGCCTATTTAACAGTATTTTTCGTAGGCTTCACTTATTACTCTACGTTCATCCACGTTCCTGGTGCTGGACATTAATCAATGCGA
>NZ_AEPB01000023.1 GCF_000189395.1 Planococcus donghaensis MPA1U2 | reverse complement strand
TTTTTTATTCCCGCTTAAAGCGGCTACGCGTTTTCTTCTTTCTCAGTCTTGCGATCAATTCCTCAGCCTGCCTATCTTTTATAAAGGACGTTTTGTGGTCTAATGTGACGGCTAGCTGACCATTTTCTGAATCGATAGTAAACCAGGAATTGACTTGACTTCCGGCTGGCAATCGGTTGACAGGTAAGATCAATTCAAGTCCTTCTTCTTCTTCTACTAAAATGACTGCATATCGATCATCTTCAATACGGTCCAAAATCCCTTTCATCATCTTTACCCTCCTATGCAAGCTAGGCCCTGTTCTAGAATATCATCTAGTGTGCCTTGGCCAATTCCTTTAATGTCGACTAATTGTTCTATGTTTTCAAATGGTCGCTTATCAATAATTGATTTTGCATACGTTTCGCCTATTCCTGAAATCTCTTGTAATTCTGCTGAGGACGCGATGTTTATATCAATGCATCGATTTTGTCCTTCTGTAGGCACACCTTCTTGTTGCGTGTTAACGTTATACGACTTACCGTCTGTTTCCACTACAATCGTGCCATTTACATCTGTTCCATACACTTCCGCTCCTGTATTTTCCACAGCTGCAATTACTTCTGCATGCGGGTGCCCATACGAATTTTCAGCTCCAGCACTATAAATCGCAATTTCAGGAGTCACGGCCTTTAGAAATGCCAAACTTGTTGATGTGTTAGAACCGTGATGTCCTAGATGTAGAATTTCCGCATTGAGATCAATGTCTGTATCAATCATTTCTTGTTCTTCTTTAACCCCTGCATCTCCAGTAAAGATAAATCCGACATCTCCATATGTCATTTTCAATGATACGGATTCTTCGTTAGGGGAACCGGTGATTTCGCTTGGGTGCAGCACTTCGATTTGAAGAGAACCGACATCAAAAACATCGCCCGTTCTT
Organism: Planococcus donghaensis MPA1U2; assembly: GCF_000189395.1. Taxonomy (GTDB): domain Bacteria; phylum Bacillota; class Bacilli; order Bacillales_A; family Planococcaceae; genus Planococcus; species Planococcus donghaensis_B. The sequence continues at coordinate 34,648 of NZ_AEPB01000023.1, read as the reverse complement.
GGTTCCACATATTCTGTGTCACTCGCTTCGATTGCCTGCAACGCATTTGTGAACGTAGCAGAGCTACTTGAATTGCCAGACATCCATACTTCACCAACATCAAATTCCCCAATCACCTGTGCCAGCTGCCCAATATGATCAGCATCTGGATGAGTCCCGACAACAATATCAATATTCTTAATCTCTTGCTGCTTTAAGTAATCGATAACTTCAGTTGATTTCCAATTTCCCGCATCAATTAATATTGAAAACCCTTCAACTTCCAACAATGTGGAATCTCCTTGACCCACATCGATATAATGGACACGCATGACTTCTTCGCCATTTTCGATGACCATTGGCTGTTCTGACTTTTCTTGGTCTTTTTGACTGTCGTTGCTTTCTTCTTTTGGCGGCGTGGCTCTATCCGTACAAGCTGTCAGTAATCCTAAACTTAAGATTACTAGTAGTAAGACCCATATACTTTTTTTCAAAAACTCACTCCCGTTCTTTAGTGAATTTTATCATATACTAAACCACATAAAAAAGCAGTCCAAGATACGCTCTTGGCCTGCTTTTATTAAGTAGACATATAGTCTCCACCATTCATATGCAGAAATTGCCCTGTCATATACGAATTTTGCGGATCTGCTAAAAACACATAAGCTTTCACCAGTTCGTAAGGTTGACCCGGACGACCTGCTGGCACATCTTCACCAAAATCATCGCCAACATTCGGATTTAAATCACCAAAAGTTTTAGTAATGAGCGGCGTCCAGATAGGTCCGGGCGCGATACCATTTACGGCAATTTCCTCTCTCACCAACCTGCGAGCTAATGAGCGAGTCATAGCTACCATCGCACCATTTGCACCAGAATAATCAATCAAATCTGAATGGCCACGATAGGCATTAATGGATGCCGTATTGATGATTCGTGAGCCTTTTTTCAAGTGAGGAAGTGCCGCTCTCGTCAAATAAAACATGGCAAACGCTTTGATTTCAAATGTTTTTAAAAGTTGTTCATCCGTAATATCAAGTGGAGACGTTTGAGGATATTGGTAGCCTGCGTTGTTAACGAGGATATCTATTTGGCCAAATTCCGCCAAAGCAAATTGTACGAGCGCGTCACAATTCTCCGACTTACCCAAATCACCACTTAATGCTTTGGCCTCACCACCATAATCCTCAATCAACTCAATGGTTTTTTGAGCACCTTCGTCATCTCCGAGATACCCAATGACGACTCTTGCACCTTCTTTTGCATAAGCAAGTGCTACAGCCTGACCGATGCCACTGCTGGCGCCCGTGACGATTGCGACTTTACCGACTAATGCTCCACTCGCTTTATAGTCTGTTAAGTCGGTATTATCAAATTCGTGATCTGCCATATTGCCACCCTTTCAGCTTCTAATATATACTGGGCACTTTCGTTAAATGCCAAACATCGTCTGAATATTGCTGTATCGTCCGGTCGCTGGAGAAAATACCTGAAGCAGCAATATTTTTAACACCCATCTCTGCCCACTTCACTGGGTTTGCATAGGCCTCTAAAATTTTCTCGTGTGCTTTTGAATAACTTTGAAGATCTTTTAATACAAAATAAGGATCTCCTTCACGCAACAATTGTCCCACGATAAAGTCAGCATTTTCTTTTCCTTCTGTCCAATCGCCTTTAACCAATTCTTCCATCAATTTCTCAATTTCTACATCCGAATCAATTATTTCTTTTGGATTATAGGACTGGTTTTTTTCATAGTCCATTACTTCTTCTGCTCTCATGCCAAACACAAACGCATTTTCTTGGCCAACTTGTTCAAATATCTCAACATTGGCACCGTCAAATGTTCCGATGGTCAGTGCACCGTTCATCATAAATTTCATATTGCCGGTACCTGAAGCTTCTTTAGAAGCCGTTGATATTTGTTCACTTACGTCAGCCGCAGGGATTAAATATTCCGCGTGGGTTACGTTGTAATTTTCAACAAACACAACATGCAAATGCTGTCTTGCTAAAGGATCGTTATTCACTTTGTTTGCTACTGTATTAATCATTTTAATCACTTGTTTTGCAAAGTGATAACTTGGCGCAGCTTTCCCACCGAAAAAGAACGTGCGCGGATATGGTCGGTAAGTAGCATCCCGTTTGATTCGATCATATAACATTTGGATATGCAAAATGTTCATTAACTGTCGTTTGTAGCCATGAAATCGTTTAATGTGAATATCAAAAATAGAAGCTGGATCCACAATAATATTTTGATCTCGCTGAAGATGGTGAATTAACTGCTCTTTTTTTAAGCTTTTAATTTCTTGGAAGTTTTGGAGAAAGCTCTCGTTTTGAGAGAAATAATGCAGTTCACTCAAACGTTCAGGTTCCTTCATCCACTGCGAACCAATAGTATCTGTGATCAAACCCGATAACTCTTGATTGGCTTTGATTAACCATCGTCGATGTGTAATCCCGTTTGTTTTATTGTGAAACTTGTTTGGAAACTGTTCGTTCAATTCTTTCATTTCACGTTTTTTTAAAATCTCCGTATGCAATTTTGCTACACCATTTACTTTATAGCTTCCTACTACCGCTAACACTGCCATCTTAATAACCCCATCTTCAATGATGGACAATTTGTGTAGAGTTTCATCATCTTTCCCTTGGTTTTGCAAGCTCTCTTTAAAGCGGCGATCTATTTCTTCAATGATTAAATAAATTCGAGGCAATAGCGATTGGATTAAATGGCTGTCCCATTTTTCCATTGCTTCTTCCAAAATTGTATGATTTGTATAGGAAATAGTACGGGTTGTGACATCCCATGCGCTCTCCCAATCCCATGCAAAATCATCGACTAAGATGCGCATTAACTCTGGAACAGCTAAAGCTGGATGCGTATCATTGATTTGAATGGCAATACTTTCCGGCAGCTTTTCTAAAGAAGATGTATGATTGCTTATAATATTTTGAAGCGATGCACTACAAAGCAAATACTGCTGCTTCAAACGCAATATTTTCCCTGTTTCTAGAGAATCATCTGGGTAAAGTCGATCTGTGATATGAGCCGTCTCACGTTCATAAACTGCGTATTCCTTATCAACAGAAAGTGAGCGCTCTGACACTTCTGCTTGCCATAAACGAAGTGTATTTACTGTACCACCATTCGCTCCAACAATTGGTATATCGTATGGTACAGCTTTTACCCATTCGGCATTCTCTATTTTTGTCCGCATTCCATCAAGTCCCATAACTAATTGAACTTCTCCATAATACGGAATGTCCACTGCTAGGTCTTCTCTACGTGTATCTACATTATTCTTCTCTTTAATCCACTTTGTCGGTTGTTCTGTCTGGTTTCCGTTTACAAAATGTTGTGTAAACAAACCACCTCTATAACGCAAACCATAACCATGTCCAGGCAATTCCAATGAGGCAAGAGAATCCATAAAACAAGCCGCTAATCTTCCCAGGCCACCATTTCCAAGACCTGGTTCTATTTCAAGTTCTTCTATTTCAGAAAGTTCGAGCCCTAGTTCATCAAGACCTTCTTTAACCAAGTTGTAAAAATTTAAGTTTATAAGATTTTGTCCCAGTACTCGCCCTATTAAAAATTCAATAGAGATATAATATAGTTGTTTTTCTTGATTTTCTTCATACAATTGATTTGTGCGATTCCAACTCTCATGAACCCAATCACAAGTCATTTCCCACAAAGTTTCATGAGCTAGTTCCAGACTCTTTTCGGTTCCTTTCGATTCTATTCGTTCGATAAAAATTTTCTTAAACTCTTCTTTGGAAGAAAACATAATTGGCACGCCCCTTTAAATTAGCCGTTCATAAAGTTCAGCGTATTCTGCCGCAGAACGCGACCAAGAATAATCACCTTTCATGCCGTTCTTCTTGATTGCTTCCCAGTGGTCAGGCTGTTGGTAAAAACTCAAGCAACGCTGCAAAGCACTATCAAATGACTCGTCTTTTGAAAAATCACTTAAAAATCCATTACCCGATTTCTGATTTTCATCGTACTCTAATACTGTATCTTTTAGTCCTCCAGTTTTGTTGGCTACAGGAACAGTTCCGTATTGCATCGAGATTAACTGACTCAGTCCACAAGGTTCAAAATGCGAAGGCATCAAGAAAATATCTGCTCCTGCATACAATAAGTGAGCAAATGCTTCATCAAAGCCTATATTGATCGAGACTTGCCCTGGAAAATCAATATCTAGTTCTCTAAAAAATGATTCGTACTTTTCTTCTCCAGATCCCAACAACACAAATTGAACATCTTCTTTTGATAGTAAATCGGGCAGCACTTCTTGCAGAACATCAATGCCCTTTTGTCCTGACAATCTAGAAATCATCGTCAATAAAGGGACATCTCCACGATCTGGAAGCCCCGCTCTCAACTGAACTTCTCGCTTGTTCACTTGCTTTCCTTCCATGCTCATTGCATCAAATTCTCGGGCAATGGATAAATCCGTAGCTGGATTATACACTTCTAAATCAATGCCATTTAAAATTCCGATTAAATCTTGCTCTTTTTCTTGCAGCAAACTATTCAACTTTTCTCCATAAAAATCGGTTAAAATTTCATCTCGGTACGTAGGACTAACTGTCGTTATTTTATCTGCATAGAAAATACCTGTTTTTAACGAATTGAAATTCCCATCCCATTCTACCAGCCCTTCATCGTAATAACGGGCATCCATTTCGAAGTTTTCTAAAAATGTTTTTTTCGAATACTTGCCTTGGAACTGCAAATTGTGAATGGTTAAAACAGATTTTGCTGACTTAATAGATTCGTAACGCGCATCTTCTTTCAATAAGAATGGAATTACAGCTGTATGCCAATCATGTACATGAATAATGTCTGGCTCTAAGTTGCGCTGCTGAACAATCTCAAGCACTGCCCGGTTAAAAAAGGCATACCGCTCTGCATCGTCCGACTGCCCATAAATTTGGTCTCGCTTAAAGTAATCATCATATTCCATAAAGAGGTAGTTAACGCCGGATCGATCATATTCAAAAACACGGAATGTTTTTTGTTGTCCTTTAAAAGAGATATCGATCGTTTCTTTGAGCACAAATTCTGACACATATTTATCATCTATCAAACTATATTTTGGTATAATCACAGTGATCTCATGGCCTAATCTGCTAAGCTCTTTCGGTAATGCTCCTAGTACATCAGCTAACCCACCAGCTTTTGCAAAAGGTGCACATTCTGCTGCTGCCATTACAATCTTCATCGTAAATCCTCCTTCGATACATTCGCCCCTTTGCGTAAAACAATCGGTCGATCAGGAGTTCCGTGTAGCACTACTCCTTCACCAATATATACATCTTTATCGGCAATAACATAAGATAAATCACAGTTTTCTTCTACTGTACTCTTTTGCATAATAATGCAATTTTCTACACGTGCACCTTTTTTAACATAAACTCCTCGACTAATGAGACTGTTAACCACACTTCCAACAATCGTACTACCGTTCGCGATAAGTGCACGCTCAACATGAGAACCGCTGACATAACGTGTTGGCGGTTCATCTTTCACTTTTGTAAAAATCGGTCGATTACCGAGAAATAGTTGTGCTCTCTTATCTTCATTTAGTAAATCCATTGAAGCCTCAAAGTAACTTTGAACCGAATCGATTACAGCAAAGTAACCTTCATATTCATACTCATTAAATGTATAAGGACTCTTCTTCAAATTAACGACATCTTCAACGCTTACGATTTGGTTTTCTGCATAAGTTTGAATGAGCTCGACTAAAAGTTCTTTGGATAAAATATACGTTTTTAATTGGACGCCTTTACTGACAACTTCTGTGAAATCTGCTCCTGAAATAATATGCTTTTCCAGCATGTCTTTATAATTTAGTTGGGTAACAACAAAACTATTTGTGACAATTACATGAGGTTGAATGCTTTTCGTAAAAAATTGCAGATGTTCTTCTAATCCAGCAAATGACCCGACACTCGATATGCCGCCATCTCGCTGTGTAACTGGAAGAAAATATAGTCCATTTTTTCTTCTGTCCAAATCCCAGCTCTTGCCTACACCAATATGATCTAATAGCGAAGCCAGTGGATAGGATGGAAAAACACCAACCGTACTTACTCCTGAATTAACAAGATTTGATAACGCGAAATCGATTAATCGATAACGTCCTGCAAAAGGAACAGACGCCACAGTTCGTTTCATTGTTAAATCTTGTAACCCTTCTTTTTTTATAGAAGCATCTACTACCGCAAGTAACTTCATCGTTCGCCACGCTCCTTCCATTTTTCTACTTCTTCGTCTGTTAAGAGAATCACTTTGTCCCCCTGATCCACTACCTCAAACCCTTCGGGCACTTCAAACTCTGGTGGAACTATAACACGATGAAGTTTAGCACCTTTGTGAATCGTTACTCCGCTCATGATGACGCTTTCCGAAACTACCGTCTCTTCTTTAATGACCACTTTTTGGAAGATAATTGATTTTGTGACTTCCCCTGAAATTACGCATCCCTCGTTTACCATAGATGATTGAACATTACCGGTTTTGTTAATGACTTGCGGAGGAAGTTGTGGATTTGAAGAATAAATACGCCATCCGGAATCATGTAAATTTAAGCCTGAATTTAAATCAAGCAAGTCCATATTTGCTTCCCAAAAACTATCGACAGTTCCTACGTCTTTCCAATATCCTTTAAACGGATAGGCAATCATTTTCTCACCGTTTTCCATCATGGTTGGAAGGATGTCATTACCAAAGTCATGAGATGACTCTTCATTTATATTATCTGCTTCCAAATACTCTTTTAGTTTTTTCCATGTAAATACATAAACACCCATTGAAGCCAAATTACTTTTTGGATTTTCTGGTTTTTCGTCAAATTCCATTACTGTCATCTGCTCGTTGACGTTAATAATCCCAAACCGACTCGCTTCTTCCCACGGTACTTCTAATACAGAAATGGTGACATCTGCCCCCTGTTCTTTGTGGTAATCAACTAATACTTCATAATCCATTTTATAAATGTGATCTCCCGATAAAATTAGTACATATTCCGGATCACACGACTGAAGAAAAGTGATATTTTGATAAACTGCACTTGCAGTCCCTGAGTACCATTTGTTCCCATCGATTTCAGCGTAAGGAGGAAGCATGGTTACTCCACCATTGCGTCGATCCAAATCCCACGGTGTACCAAGTCCGATATAGGAATGCAGCACATGGGGCTGATACTGTGTCAAAACACCAACTGTCTCGATTCCTGAATTGGTGCAATTGGATAAAGGAAAGTCGATAATTCGATATTTCCCCCCAAATGGCAGTGCCGGTTTAGCTATTGTATATGTTAGTGATTTTAATCGACTTCCTTGTCCGCCTGCCAAAAGCATCGCAACTACTTTGTTATTCATTGTGCTTCACTCCCATTCTTTTTTTCCATATATTCATCGTAAATGCAGGTAAATTCATTCGGATAGAATATGGTAAGTCATCGCTTGGTTCATCTACCGCACCAACAATGAGTTTCTGGTCATTATCACTTGTGGTAAAAACCTTTTCATAATCTGTGTGTTTTGGAACACCTAATCTAAAACTCTCATAATTCCGGTCCGAGAAGTTACAGACGACGATGCATTCGTCCTGTTCCATTCGTCCCCTTCGGATAAAAGCAGCCACACTTTGTTGATGATTATCCGCATCAATCCATGAAAAACCATCTGGGTGATCGTCTAATTCAAAAAAGGCTTTTTCTGTTTTATAGAAAGCCAATAATTTTTTTGTGAAATCTGCCATTTCCTTATGATTTTCAGTTTCTAACGATGCCCAATCCAATTCAGGTTTAAATTCCCATTCTTCGAAATGACCAAATTCCTGGCCCATGAACAGCAATTTTTTCCCTGGATGAGCTATCCAAAAACCTAGCAGTAATCGTAGTTGTAAAAATCGCTCGTCGAGTGTTCCTGGAAGTTTATTTAGCAAAGAAGCTTCACCATTTACTACTTCGTCATGAGAAAGTGCAAGAAGGTAACGTTCTTCGTATTGATACATTAAAGAGAAATTCATTTTTCCGTGTACTTCAGAACGCTCTGAAGGTTGCACTTCCATATAGTCAAGTGTGTCTCGCATCCACCCGAAATTCCATTTGTAGTGAAACCCAATCCCTCCTTGTGCAACATTATGCGTCACTTTAGGATAATTCCAGGCATCCTCTGCAATTAATATTACTTCTGGGTGAGATGCTTTTAAGCTATTCGTTAATTTTTGTAAAAAGTTAGTTCCTTGCTGATTATAGTGCCGCTCTTCTATGTTTGGAACGAATAACAAACAAATCAGTGCATCCATACGAAAACCATCAAACTTAAATTCTTCCAACCAGTAATGGCTGCTTGATAAAAGGAAACTTACAACCTCACCTTTTTCAACATCAAAATTTAAGGTACCCCAATCAGGATTCATGCGTCGTTCCTCTATCTCGCTTTCATACAAAAAATTTCCATTAAATTGTGCTAAAGCATGTTCGTCTACACAAAAGTGCCCTGGAATCCAATCTAATATTAAACCGACCTTATTTTCCGCACACTGGGCAATAAAGTATTTCAAATCATCACTTGTCCCATACCGACTCGTTGCAGCAAAATACCCTGTCGTTTGATAACCCCAAGATTCATCTAATGGGTGTTCCGTTATTGGCAAAATTTCGATATGAGTAAAACCCATTTCCAACACATAAGGAATTAGTTCTGTTGCCAATTCACGGTAGTTCAAAAACTCACCTTGAGCGTTACGCTTCCATGTACCTATATGCAGTTCATAAATAGCCATCGGTTTTTCAAAATGATTGTTGTTTTGAATTTTTTTTTGCTGTAAAACGGTTTTTGACCATATATGCTTAGAGGATTCAACTACGATCGATTTGGTTTTTGGTCGTTTTTCACTCGCTTGAGCATAAGGATCCGCTTTTCGCAAAGTTTCTTTGTTTGGCGTTTCGAGGATATATTCATAGGCGTATCCAGTTAGTTTTCGCGGTACTTGAGCTTGCCAAATTGTCGCATCAAGAGGGTGTTGCTCCATTTGGAATATTTCTTCTGTCAAACTTTCAGGATTTGTACAAGCTACTGATACTTTTATCACTTCTGGAACCCACAGTGTGAAACTTGTTTGACCTGCCGATGTATGTGCTCCAAAATAATGATATGCATCTTTCATCTGTCCCGCATGGAACGCTTCCAACTTGTCTTCAGTAAGTTGGATTATCGATTTATTCATTTTCACACCTCCAGAATTTTAACGGTTCCGTTTCCGTGTCTCTTTTAATTCTACATAAGATATGTAAATTCCTTGTTAAGATTCTTGATTATTCAAAAATTTAGTTAAATTCAAAAAATAAAAAGCCTTTCTGTTCGAAATGTCTACACATTTCTTTCTACTTATGCCCTTGTTTGAAAAGAGAATATCCACTACGCTTAGGAAGATAACCGTTTATCGAAAGAGAGGTTGACGTTTTTGCGAAAGTATAAAAATCTATTATTAGCTGTCTTATTCAGCATTTTTTTGGGTGCATGTAGCCCAAGTATTGAAGATCCACTTGAATGGGAAATTGAAGATTTTACATTTACTAACCAAAACAATAAAGAGTTTGGTTTAGCCGACTTAGAAGGCAAAGTATGGCTAGCCGATTTTGTCTTTACTAATTGCACAACTGTTTGTTTGCCGATGATGTCGAATATGACGAGCTTGCAAGAACAGTTAAAAGAACAAGGATTGGATGTTCAAATCGTTTCATTTAGCGTTGACCCTTTGTTTGATAAACCCGAAGTTTTAAAATCCTACGCAGAAAATTATGGGGCAGATCTATCAACTTGGAATATGTTGACGGGTTACACTCCACAAGAAATTGATGATTTTGCGATGGACAATTTCCATACTCTGGCCAGAAAGCCTGAAAACGACGATCAAGTGATTCATGGTACTTATTTCTACTTGGTCAACCAAGAAGGTGTGATTATGAAATCGTATGAAGGATTAAATCCACCAGTAGAAGAAATTCTGGCGGATGCAGAAATTTTACTGACGGAGGACTAACTTTATGAAAAAGAAAGAAATTTGGATGAGTGCTCTGCTACTAGCTGTCGCAGTGTTATTGCTCTTGTTTTTTTTACCAAGAGAAAACGAACCAGCACCGGAAAGTCGCGTCATACTTGAGCACACGTACAGAACATATATCGCCCCTTCTTGTTTTGAAGAAGCTGATGCGACAAATTTTTTAGAAGAAGCCACGTTAGAAGAGGCTCAAGAGCTTAATTACCCTCCTCACTCTACTTGCACTGAAATCGCTTTTGCAGGAAATCGTGATAGCGGCTTTACGCGTCTTATGAAAGAGCTTGGCATTATTGAAAAGGAATCTAAGGATTGGTAAAAGAAACACCTAAATTCGCCAGGTTTTCAGACCTTCGATTTTAGGTGTTTTTTGTCTCATGGGTTTTATTTAATTACTTTGACACAAACGGGAGCTGTCGTTTGGATAATATTTTCAATTGTACAAGGTGTGCCCGCATTTCCCATTTTTAAAACCGTTAACGTATGTGAATTTTCATTCGCTACAATTAACCAATCATCTTCTGGCATAACCCCAAAATGTCTTGGTCCTTCTCCCCCGGACCCCGCTAATCCTAAATTTTCTAAAGTCCCATTAGCTTGCACGGCGAAAGAAGCTATACTGTCATGCCCCCGGTTTGATGCATAAACAAATTTGCCATCGCTCGACACAGCAATTTCTGCACTCGTATTTTCTCCTTCATAGCTATCTGGTACTAGTGGCAGCAATTGAATAAATTCCAGTTGCCCTTCACGACTGATTTCATAGACCATTAATGTAGAGTTCAGTTCATTTACTGAATAGACGAAGGGCCTTGTAGGATGAAAACTTAAATGACGCGGTCCTGCACCTGCTTCTGTTTGTACCGTATACCGAAGCGATAACTCGCCTTTTTCAGCATCTAACTTATAGGTACTGATTGTATCTGTTCCCAAATCAGATACAAGAAATAGATTTTTTCCTGGTACTTGAATAATTGAATGGGGATGAGCTGCATCTTGTCTTTCCTTATTTGGACCAGAACCTTCGTGCTTTATAGAAAATGCTAACTCTCCGATTGCACCATCTGCCAAAAGAGGATAGACATTGATAGTTGCTCCTGAATAAGTAACAGACAACAACCAATTTCCCGTCTCATCGATGGTCACATGTGCTGGATGATCGCCATTCGAAGATTGCCGATTGATTTCCATTATTTTTTTGGTGGTTGGATGAATCCAATAACTAACTAGCTCTCCATCCCCGACTTCGCTAGTCGCAACAAAGCTCGTGCCATTTGGATGAACCGCAAGAAAAGAAGGACGTTCAATGCCCTCAATGCTCGTTAACTCGGTTAGCTGTCCTTTGCTCTTTTCGAATTCCCAAAGTTTAATACCCGGCTCTTTTTCGGATGCATACGATCCTGTCAATACATAACTCGTTGCCATCAAACTACCCCCTAGACTAACTAATTTCCCACTAAAAAAACAGTTCAGAATCATTCTATTAACTACAGTTAAATCGGAATTCATGGATAAAACTTATATATTCACACAACCCGATGAATTTTTGGCACAGATAAGGTAAAGTAGGCTATGAACCCGACTAATCACTCTAAAGAGAAAGAAGGTTACCCATGAGAAACTTCGGTTTATCTATCCGTGAAAAAAGTATTGTGTGCATTGGTTTTATGGGAGTAGGAAAAACTACTGTCGGAAAGTTACTAGCCCAAAAACTGTATCGCAATTTTGTAGATATCGATGCGGAAATCGAGAAAGAGTTTGCTATGCCAATCCCACAAATATTCGAGCAATACGGTGAACAGGTATTTCGTGCTAAAGAAAAAGACTTGATTGAAAAATACAGTAAGCAGCCACTCAACATCATTTCTGTTGGAGGCGGTGCCTTTTTACAGAAAGAAATTCAAGACATGTGCATGACCAATTGCATCGTCTTGTTTCTCGACATTTCATGGGAATCTTGGAAAGACCGAATCCAAATTCTCACGGATAACCGACCTTTGTTAAAAGGGCGCTCTCTTGAAGATATCAAATCACTATTTCTTGAACGACAAAATAGTTACTCCCTCAATCACTCTAAGTTTCAAGTCGATAACTTTAAAGCGGAAGAAGCCGCCGAGTATTTGGCAGATGCGTTGAAGTTATCTTGGGAGATCCATGCGCCTCAACCAAAATAACTAGCAGACCGCCACGTTTAAGTGGCGGTTCAGACTGTAGACAAAGTCTCATTAAAGTGAATAGCCTCCAAGCGGGCTGGCCACTTCGCTTTCCGTGGGCTCAGCTTCAGCCTCCTCGTCACTGGCGTTCCTGCGGGGTCTTCAGCTTTCGCTGTCCCACAGGAGTCTTCGCGGCCAGCCCGCTTGGAATCTTCTTGCTTATATCAAAGTAAGTTATCTTAGTCTACTATTTACAAATAAAAACGTTGTGAAGTCTTTTTAACTAGTCACCCAAGGATCTGGAGCATCAAACGGCGACTCCTGCGGAAGAACGGAGTGATGAGACCCCGCAGGAGCTTGCGACGAGGAGGCTCAGCGCTTCGTCCGCGGAAAGCGTCCGTTTGGTGCGGAGGACCCTATATAAATACGAAATAATAAATTACTATACTTTTGTCTACAATCTGGACCGTCACATTTAAGTGGCGGTTTTTATCGTTTTAGGACATCACTTTTACTTTTAACCCTTATACACACTCCCCATTTTTAATATTCAGTTATTTCGAATTATACGTCATGGGGAACAGGCTTTCAATGTCTCTCCTTATGAGCTAGTAAAATGCATGTAAAAGCTCGGAAGGTCTTTTACATGCATTAATAATCTCGCTATAAATGAATAACTGTTTGAATAAATAATTGGACCATGATATAAAAAGCGATAGCAAATTTCAAATTGAATTGGAGGCCGTTGCGTATCCCACTTAATCCGTTGACACTACTTAGTATAATCACCGGCATAACAAAAGGCGATAAAATGATGGATATCACACTTCCTGATGTAACGGCTAATACAACCAATTCCGGCGGATAGGGAAAAGGAATAGCCTCTAATATACCTGTCACTAAAACGATGACAGGCAGCGGGCCTAATCCGATAAAACCGAGGAGAATCACAATAAACGGTAATAAAAACAAGATATTTAACAAAGGAATGATCCCCGTCAAAAAGTTCATACCATTAATAACATAATCTCCCACGTTCGATTGATTTAAAATATAAATCAATAAGCCTGCAGCGACCAAAATACTGTATTGTTGCGCTTGTTTTGCGATTCCTTTTGAAAGGTAGTATTGGCTTTCACCAACAAAACTTGGCATTCTTCGTTTAATAAGAAAATAAAGAAATGTCCATACAAGTATGACTAGCGGAATGGTCAACAAAAACTCAAGTCCCGTAATTTCATGGATAAAGAAAATGGTTCCAAACAAAGAGATAAACAAAAAGACAAATTCCGCTACATCTTTATTCCACTTTCCTTGATTCCGAGAATTTTTCATAGCCTTTGCTATTTCATCTCCTAAAATACCTGAAAAGTCCACTCCGTATTTCTTTTCTTGATAATAAGAAAAGATAACCGATAAAACGGTTCCCGCTAATGCAAAGACAAACCCCAGCAGCATAGATTTCCAAAGTGTTGCATCTAATGCCTCTACTGCAAAAATGAAGCTCGGAATACTAATTACCCATAATGTAGAAAGCCCAAAACCACGGAGAATTGCAGTTCCTTTGAAGTTTTCCCACGCTTCCCCTTTGTGATCTTTTAAAAAAGTATCGATAAAATGATACATCATCGGTACGACACCAAATAATAGAAAATGCGAAATCACTTGCGTCATTGCCATAAGACCAAAATAAAATTTCTGGCTTTGGTTTAAAAAATTATGAGCATAACTCATTATCTCTTCTATATAAGGCTCTTCTTTTAAAACCCAGCTAATCATAGGCACAACTAATAACAAACCAACTAAATTTCTCATTTGTTGCAACCCTTTGATTAAGTCTCCACCAAACGAGTCGCTAGTGAAAAATAACATCACTATAGCCATAATAATTAACCACATTTGGAGTTGAAACTTTTTAAACGGCATTAGGATTGCAGCGAATAGTAATAGCACCACACCCAAAACTGAAAGCAGCAAAGTTAATAATACACTTTCATAAAAATAGGTGATAAAATGCACCAAGCCATAGCCTGTAACGGATATTATAAAGCCTGTGGTAGCTTTTTGATTCATTTTATCCCCCCTCACTTTTCTTCAATCGCTTGTTCTATTCTACACTTTTTTATCTCTTTGTATTTCTAATTTAGTATTTTCCTATTAACCACTAATTGACGAAAAGTTATCTCTTATAAATTTCGTTATTTCCTCATATTTTTAGTTTTCAGTAAATATATGATATGCTCTGAGATAACAAAGGATTCTACACGAACTCCCTTGGAATATAAACGGTTTCTTATTAAACAGGACAATCCTGTATGAAAGCTTATCTGAACGCAAAGTGCTTTAACAGTATAGGGGGAATTAAAAGTGGGTGTAACAAAAAACTTCTTTATTGCATTGTCCAAAAACCAACCACTAAATAGTGCAGCCAAAAAATGGGGTCTGAAACTAGGGGCCGGAAAAGTCGTTGCCGGAACTGACATCGCTAGCATGATGCAGTCGGTAAAAGAGTTAAATGCCAATGGAATTAGCGCCACAATCGATAGTCTTGGTGAATTTGTTCACACAAAAGAAGAAGCAACAAAAGCCAAAGAGGCTATATTAGAAACACTTGAATCTATACAAGTTTACGGTGTCAATGCACATATGTCTGTAAAATTGACTCAAATTGGATTGGATGTAGATTTTGATTTTTGTCTGAAAAACATTCAAGAAATCGTAGCAGCAGCTTCTCGCTATGACATTTTCATCAACTTAGATATGGAAGATTATAATCACCTGCAACAAACACTCGATATACTTGAAGCTTTGCGTACAGAGTATGAGAATGTCGGTACAGTGATCCAAGCCTATTTGTATCGCTCTGAAAAAGATGTAGAAACTTTAAAAAACGTTCGACTCCGCCTTGTAAAAGGTGCTTATAAAGAAAGTGCAGAAGTTTCATTTCAGGAAAAGTACGAAGTCGATGAAAATTATTTAAAGCTCATTAAGATTCATCTGCGATCTCCTGGGTTTACTTCGATTGCCACACATGATCATCATATTATTGAAAAAGTAAAAGCATTCGTAAAAGAAGAAAACATTCCTCTGAATCGCTTTGAATTTCAGATGTTATATGGCTTTCGTTCTGAAATGCAAAAAGACTTAGCAAAAGAAGGTTATGCCTTTACCACCTATGTACCTTTTGGCCAGGACTGGTACGCCTACTATATGAGAAGGCTCGCTGAAAGGCCTCAAAACATTAATTTGATGTTGAGAAGCATGATTTCGAAATAACTATAAAGAAGCACCCCTGAGACAAACTCAGCGGCGCTTCTTTTTTATTCATCTAAATTCCGCACTTGAATAGGCGGTAAGAACCGTTGAATATTTTTTCGATGCTGTTCATACTGTTCTGGTAGCATCAAGTTTTCCCCTAACGAATCCGGTGATTCATCTATTGCAAATCCTGGCGGGTCTGTTGCAATCTCAAATAGGATGTCTCCATATTCACGGAAATAAATCGCATTAAAATACTGGCGATCTTGAACTGGTGTCACACCTAATCCATATGTTTCGATTTGCTCTTTCCAATCCAGTTGGTCGGCATCATCTTGTGCACGCCAAGCAATATGGTGGACCGTTCCAACCCCCATCTGCCCTACACCGACAGGAGACAATTTCACATCAATCACATTCCCTATCTCACTTGTTGCGCGGTAACGCAATAAGTCATCTTCTTCTCCAATTTTTTCTAGTCCCATAACCGTTTCTAGTAACTCAGCTGTTTTTTCTGCATTAGCTGTGTATAATGTTGCACCCCCAAATCCTTTAATCGCGACGTCTTTTGTTACGCCTTGAGTCTCCCAATTGCTGGACTCTCCTTCTTGTCTTTCAACTAATTCTAAATGGAGTCCGTGTGGGTCATCAAATACTAAATAGTGTTCTTCAAAACGTGTTTCTTTTGAAAAAGAGATGTTGAATTTCTGGAGTCTCTTTTCCCAGAATGCTAAAGCACCAGTGGGAACTGCATACGTTGTAACACCCACTTGGCCATCGCCAATTTTCCCTTTATAAGCGTTGCCCCAAGGAAAGAACGTAATAATGGTACCTGGCTTTGCTGATTCGTCGCCAAAATACAGGTGATATGTTTCTGGATCATCAAAATTAACGGTTTTCTTGACTAACCGCAATCCCAACACACCGGCATAAAAGTCTACATTTTCTTGCGGATCTGCGACAATCGCCGTAATGTGATGAATCCCCATCGATTTCTTTGTCATTTTGGAGCACTCCTTTTGTTGGTAAATCTATATGTTCATCTTATCATTCAAGTAATCTAGGTTAAAGATATCTACTTTCATGTCTACATAGTTCTTATTTTTTGATATATCCTCATTGAGGAATATTATCTTCGTATTTTTCTAATTGTTTTTTCTTTTGATTTTTGATTTCCTCTAGATTTTCTTGGCTCTCTTCTTTGTCTTCTTCAATTTCTTCTTTCCGATCTTGTTCTTCGGATCTAGAGATATTGTGGTTTTTTCGTTCTTGTTCTACTTGATCTTTTTGATGTTCTTTAAGTTCTTCCATTTTCTCTACATCTTCGGTATATTGCTCTTCCACTTCTGAAGTAGAGGGAAGAAAAGGTTCGTTGTTAAAATCCGTTCTTTTGCCATAACGAAGCATTTCATAAATAATCAATCCGTTATTCGGCATTCCGTTTGCAGTCTTCATAGGAATAACATCAAATAAGACAAAATAAAACGCATAAAAAACAAAGCGATTGAAAAAAGTAGCTCGTTCTTCAAACATGCCATTGGCCACCAAGGCATTTAACGTAATAGCCACCACTGTATTTAATAAAATCGGGCTTGCGTAAAGGGCGACATAAGCAAACTTTCCTTGTCGTTTTAGCGAATCATATGAAAACCAGCTATATAAATGGTAATACTTCCGTATATCAAACAAGCCGATTTTGAATACTCTTGGACCTGATCCAATAGTTAATCTCGGGTTTTTCACACCTAAGATCAAGCTCATCAACAAATAGCCCGATTGTCTCAGAAAGACCACTACCGGTAAAATAATAAATGCAGATATTACTAATGCTATTAAATCGGGTATTCCAAACATTTGCTCACTCCTTTCAAAAATGTAAAAATAGTACCTCTCAACTTACCCCCTTTGTGTTGCAACCTTACTCGTTCGGCATTACAAATATATTTCAATTCAGTGAATTTAGTCCGTTGGTCATTCGTAGCATTCGTGTTAGCATAACTATTAAGAAAAGAAATCCGAATCAATGAGATAGTTAACCTATACCCGAATGGACAAATATTCAACATACTTCAACAAGTAAAAATCCACTTTAAAGGATGGATCGTGTGAGAGCAAACAGTAAACGTCGAACTCAAAAAAAATGGATGATTGCTTCGTTCTTTACAGCTTTAATCTTTATAATGGTCATATTCGAGGAAACTACCGCTCCTCCTGATGTTTCAGCATCCATTCACATATCAGGCTCTGCTGCTTTTAGTCCCCCTCCCAATATTCATGAAATTGCGAAGCGAGTCGCAGTCGTAAAAAACTTGCCTTACCATGATTCTCCAAATAGCCTTTTAGATATTTATTATCCTAAAGAAGCAATCGATTCAATGCCTGTTATTTTATGGATACATGGGGGCGGGTATGTAGGAGGCTCTAAAGAAAGTCGACAAGATTACGCCATGTCACTTGCAGATGCTGGATACGTCGTAGCGAATATTGATTATTCGTTAGCTCCAGCAGCTCGTTATCCAGGTCCTATTGTTCAGGCAAATGAGGCACTTGCTTATATGAAAGTTCACGCTAGCAACTACGGTGGCGACATGGGACGAGTATTTATCGGCGGAGATTCCGCAGGGGCCCAGATTGCTAGCCAAGTAGCCGCTCTTGTATCCAATGCAGAACTCGCTAAAACCATGGCGATTCAACCCTCTATATCTAGCGATCAACTTCAAGGAGCCTTGTTGTTATGCGGTATATACAATATGAATACATTAAGAGCCACAGCTTTCCCTAATATCGATCGTTATTTAACAGCCTATACAGGCGCGGAACCTTTTGAGTCATTTGCGAAAATCGATGAACTTTCTACCGTGCAACACATTAATTCAGACTTTCCACCTGTTTTTATAACTGTTGGGGATTCAGATCCTTTTGTCTCTCAATCTACTGAACTAGTTGATGTTTTACAGTCTTATGAGGTTCGAGTCGCTTCTGTATTCTTTAAAGGCACTCAGAAAAACTTAAAACATGAATATCAATACGACCTATATACAGATGATGCAAGAGAAACACTCAAAAAAACGATCGACTTTCTTGCTGTTTATAGCAAATAAAAAATGAGCAAATACGCATATGCGATTTGCTCATTTTTTATTCTTAATTGTTAATATATTTTTCAAATACATCTCCAAAATCTTTTACATGGTATTGATTGCGGACGGAAGTCATCCAAGTAAAGCCAAAATCCGTTAGTTTTGAATATTGATCATCTAATGTTACATCACTCGTTCTAGAATTTTGTAAAACGGTGACCGCCTTATTTAAACTGTCGTTTGCCATGTTCGTAATAATGGCATTTTCGTGTGTAATTTCAGCAATTCTTAACAATGACTTATACAAATCCGTTAAACGATTGGCTTGCTGTTTTTGAACATCAATTTTAAAAGGAACCGCTCCTACAACAAATGCCAGTTCGACATCTAAATCGATTTTCCCTGCCGTTTCCAGTACGACACTTGAAATGGTATGTTGCGAATAAGGATAACGCTTTAATACTCGTTTAGATGACATTGCGCTATCGCCATCTACGTGGATAATCGCAAGGTTCGTAAAACAATACTCATCCGCCTTTGTCTTGATCAAAAAATAGATTTTTTCCCCGTCTTCATGCATCACATAATCATCCGAATCCGTTTTATCAAAGTCTTGCGGATCGATGATTTTTCCGATATCCGATAATCCTAATGCTTCTGAAGCCATTTTTTTGAACATGTCTTTTCTTCCCCTTTGCTGTAAACTGATTGCTCTATCCATCTTAGTTTATCAAACTTCACTTAAGTGGTTCCACTGTTCTTCTATCCACTTTATAAGTAAACTCTACCTCCACGGTTTTACCTGAAGAAATGTGTGCACAAAACTCCAACTCATTTGACTGCTTTAACTCGTAATCATGCGTAGACGATTCCATCTCCCATACTTGTTCGAAAACCTCGTGCTTAACATCGACTCGAACATGCTCTCGTTTTTGATTATGCACTTTGTAAATATAGGTAACATAGTCAAAATGACCACTTCGATGACTCTTCTTTTCCCAACTTTCACTAACAATGTCAAAAGCTCGCCCGATTACTAAAGATACTTTTTGCTGCACCGCTGTGTGTTTAACAACATCCTCCCCACTAAATTCTATTTCTCCATTCGCATCTTGCTGGTATACTTTCAAAATCCCTTGAGGCAATGGCATTCCTAGCTTATTAGTCTCTAGGTTATCAAATTCAACAACAATTTTTGCCTGATCACTGTGGGCATCTACTTTATACAATCTCCGATAAATAACTTCTTTTCTATTTATGAAACTGATTTGTTTAGTTTGCTTGTTTAAAATGGTCACTTGGTGATTTACCCTATATAGATGAGCATCTGCTAAACTTTGTTCTGGCTCCTCTGCTGCAGAAAACAGCCTAGCCTGTGTGAATAATGGCAAATTGTCCGTATGCCGATTCACCTTGCCAGCAGCTAACTGGAGCTGAACTTCGGAAAAAGGCATACCGCTATTATTAGTAATTTGAAACCAGCCGATAAGAGCTAGTGTAGAGCCAGTAATTTTCACTACATAATTTGCTCGCCATTCTACCCCTTCCGTCAAATAGGAAATTTTCGCTTTAGAACCGGATTCGATAGCCATGACTTTGCAAACTAATGTTGGTTTTGTCAGTAACCCTTTTGGCAATCCTGGGAATATCAACTGTCCAACTGGATCAATCACTATCTCACCTGTATCCATTCGTTCAGCAATAATATGATCAGCAACACTCAGTAACCGAACTTCCCATGCCTTATTCAACTTTTCATTTTTTACAGTTATAATCTCATCAATATATTTTTCCAATAATGCTTCTTTACTGACTAAGTCAGAGGTATAGCTTTGTTCCACGATGTGAAGTCCTTCTATGAAAATAGAATCTACTTCGATTTTAGGAGAGAGGTTCATAAATCGGATTTCCGTCACTTCTTTGTTTACTGGGACTTCTCTCACTTCTTTGACCAATCCAAATCCATCGTTATAAATGGTTATGCTTTGAGATAGTAAATGTTGGTGTGTTGATTGGAATTCCATTCAAATCCCCCCTTATTATCGGTCAAAATAAGATCTCAAATAAGCAATTGTCTCCAGTCGACACGGTTCCGTTAATGGAGATTTTTTTGTATGCACTAAATCTCCGTATAAGAGCTCCCCTAAAAATCGTAGTTCTTCCTTATAGCGATGATTTGTTTGCGGGTCATAAACTTCTACTTGCATATAAATCGCTGTATTTTGTTCTACAAAATCCGTAACTGTAATTTGGCAAGTCATCTTTGTGCCTCCTGTAACTTTAGCTAAACTACTTATCTCATTTACCTTGATTCCCTATATTCTACCACCCATTTTCAGATCACGTCTTATTTTACTGATTATTCAATTATATTAAATTTTTTTGAGTTGAAGCACACGAAAACGAAATACAGGTTGAGTAGTAAAAAACAAAGAGGTATTGGAATGATCTCATCCCAATACCTCTTATACGCTGACTTATTGTTAACTCAAAGCCTTTTGTTTACTTAAAATAGGCCAATTGCTTTTCCATCTGCAGTAACATCCATATTCATAGCGGCAGGGTTTTTAGGAAGACCAGGCATGGTCATAATATCACCCGTCAAACACACTAAAAATCCTGCACCTAATTTCGGCATAATCTCTCGAATGGTAATGGTAAACCCTTCTGGACGTCCTAATAATTTAGGCTGATCCGATAATGAATATTGCGTTTTCGCCATGCAAATCGGCAAGGAATCCCAGCCGAATCTTTTCAATTCAACAAGCTGCTTTTGGGCAAGATCAGACAATTGAATATCTGCTCCGCCATACACTTTTTGAACGATTGTCCGAAGTTTGTCTTCGATTGAATCCTCTTCTTTGTAAAGAAGTTGGAAGTTTTTCGGCCGCTGCAGTTCTTGCTTTACAAGTTTAGCTAAAGAGACTCCACCTTGCCCGCCTTTTTCCCACACTTCTGTTAAAGCAATCGCCACATCTTGTTGTTTCGCCCACTCTAGTATGGTTGCCAATTCTTCTTCACTATCTCCCGCAAAGCGATTTAATGCGACTACAGGCTCAATACCGAATTGTTGAATCGTATCCACATGCTTCGCCAAGTTGACCATTCCGCATTTCACAGCATCTGCATTAGCTTCTTTTAGCTGGTCTTTTGCTACGCCGCCATGCATTTTAAGCGCTCGAACAGTTGCTACGATGACTACAGCATCAGGATTGAAATCCCCTTTTCTCGACTTGATGTGCATAAATTTCTCTGCACCTAAATCAGCTCCAAAACCAGCTTCGGTTACGACAACATCTGCTATTTGTCTCGCTGTATTTGTTGCAATCAGCGAGTTACAGCCATGAGCGATATTCGCAAACGGACCTCCATGAATAATCGCAGGCGTCCCTTCAATCGTTTGAACTAAATTTGGTTTAAAAGCCTCTTTTAGCAATAACGTTAAAGCCCCTTCTGCTTCGAGGTCTCTAACTGTAACCGGCTCTCTGTCATATGTGTAGCCAATAACCATCTGCGCTAACCGCTCTTTTAGGTCGGCAAGAGAATTTGCTAAACAAAGTACAGCCATGATTTCCGAGGCCACCGTAATATCAAAGCCGTCTTGACGAGGTATTCCTTGACCCGGTCCCCCAAGTCCAATTGTCACTTGGCGTAACGCACGATCATTAATATCCAATACTCGTTTCCAAGTAATACGTCGTGGATCAATGTTCAAAACATTTTTTTGATGCAAATGATTGTCTATTAAAGCCGCTAACGCATTATTCGCTGAAGTAATGGCGTGAATATCACCTGTGAAATGCAAATTGATATCTTCCATTGGCAAGACTTGTGCAAAACCGCCGCCTGTCGCGCCGCCTTTCACACCCATGACTGGACCTAACGATGGTTCACGAAGAGCCACCGCAACTGATTCTTTCAATTGTTTAAACGCATCAGCTAACCCTACCGTTACAGTAGACTTCCCTTCTCCAGCAGGAGTCGGACTAATCGCTGTGACTAACACTACTTGCCCTAACTTTTGAACAGGCGGCAATTGATTTACATTGATTTTCGCCTTAAAGTTTCCGTATAATTCCAACGCCTCTTTTGAAATGCCTGCCTGTTCTGCAATGTCTAGAATCGGTTGTATAGTTGCTTCGCTTGCAATCGATAAATCCGTAAAAGCCATGAATAAAATCCCAACTTTCAATTTTTTCTTTAGTATAACCTGTTTCTTATTAAAAATCAGCGTTCACATGTCAAAGCCTTGGAAATAGAACATTAGAACCGCATATCGCTAATAATCGCTAGTTCTGGGAAATCTTCTTCGATTACTACCAATAAATCATTCTCTTCTAAATGGGCATACAACTCTTCTTCATCAACTTTGCGAACGGCCTCCAAACCTTCAGTCTGTTCATGAAACTTCAGGATATACTTTTTTTGATCACCTTTCATTAGTACATAAATGTCAAATGGCTCATATTTTTTCACGTTAGCTAGCTGTTGATGTTCTAGAATGGATGCGGCATCCAGTTTATCAAAATGTGTAAAAAGGAACGTTTCAGAACGGCTTTCTTGCGCTGAGATAAAGCTCATTTTCCCATGATGCCGGTTGATAAAGCGCTCAGACAATGACTGATGGAACGAGATTGTTTCCCATTCAACACGATTGCTGTACTTTTCGATAAAACGTTCGGATAGCACTTGATGACGCGTAATTAACGTCCAATCCACTTGATGAGCATGACGATAGATTAACGGCATCGGTAAATGCTGGTAGCGACTCAGTTCTGTCCAGTCTAATTTGTTTTGATGCTTTTCGATAAACATCGGTGACAAGCCTTTTGCATTTGCTAATTGCTGTTTTTTTGAAACAAGCTTCCAATAATAGGTCGCATCAAAGGCTCGGCTTTCTTTTTCAAATGTTTTTTGCTGCTTTTTACTTAACTCTTCAATAGCAATGGGTTGCCATTTCTTTTTATTGGCATACTTCTCAATAAAACTTTCCGATAACTTTTGCGTTTGGATCACTTCATCCCAAAACAAGCGATTTTTGTATTTCCCGATAAAGCTTTCTGACAGTGCTTGGTGACCAGAGATTAACTTCCAATTTACTTGATCTACATTTTCTTTAATAAATTGCTCAGACAATTGCTCTTCCTGACAAATTTGGTTCCACGGAATCGAGCGTTTGTCTTTTAGGTTCTTAGCTTCCATTAATTCAGATAAAGAATTGAACATATAAACCACACTCACTTTACATTTCTTTATTGTTTATACTAACATGCCTGCATATGAAAAACTTATTATAGGCAAAGAGAATCCCTTACTCAATTGAGCAAGGGATTCTCTTTGATAAATTATTTTTTCTTTTGAACAATCGCTACCGTACACCTCGAAACACAAATCAACTTTTCTTCTTCATCAATAATTTTCACATCCCAAACCATAGTGGTTCTTCCTTTATGCAAGGGCGTGCCGATAGCCGTCACTATTCCGTCTCGTTTTCCACGTAGATGATTGGCATTAATCTCGAGACCTACTGCCATTTCATTTTCTTGATCGATTAAATTCCAAGTGCCAAAACTAGCAACTGTTTCAGCTAATACGACGGATGCCCCTCCATGAAGTTGACCAAAAACTTGATGTGTAGGTCCATGCACAGGCATGGTAGCCATTGCGATATCCGCAGTCATTTCACCTAGCTCGATTCCTAGCAGACCAATAATGGTTTCATCCATTGGCTTCATGTCCATGAAAACATTCTCCTTCTCAACTTCCACCCTTACTTTCCGTCATTTTCTTTTAGTTTTTTATCCGCATATAGTTCTCGTAACAAAAATTTCTGTATCTTTCCACTAGCGTTACGTGGCAATTCATCAACAAAGCGGTATGTTCTTGGTCGTTTGAATCGCGCTAAATTTTCGTTGTTCAGGCAATATTCTTCTAATTGATCCTCCGTCAACAAATCATTTTTTACGACGATAAATGCCATTACCGATTCTCCCCACTTTTCATCGGGGATGCCTAATACGGCGACATCCTGAACCAGTTCATGTCCGTGAAGAGCATCTTCTACTTCGCGCGGATAAATATTTTCTCCCCCGCTAATAATCATGTCATCGACTCGGTCGGCTACATACAAATAACCCTCTTCATCCATGTATCCAAGGTCGCTAGTATGGTACCAGCCTTTATACATCACACGAGCTGTAGCTTGCGGGCGATGGAAATACCCCAACATCATACTTGGACCTCGAACAATAATTTCTCCAACCTCAAACGGATCTACTTGATCATCGGGTTCTGAAGGTCCGTGATCTTGTGGACGAACAATTCGAATTTCATGATTAAAAGCAGGTTTTCCAGCAGACCCCGCTTTAGTTAACTGTTCATCTTCAGCTAGAAAAGTAATAGCTGGTCCCATCTCCGTTTGACCATACGCCTGAATTAGCTCAACTCCAAGCACTTCTTTAACTCGTTTCACGAGGACAGGCGCCATTGGAGCTGCTCCATATAATCCACGTTGCAAGGTTTTTACTTTCGAATCCGCTTCGCCTATTTCTGTCATCATGCTCCACATTGTGGGTACTGCGAACATGACGGTAACCTTTTCTTGTTCAATAGTGTCGACCGTTGCTTGAGGATCGAACTGATGCATGATAATGCTTGAAGCACCTACTTGAACACGCGGAATGATGCAACAATGCAATTCAGCACAATGGAACATTGGCGCAATTACCATGCCCACATCATTTTTTGTATATTTCAGCATCGCAATACACGTCATACTTTGTTCTGCCATATTGCGATGAGAATGGATAACGCCTTTTGGTCGTCCAGTTGTTCCACTTGTATACATAATGGCGTATATATCTGTTTCATCCACCTCTACAAGTGGATCTGTCGAGATAGCTTCAGTAACTTGCTTTTGATAGCTCACCGCATATTCTGGAACATTTTCATCTATAAACCAAAATTGAATACTTGGAAATTGCTCAGCCACTTTCCCGACTGTTTCTTTTAAAGCTTCTTCAAAAAGAACTACTACGGGTGTCGCATCACTTAATATATACGCTAGTTCTTCTGGCTTTAAACGGAAGTTGATAGGATTGAAAACAGCTCCAATTTTTGCACAAGCAAACAATGCTGTAGGTAATTCACTATTATTAAAAAGAAAGCTTGAAACACGATCCCCTTTGCAGACACCTGCCTTAATAAGCGCATTCGCTAAACGATGAACCTCCTCACTCCATTGTGAATAGGTCCATCTCTGTTCTCTTCTCATATCAACTAGCGCTTCTTTGTTCGGATACATACTTACTGTCTGATCAAAGATCTTCCCAAGTGTTGCGTACATTCTTTGCTCCGCCTCCTTCTAATTTAGCCACATGATATCCCTTCATAATGTCAGAAAAAAAGCAATATTGCAACTACTTGGAGTTTCTTAAGAAAGATACACGCTTCCGGAAAAATGGCTCCCACATATTTTGATTAAAAAAACAATAATTTAATAAAAACTATTAACTTTTATTCAAAACGGTCGATATAGTATTTATGAGATTATAAAATCCTTTATTTTTCCATTATTTTATTATTTATTAAAAATCTAATTACCATTTTCATGACTTTCATCTTTGTAACACAATTGTAATATTGAAACTTATTGCCTATATTGCATTAATTATATAGAATTAAGTAACTCGAACAGACTAGACAGAATTATGGATAAATAAAACGACAAAAAGGGGCTTGAGGATGAGAAAGATTATTTTTACGTTATTTGCAGCTACAGCATTGTCAATGGCTATCGGAACGTCAAATACTGAGGCAAGTACTTACACAGTAAAATCTGGAGATACGTTATGGAAAATCGCATCTAGCAACAACATTTCGGTTAATCAATTGCTGTCATGGAACAATTTATCGTCAAATTCAATTTATCCAAATCAGACGATCAAAGTCTCAGCCGCTGCAACAACAGTTGCTACTCCAGCAAAACCTGCTGTTTCTAGCACACCGGTCACTTCGGCAAATACATATACCGTAAAGTCAGGAGATACGTTATCAAGCATTGCTCGACTTCACAGCACGAGCGTTAGCTCAATTCAACAGTTGAATAAGCTTTCTGGAAGCAATATTTTTCCTGGACAAAAGCTAACAGTTAGCGGAAAAGCAGTTACTGTTGCTCCGACAACTACAGTTAAAGTTCCAACAGCTGCCCCTACAGTTTCTAGCACAAGTACGTATCGCGTAGTTAGCGGTGATACATTAACGAACATTGCTAAACGTCACAATACATCTGTTTCACAATTGATGAGTTTGAATAGCTTGAAATCTAGTGCAATCCGCATCGGACAAGTTTTAAAAGTTGATGCAAAATCAGCTACCGGTTCGTTAGTAACGGTTTCAAATCCAGTAGTCACTCCTCCCGTCAATTCTGGTGCGATTTCTACATTAATAACATCAGCAACATCTTACTTAGGTACACCTTATAAATGGGCTGGATCTGCACCAGGCGGATTTGATTGCAGTGGCTATATTTACTATGTTTACAATCAAGCAGGATTCAGTGTTCCAAGAACGAACACCACAGGCTTTTATGCGCTATCTTCTCCTGTTAGTTCTCCTGAAGTTGGCGATTTAGTATTCTTTAAAGACACTTATCGTCCAGGAATTTCACATATGGGAATTTTAATTGGTAACAATAGCTTTATCCACGCCGGTGGTGATCGCGTTCAAATTACAAGTTTGAATGATAAATACTGGAGTTCAAAGTTCGACAGTTACAAACGTTTAAACGTCATGAAATAAAAAATACGCAATAACAAAAACCAGCAGCCTAGAATTTATCTAGACTGCTGGTTTTTTGATTTTTTGTTACCACTAAAGATATGAGCAAGATTCTATTCCTACATCTCTTTGCCTCTGCTATGTGAGTATTTTTTTACTTTTCATCTCTTTCGGCTAAATTATTTACAATAATCTTTGCTAAGTCAGCACCATTTTGAATGCACGCGCCAATTCCCACTCCAAAATAAGAAGAGCCTGCGAGTTTAATACGCGGGACTATGGCTTCCATTTTCAACTCCAATGCATTAATCGCATTTTTATGTTCCATATGATAATTAGGCATTAAGTTTTTCCACCCTGTTACTTCGGCAGTCAATGGCAGCTCTTTGATCCCCAAACTTTTTTCGATATCGCTCATGGCCACTTTCACCAATTCTTCTTCTGACAAATCTTTTAGCTGACCATATAATGGGTGTGAACTTTTGTAAAATAACCGTACCAATAGTTTTTGGTTTTTAGATGTATGTTGCCATTTCCGACTTGTCCATGTACATGCGTTACAATGCAGGTCGCTTTCTTGCGACACGATAAAACCTGTACCGTCTTCTGGCATACGGTCGTCCGGAATATCATAACCGAGATACACACTAATCAACGAAGAGTTTAAAAACTGATCAAATTCAGTGTTTAGCTCGGGCAAATTCAATAACTCTTGTGCTACTTGATGCGGGGTAGCCAAAATTACGTAATCAGCTTCTAATGCTTCACCATTTTCAAGCTTTATCAGGTAGCCGTCTTTGTCTTTTTTAATAGACTTTGTCCCGATTCCTTTGATAATTCGATTTTGTTCTAATTTGTTTTCTAATGTATCAATCAATACTTCCATACCGTCATCAAATGAAATGAATTTTTTATTTGCGGCACCTTGAAAAAATTCTTTATTTGCTTCAAAACCTTTAATAATACTGCCATACTTATTTTTGTAATCGACTAAATACGGCAATGTCGATGATAAAGTTAACTCATAAAGATTTCCTGAATAGACGCCGGATAACACTGGCGCAATTTGATTTTCAACCAACTCTTTGCCTAAAAAAGCTTCTAGAAACTCCCCAATTGAACTATCCCGTGTATAATTTTCGTTCGGGCTAGTAAAATCTTTTAACGCTGCCTGTTTTCCTTCTTCTGAAACAAGCGTTGAACTAAATAACGCTTCTTTGCTCATGGGAATACCAAAGACACTGTCTTTTGGAATAGCATGGAGTACATTATTCGCATATAAATAAGAAATCCCTGTACCGTTATAAACCATCCGCTCTTTTAACCCCAACTCTTCGATGAGCGGCATAACACTGGCATGACGTGCAACAATGGAGTCTGCCCCGACTTCCATAATGAACTCTTCGTTCTTTACCGTTTTAATCTTGCCACCTAGCTGAGATGAACGTTCAATTAGAACCAACTCTAGTCCGAGGTTTTCTTGCATATTTAGCTTTTGCAAATAATACATGGCGGAAAGACCCGTAATGCCTCCCCCAATGACTACAATTTTCTTCAATTTGATCCACTCCTTGCTTATGCTTCTATTCTACCAATATTTCTATCTGACTACATTGTTCTTTTTGTCCGTTTTAATACGCTTTAATACTTAGCCATGGTAGGATAAAAGATAAGTACTCGTAATTTTTATCCGAAAAGGAGAGCTGTTTACTGATGAATCGTATTGACCAGAATATCATGGAAAGACGCTCAATCAAGAAATTTAAAGTTGACGCCGTTAATACCGAAGAAATTATCAACCTATTGAATGTCGCCAAATGGGCACCTAATCATAAAGTTAATGAACCTTGGCGTTTCCAGCTTTATACCGGGGCTGGCAAAGAGAAATTTGTTCAAGCTTTTCTTGAAGCTATGAAAACAGCTGATGGAGAAACGCCTGCAAAAGCATTTAACAAAGCGGATTATTTCCGCAGCATCCCGCTTCACTTAGTCGTAATCATGCCTGAAGATCCTAGACAAAGAAGATGGGATGAAGATTACGGCGCCGTTTCTTCGATGCTTCAAAATTTCCAACTCGCTGCTTGGGAACGTGGCATTGGTATGATTTGGCGTTCTAACGACTGGATATATAACCCTGTGTTCCGCGAAGCTATCGGCGTCCAACCAGGAGAAAAAATTGTTGCAACGATGATGATTGGCTACCCTGCCCACATCCCAGCAAAACAAGAACGTACTGATATTCGTGAAAAGTTGACGATTATTAGTGAATAGGTAAAAAACGTCTTGTCCGACCATTCGACTGGTTGGGCAAGACGTTTTTGTTTAGAAATTAGACAACCTTTTTAGTTAACGCAGTCATCGCGCCCATTGCTCCAGAAAACTCTCCGTTATCAGGAAACACAGGAACAGAACCTCGTAAAATGGTGTAGCTTGTTACCACTTCTTTTAAAAGTGGATTATCAATAAATGAAGAACCAATGTAAACAATAGTAGAACTTCTGCATTGGCGAGCTGCTTGAACACTTACTGTGCTAACCGTTTCACCTACAAGTCCTATTACTGCCGCTAGCAACTCTTCTTTCGTCACACCATCTGAAATCGCAAACAAATTCTGACCAAAATTACTAGCTGTTAGCTCTCCTGAAATGGGCGGCTCTTTGTCTTCGTATATATCTTTAACTTTTAAATCGAGGCGATCACGCGAACCTCGGCTTGCCAATTCGACGATTTCGTCATACCGAGTAACTCCCGTCAACAAATGGCTTAACCCAATTAACGTACCGCCGCCAACACCTGTACCGCCTAGTCGTTCTTGCATATTATCTTGTATACAATGAATGGACGTTCCGGTCCCCACGTTGGTCACTAAATAAGCATCTTCTAAAGTTCCGTTTTTCTCAAGTAGAACTTGTACGCCGAGATGTGTAGCTTCAAATTCTACCATTTCTTGTGCTGGTTGATCGAGTAACGAAACAAGCACTCCCGACCTTCCTCCCGTAACACAAACTTTGCAGTCACCGAGATTATTCACCCAGTCTGCAACTTGCTCGATTTCAGCAATTGGGTACTTTTCAAAATGGACCTCCCCTTTTTTGGTATACGCCACTTTGATCAATGTACCACCTGCATCTATTCCGACAATCATTTCTGCACCTGCTCTTTCTCACATTTAAAAAATGCCAGATAATTTATACATATGTGATAAAATTCTACCATACTCGTTTACATTATGGGAGTTGTTTGCGGATTAGCAAACTCTCAAGACCTATTCCTTCTATTATGTTAATAATCGAAGTTTTACGGGTATAGCATATCCAAGACACCCATAAAAAAAGAGGAGGAAATTGCATGGACTCTACAACGTGGCTATACATAGCACTCGTCATCTTTTTAGCAGGGCTAGTTATAGCAATCATCGGAGTTGTTCTACTAATAGTAGGGATGAAAGAACCGGTGAAAGATATGAAAAGTTCAGCAAACAAATTGAAAGAACGTGCAGATAAACTTCAATTAGAAGCAGCGAACTTGTCTCATCATGCTAATGAACTAAAAGAAGACGTTCAAATGAAAACAGAAAAAATTACTGTGCTTGTTGATGCCGCAAAAGGCACAATGAATTCAGTCATTGACTTGAACGCTTCTGTTCGTGCCATTACAGGGAACATTGCATCGAGAGTTGATCACGACCGAGAAAACATTGCGCAAGTAAATGAATGGAGTAACGGTGCCGTTAAGCTACTCACATTATTGGAAAATCAAAGACGCACCGAAAGCAATCGTCCTACGTATTCGTCACCATCTTTACACGATGAAAAACAGTACTAATGCATAAAAGGCAGCCTAAATGGCTGCCTTTTCGTATGCTTCTATTTGAAGCGCATTATTGTTCTACAACGCCACTGTTTTTTTGAATATTTACTTGATGTGGGAATGGAATTTCAATTCCTTTTGCATCAAGTGCTTCTTTAATGGCTTTGCGCAATTGCCGTTCTACTGCCCATTGTTCGCCATTTTCTGCTCTTGCGATGACGCGCAACGTAACGTCTGAAGCACCAAATGCTTGCACGCCAATAACATCCGGTCCATCGACAATCCCAATATCTCTTGATGCCATTTGTGTACAAGCTTCTTGTATAACTGCCATTGCTTCATCGATATTTTCATCATATGAAATGCCAATATCCACAAGCGCACGCATGTTGCCTCGCGAGTGATTGCTGACGGTTAAGATGTCTCGGTTCGGAATATAATTCAATGTACCATCAAAGCTCCGAAGTTTCGTTGTTCTTAAACCCACGGCTTCAACAATGCCATCAATGTTCCCAACGGTAACATAATCGTTCACATCAAGCTGTTTTTCCAGCAATAAAAAGAAACCCGTTACGACATCACTCACTAAGCCTTGTGCACCGAAACCTATTGCTAATCCAATAATTCCAGCCCCTGCAATCAAACTTGCTACAGACAAACCGAATATATTAAATACCGTTGTAACCAGAACAAAGATTAAAATATATGAAAAAATATTCTCTGATAGGCTTTGAAGCGTTAAGGCGCGCCCCTTCGTAACATCTTCCTTTATCAACAATCTTTCAAAAAATCGATTGATTAATTTTTTTCCAATGGCCCTTACAATAAGAAAAGCAATTAAAACACCGATTATTTGAGCTACTATAACTCCTGCACCAATAAGGAGCACTTCCCATTCAAAATTTCCTAAGTCTAACAAAAAATCATCCTTTCCATTTTAATGGCACAACGTAATACATTTCAGTGCCATAATCACATTCAATATTCCTTTTCCTTTATAACATACATGTTCAAATGATTTCATTTATTAACTCTATTTTCTAATCTTCTCTATTTTTGAGGATGACCATGGTCTCTGTGAATCGAATTAACATTTCTAATTGGAAATATTTTAAAGTTTTTAAATTTGATTGAAAGGGAATGGAAGTATTACCGCATAAACTTACCTCTCCTATAGAAAGATGATGATGATATTGAATGTACATGAAAATACTTTTTTATCGATTGACCCTGGAATAAATAGATCAATATTAAATTCATTAAGAGATCCTATCTGTTTAATCGACGCTAACGGAACAATCTGTTTTACAAATAACGAATGGAATCGGTTTGCAATACATAATGGCAGTGATTTATCGAAATGTGGTACCGGTGCAAATTACTTTCAGTATTGCGATAAAGAACCCACTGTCCAAAAAGGTTTACAGGCAGTTTTTTCAGGGGAGATAGATTGCTTCAACTTTGAATACCCTTGTCATTCCTCGACTGCTAGCAGATGGTTTTTAATGCAAGCTAATCCTCTGCAAGCTAATGCAGCCTCTGTTGAAGGAGTAGTGATTCGCCATGTAGATATTACACAACAAAAGTTGACAGAGCTTCAATTGAAAGAGCATGCTGAAAAAGATTCGTTGACTTCACTTTTTAACAGGCGTTATTTTCAGGAACAGTTAAAAAAAGAAGTGCGTTCTGCACATCAGAAAAACACACCGATATCCTTGTTATATATTGATACAGACAATTTTAAAGAAATTAACGATACTTATGGACACCCTACAGGTGACCAAGTATTAAAACAACTGGCCATGCAAATTACAAAGTTCACAAGACCTTCCGATACGACAGCACGTATTGGCGGAGACGAGTTTGCTGTGATTTTGCCTAATACCAACAAAGCAGATTTAGAACTTATTGCTACTCGATTAAGCCAAGAAATTCAGAATCTAAACATTCAAGAACAAAACCGGCAAATTGACGTTACCGTATCAATAGGCGGTAAAAGTTTCACAAATAATTCTTCTCTTAATTGCATGATTGAATGGGTAGATGATGCATTGTATGCAGCAAAAGATAAAGGCAAAAACCAAGTCGTTATCGCTTAAATTTTTCCGTTAGGTAAACGCACGAACAACTTATAAATAAGATTGTAACAAAAGAACCCCGAATGATTTCACTTTTAAAGTGACTATCATTCGGGGTTCTTCTGTAACTTTTCTTCACTTGCAAAATAGCCTAATCACTTCTTCTTCAACAAACGGAATACAATAAATCCAATAACCCCAACTGCTAATATAAGAAGGACCGTAATGAGCATATTGCCCCCGTCTTCTTCAGAGGTTTCTGAAGCTTGAGCAGACTCCTGTTCTGTATCGATTGCTTTTTCGGTAATAGGTTCTTCTTCAGTTTCGGCATTAGTATCTTCTACTGGTTCTTCTTCAGCAACTTCGACTGCTAATTCAAATGGAACTTCTCCTTCGATCACATGCCCATCTACTCCAATGATTTCCCAGTGAATGGTATATGAGCCATTTGGAAGCTGTTCTTTTATCGCTCCTGTCATCATTTCACTAGAAAGCGTGATTTCTTCAAAATCATAGGTCATCTCTTCACTCTCTAATGTCATTGTACTTCCTTGCTCGATAACCGTTCCAAAAGTTAAAACTACTTCTTCTAATGTTTCATCAACGACAGATCCCTCTGCAGGTGTTGAGGAGGATAATGTCGTATGCGCTTGCCCAACTACTGGTAATGAAAAAATAGCTAATACCAATAAAATCATTATTTTCTTCATATACTTCATCTCCATTTCTTTTTCGATTTTACAGTACTTTTAGGTATGTTTTTCTTTATAATTTTTCGAAACTCAAAACTTTTACCCATTTCAGAGCTTTCGACACAATATAGTAAAAATTGAAACTCTCTACGCCTTATTTTAGTAAACAAAAAGCTAGCCAGGAGGGCTAGCTTTTTTGTTATATTTTAATTACTGTTTACGTGTACGAACTGCTACTACTGTTGTCAATGTAGCTAACATCAAGCCTATAAGAACCCATACGATTGGGAATGAGTTTTGATCGGCCATGCCGCCCATGCCTGTTTTCGGCATTTCAGATGGCATTTCGGTTGCGCTAAATTGATCTGGGAATTGATCCACGATTGCCGCAGACAAGCCTGCTGCTGGCATTTGCATATGTGCATACGCTTCGCGAATTGAGCTGTACGCTGCGTCAAAGTCGCCGGCTACGTATGAATCAAATGCGCCTAGTAATTGTCCAACGTGGGCTGTTAAGCCTTCTTCAAGTGCATCGGCTGGTACGCGTCCTTCAGTTGCTGCGTCTAAGAATGCCGCTTGGTCTAAGATATACTGATCCAGCTCGGCACGCGCTTGTTCTTGCCCTTCTTTGTTGCCTTCACCTGTTGCTGTTACGTAATCCACAAAGTAGCCAATGTGTGACTTCCATGTTTCTTCAAATTGTGCACCGGCTTCTTCGCCGTAAACGGAT
>NZ_AEPB01000024.1 GCF_000189395.1 Planococcus donghaensis MPA1U2 | reverse complement strand
GCACTAACACCTACACGTCGTCGGTTGTCGCTACGCTCTATTTAGAAAAAATTCTCATCGTGAGAGCCGTTCGCGCGTATTTTTTGCGGAACGCGCATAAACGCCTCTCCACCGCGCACAAAACTTCTTCAGCGTGCATATCCACCCTCACATCGTGCATATTTCTCTAGAACCGCGCGTAAGCACGCTCTCACCGTGCATACACCACCGCGAAGCCTACACACGCCAGCTAGACTTCCCCCAAAAATAAAAAAAGACCTGCATTTTCTGCAGGTCTCACCTATAGTTAATTTCTTAAACGAACATTCCTGCGATAGCTGCACTCAATAATGACGCAAGCATACCTGCTGCAACGGCACGAATACCGAGGCGCGCGATGTCAGGACGACGGTTTGGTGCAATGGCACCAAGTCCACCAAGTAAAATGGCTAACGAGCTTAGGTTTGCGAATCCACAAAGTGCAAAACTGATTACAATTACAGTTTTAGGAGACAGGTTTGCAATTTCTGGTGCAAACGCTGTGTACGCTACAAATTCGTTAAGCACTAATTTTTGTCCGATAAAGCTACCAGCTTGTACAGCTTCAGCCCACGGCACACCAATTGCCCATGCAAGTGGCGCGAAAATTACACCTAAAATGCTTTGGATCGTTAAGCCACCGAAACCGAACCAGTTGCCGATGCCACCAAGCATACCATTTAACAAAGCGATTAATGCGATAAATGCCAGTAGCATCGCACCAACGTTTAATGCCAATTGAAGACCGTCAGCTGCACCACGTGCTGCTGCATCGACAACGTTAACTGAAGTTTGATCTTTTTCCATAACGAAGTCTTTTTCTTCGACTTCTTCTGTTTCTGGAATCATCATTTTCGCCATGATTAAACCAGCTGGTGCCGCCATAAAGCTTGCTGCTAATAAGTATTCAAGAGGGACACCCAAAAGGGCATATCCTGCTAAAGTTGAACCTGCTACTGAAGCAAGTCCACCTGTCATAACTGCGAATAATTCCGATTTCGTCATCCCCGCAATAAACGGACGGATAACAAGCGGTGCTTCTGTTTGACCAACAAAAATATTCGCTGCTGCTGAAATCGATTCCGCTTTACTTGTTCCTAGAAGTTTTGCCAAAGCTCCTCCAAGAAGCTTAATAATAATTTGCATAATGCCTAAGTAATAAAGGACTGAAATTAAAGAAGAAAAGAAAATAATAACTGTTAGTACTTGAAAAGCAAAGACAAATCCAAAGCCGCCAACATCAGCTGCTGGACCAAATAAGAAACCAATTCCTTCGCCTGCATAATCAATTACGTTCTGAACTTTATTCGAAATAAATAATAATATTTTTTTCCCGAATTCCCATTCCAACACCATAAACGCAAATGTAATTTGGATAGCTAATCCGCCGAGAATTGTCCGTGGCTTAATAGACTTCTTGCCGCTTGATAACAGGAAGGCAATTCCAAGAACAACGAATATACCAAAGATGCCCCACAATAAATTCACAACTTCACCTCATCGATAGATTTTTATCAGAAAATTAAGCAAATAATTTGTTTAACTCAGCTGTCGTCAGACATCTTACCAAATCTAAAAGAAGAAGTAAATGGCTATCGTGTGAAGAAATGAGAACGCATTCATAAATACTACTTTGTACCTTTAAGTCCGACTTTTTAACTTCCATCCTATTCCACATAAGGTTTTATTGTCCTGAGAATAACGAATAAAAAACAACAAAAAACGCAACCCGGAGGCTACGCAATTAGGTGTTATGCTGTAACTTTATTTCTCCGGCGATTCACTCGGTAAAATATTAAGTAAAGCGCTGGAATCATTACTAAGGTAAACAAGCTTGAGAACGCGAGTCCAGCGATGATTGTAATCGCCAATGGTTCAAATAATGGATCCCCTGACACTGCAATTGGGACAAGGGCAATAATCGATGTAATCGTTGTTAACAAGATTGGTTTGATCCGAGCATAGCCTGATTCGATAATGGCTTCCTTAATATCAAGCTCCCCTGATAAACGGCGAACTTCTACAAAGTCGATCAAGACGACTGCGTTACGAACAACAATACCTGTTAGTGAAACAATTCCCATAACACCTAAGAAACTTAACGGTGTTTGGGTTAAGAATAGTCCAAGTATCGCACCGGAAATACCTAAGTACACGGCAATCAATACTAAGAACGGCAAACTGAACGATTTAAACTGGAAGGCAATAACTAAATACACCAGTAGGATGACAACTAAGAACAAAACACCGATTTCAGCAAAGAAAGCTTCTTGATCAGAGTTTTCTCCACCTGTCGATAATTCATAGCCATCTGGCAGAGAGTCACGTTCTTTATCGACGATAGCTAACATTTTGTTTTCAAAGTCATCTACATCGCCAAATGCACGAAGGGTAATTGAACGATCCCCTTCTTTATGCGGAACTTGCGCTAATTTCGTCGTATCTTCTGCTGTTAACAGTTCATTCATCGGCACCAATGTCGGTGGTCCCTGTTCACTAAGTGCCGGAACTTCAAATTGAGACAAATCAATTGGTTGTCCTTCATCAATTCCAGATTGCTTCAAGAACACTTGATACGGCATTTGACCTTCGTAAATGGTGTATAAAGGAACACCTTGTGTCAACAATTGAAGCTGATTCGTGACTGTGTTTAGCGCAATTTTGTTTTCTTGTAATGCGTCTTGGTTTGGCACATACTCAATTGCCGGAACTGGATCGCCTAGATTATCCGTAACAATCGTCGCGCCACTCGCAAGCATTTGCTCTTTTAGTTGATCGCGAAGAGAAGCTAGTTCTTCAATATTTTCACCTGTGATGTCAACTGTAACAGGAGCTCCTACAGGTGGACCTTGCACAATTGTATCTAAGAAAATTTCAGCTTCTGGAAAACGTTCACGTAACTCAGGCTGCCATTTCTCGATAAAATCAGCGGCCGTAGTTTCATCACGGTCAATTCGGAAGACAACTTGACCCGTGTTGCCGCCTGTATTGTTCATCGAAGAAGCAAACAAATTCGGTAGCCCTTCTCCTGAGAAAATAGAGATCTCAGCGACATTGTCATCTTCAGCTCCAACTTCCTCAGTTAAGTTAGCAAGAAATTCGTCAGTATCTTCAATCGTCGTGCCTTCTGCCAGACGAACATTCATAGTTACTTCTTGACGATCAGCTGCTGGGAAAAATTCAAACGGCGTAAAGAGCGCAAGCGATAATAACCCTGTCGCTATTAACAAACCGCCGCCCCCAACAATTATTGGGCGTTTTAATACACCACGCAAAACTTTATTAGAATAAAACAATGCGATTTTCTCGAGTGGTTTTCCTAAAAATCCAGGATTTTCGGATACTTTGTTTGCTTTTCGTTTTGTTTTTAAGTATTGCATCATTGGAACAAGAGTAATCGATAAAATCGTTGATGCAATGATTGTAGTGATTAAAATACTCGGCAAGGCTTTGATAAATGCCCCATTGCCACCTGATAATAGCAGTAATGGTGTAAATGTAACAACAATCGCCAAACTTGAGGCAATAATTGATGGATAAACTTCGCGAACGCCTGTAATCGCGCCATTGAGGGCAGAATCCCCTAATTTATAACGTCGTTGGATATTATCGTTTACAACAATACTGTCATCGACTAAAATCCCGATGGCAATAATTAGGCCAATCACGGA
The DNA here is from genome assembly GCF_000189395.1 of Planococcus donghaensis MPA1U2. GTDB lineage: Bacteria > Bacillota > Bacilli > Bacillales_A > Planococcaceae > Planococcus > Planococcus donghaensis_B. The sequence continues at coordinate 5,740 of NZ_AEPB01000024.1, read as the reverse complement.
TATTTGGTTTAAATCGACACCCAACCATGGTATGGGAATCATCCCGATTAACACAGAAGCTAGTACCGTCAACGCAACTGCAAACGAGCCAAATAACGTCAATCCTGCTGTCGTGACGATCAATACGGCAAGTACTGCAATCGCTAATGAAACATACAAGCTGTCAAAGATTTCATTGACACTTTCTGCTTGAGAAACGTATTTTTCAGCTTGAACGCCCGCCGGCAATTCTGTTGTAAATTCGTCAATGATGTCAGAGACTTTTTGATCAACTGCAGGAACATCTTGTTCTGTCTGCAAAAAGACCGTGTATGAAATGGCGTTTTCACCTTTAAATGTCACAACATCTTTTGTTTGTTGATCGACTGTTTCAATCGTTGCAACATCAGCAAGTGGCACTGCGGCTGCACCGACTTGTAATTCTTTTAGTTTCTCAATGCCTTGCTCTTGTTGCACAGTTAGGCTAATTTGCTCGTTGCCGTTATCATGTGTACCAAGAGACAATGGCTGATTGGCTTGTTGAAGCGATTCGAGCACTTCAAACGGTTGAAGCTGATTGGCTGCTAGTTCTTCACTGTTCAGCTCGATTAACACTTCTTGTGAATTTAACCCTTTAACAGTTGTTCCTGCAACACCAGAAACAACTTCTACCTTTTTAGATAAAGCTGACAACGCTTCTTCCATATTTGCCAACTCTTCTTTATCTCCATAAAACATATACGACACTAAAGGAGAAGTGAAGCTCAGCTTTTCAACGGTTGGTTCTTGTGCATTATCAGGAAACCTTGAAGCTGCGCTACTCGCTTGCTGCTGGAGGCTATTCACCAAGTCATCCGGGTTTTCTCCATCCTCTATCTCTAACGTAATAATAGAAGCAGAATTAGAAGAAATCGATTGCAATGATGCAATGCCATCTACTTTTTGAATTTCACGTTCGAGCGGATTCGTAATTGCAGTTTCAACTTCTTCAGGTCCCGCACCTGGCAAAATTGTTGATATTAATACGAGGCTTGACGGCGTTTCTGGAATTTCACGTTGTGGCAATGTAACAAAAACATAGGCTCCAACAATCGACAGAATTAAAATTAAAAATATGAATAATTTGCTTCGTTCTAATATGTATTTCATTATTCCGCCCCCTCCAACTTTTGTATAACTATTGTATAACTATGAATTTAAAAACACTAGTAAAATGCTCGAAAAAAACCAGATGGAGAATCCACCTGGTTTACAAGTTTGGCATCTGTTGCTGTTTCATCCAATAAGCGGCAACAAATAACAACAACGGTAGCACAATAGACATTCGGAACCAAATGCCTTCTCCACCCCAAAAAATAAGCGCCATTGGGGGCAAAAGTGCAATTCCGCTCCAAGCCAGTGCTTTCCATGATCGTTTCCACAGACCGATAATCGCTAATATCATTGACCCAATCACCAGAGACCACAGCAAAATCCCCACCAGAAAAAAGCTCACCTTAATGCGCCTCCGTTCATCATATTCCTTAATTAATCTATACCCGATTTTCAAAATAAACATACGTAATCATAAAAAAAGACAGCCTTTTAGGCTGCCTTCTCACATACATTTTATAGGTTTTGGAAAAACAATCGAATAACATCTAAACCGCCAATAACGTTACCAGCTGCCGTACCTAAATTTGTCAGTACCACAACCAATAAAACACGCGTTACCTTATTGTCCCAAAATCCTTTGAGCGTGAAAACGTCTTTCGACAAGGTTTGGAAATCTCCAACATTCGGGCGGCGAACATACGCTTGCGCCAATCCAGAAAACCATCCGGCGGCTAAAAGAGGATGTAAGGCACCAATCGGACCGCCAACAAACGCTGTTAAGATTGCTAATGGATGACCAAAAGCAATTGCTGCTCCAATTGCTCCAAGACACGCTGTCCATAAAATCCAGCTTATCGTTTGGTCAATTCCTGCTGCTGGGTTGTTCATGAACGTAATAGCGATCATTGCAACCAACGCTAATGGAATCGCCCAGCCAATAACTTTTGGCCATTTCGATTTGGGTGGAACTTCTGAAAGTTTCTTTAAATCGTGGTCGTTATGAACTTCTTTAATGATTCCTGGCACATGAGCGGCACCCAAAACGGCGACGACTTTTTTACCAGGAGCTTCTTTTATTTTTTGTGCCAAATACTGATCACGTTCATCAATAAGTGGTGTTTTTAGTTTTGGAAAAGCTTGAGTAAAATCATCCATCACCGCATTCAATGTATCTTGTGATTTCATCTTTTCCAAGTCTTCTTCTGAAATGGTTTCTTTGCTAAAAATGCTAAAGAATACAGAAGTGAGCAGTTGCGCTTTCCCCATAAAGCCAATATTGCCCCAAATACGTGAAAACGTCACTTGAATATTGCGATCCGCTAATACAAGTTCTGCTCCCACTTCTTTGGCAGAGGCAATTCCTTGAATCATTTCTTGCCCTGGTTTAATGCCAAACTGATCGGCTAACCGATTTTGAAACGAAGAAATCGCTAAGTTCATCAATAACAAACTCGCTTTTTTGTCTTTAATCACTTTAAAAATATCGGTTTCTTTCCATTTGCTATCTTGCGTTACCGATTCATAGCGTTGTGCATCTAATTCGATACAAACCGAATCAGGCTGTTCTGCTTCAATAACTGCCTTTACTTGCTCAGCACTTGCTTTAGATACATGTGCCGTACCGATTAAGATCAATTCTTTTTCGCCGTATTCTATGCGTGTGATATTATCCTCAACCATGTTGTACTTCCTTCATAGAACTATATTTCCCCTCATCTCAGATGAAAAGACTGTCTATTCTTTATAATGAATTAGAATAGCAAAAATATCAATGCTGCACCCTTTTCATAGTAGAGAAAATCAAAAAAGGTCACAAATCAGTCGCATTGAACGTATCTCCATCTTTTAAATTACCGGATTGAAACCCTTTTTTAAACCAGCGCTGGCGTTGTTCTGAACTACCATGCGTAAAACTTTCAGGAACGACGTATCCACGCGCACGTTGTTGAATGGTATCATCTCCTACAGCGCTTGCTGCCGTTAATGCTTCTTGCAAGTCACCTTCCTCTAAATACCCCATGCCTTGCGCGTGATGTGCCCACACGCCTGATAAATAATCCGCTTGAAGCTCTAAGCGAACCTGCACTTTATTGTATTCTTCTTCACTTAATTGATTACGCAATGGTTGTACTTCTTCCATAACTCCAAGTAAATTTTGGACATGATGGCCAACTTCATGTGCTACAACATAAGCCATCGCGAAATCGCCTGGTGCTTTGAATTGCGTTTGTAATTCATTGTAAAAACTTAAATCGATATAAAGTTTATAATCCCCTGGACAATAAAACGGTCCAACCGATGCTCCCGCTGTTCCACAAGCCGATTCAACACTGTCTGTATATAGGACAAGGGTCGGCTCTACATATTCCATGCCTTCTTCTGCAAAAACTTCTGTCCATACGTCTTCTGTATCTGCAAGGACGACTGACACAAATTCAGCCAACTCTTCTTCTTCCGGCGTTGCTTCGTAAGGCTGGTTAGACGTCGTTTCTGACGATCCGCCTAATTGATCCATGATAACACCTGGGTCGCCTCCTAAAAAAGCGACGAGTAGGACGATCAGAATACCTCCGATACCTCCTCCAGCAACAATGGCCCCACCTTTGCCTCTTCGATCTTCAACGTTTCTACTGGCTTTTCTTCCTTTCCAATCCATAGAGGTCCCTCGTTTCAAAATGGTTTTATAGTAAAGCATACCCGTTATTCACTTAAGTTTAATCCATTTTAAGTAGGCGATAAATTAAAAATCGCTCACGTGGATTTTTATGAAAATCAGGCAATGGAATTTCTTTGACTAATTGAAAAGCTGTGCTCGTTTCTAAGTACTCGCTATACTCTTGTGGGGCAAAAAACAAAACGATATCGATTGTTCGCGGAGCCTCTTCAGCAGAGCGCAAAACATTATTGAGAAAAGCGATAAACACTTGCACTGAAAAAGGATTAAAGAAATAAAATTTATTGTCTTGATTTGCGACTTGATAGTCTTGTGCCAAGCAATTATAGAAGCTAATGCTCGACTCAGCGTCTTCGTGCTGCTCAAGGTATCTTTTTTTATTTTCAAGAGCTTCAGCGTAAAATACGGGATTCATCTCAATTCCAGCACTTTTTGTTCCAAAGAAATGATGAACATAAAAATTTAGACGCCCTTTTCCACATCCAACATCTACAAGTTGATCTTCTGAAATTACGGGATAATGCTTGAACAAAGTATCAAGTAAATCATACGGAGTTGGCTCGTAACGATGATGGTGCAGAGAATCTGTAAATCCCTGTTGATGTCCTACAGTTACGATGTTCAGTTGACTGTCGTACGCTCGCTCATCCATTTCGATCCACTTCCTTTCTTAATAAAATTTCGCGTTTTCATCTTGCAATTAACAGATATATTTGTTATAGTACAGCTAATTCAATATTTCTTGCTCCATTTTTATGGAGTAGGATAGAGGCGCAAAAACCATCAGTACGCAAAAAGAGGACGATGAGGTCCATTGACGTTTGCCGGAAGGGGGATTTGCCGAAGTGACGGAAAGCTCATATTTCCGTGCGCTGGGTCTGTATTTAACAAATGCAGGACTGTCATATAGGAAACTATATGGAGGGCTATCTGATGCACAGGAACGAATGGTAAACATTGTTTCTACTGCAGCAACAGGACCCCCCTGTTGCTGCTTTTTTGTTTATTCCTGACTGGCCCCTCACCTCTAAGCTACGAAAAAAATTAGAAAAGGGTGTGTTGTTTATGAATTTCGGCCAAATTATTACAGCAATGGTAACACCGTTCGACCAACAAGGAGAAATCGATTTCCCAGCAACTAAAAAATTAATCGAGCATTTAATCGCGAACGGCTCTGACGGACTTGTCGTCGCAGGTACAACAGGTGAATCACCTACCTTATCAATCGAGGAAAAAGTAGAGTTATTCCAATTTACCGTAAACACAGTCGCGGGTCGAATTCCGGTTATTGCAGGAACAGGATCGAATAATACGCGTGCTTCTATTTCATTGACGCAACAAGCAGAAGAAGTCGGTGTTGACGGCGTTATGCTTGTAACGCCATATTACAATAAACCTTCACAAGAAGGCATGTTCCAACATTTCCAAGCGATTGCCGAGTCTACGAATTTGCCTGTGATGCTTTATAATATTCCTGGTCGCAGCGTAGTTAATTTGTCTCCTGAGACAATCATTCGCTTATCCCAAATTAGCAATATTGTTTCCGTTAAAGAAGCGAGTGGCGATTTAGATGCAGCTGCTGAAATTATCGAAAATACGCCTGACTCATTTACGGTATACAGCGGTGATGACAGCTTAACACTACCGATGCTATCAATTGGTGGCACAGGAATTGTTTCGGTTTCTGCACACATTATTGGCAATGACATGCAAGACATGATTACGAGCTTTAAAACAGGTGATGTAAAAACAGCGGCAGCTATCCACAGACGTTTAGTGCCAACCATGAAAGCATTGTTTGCAGCACCAAACCCGACTCCAGTTAAAGCGGCTCTTAATATCACGGGCGTTCAAGTAGGCGGTGTTCGCTTGCCAATGATTCCATTAACAGTAGAAGAAACCTTGACGTTACGTGCATCTTTACCTGATTTGCATTCAAAAGCGGTAACAAATTAAAGCCGAAAAAACGCTGAAGTTCATGATGAACTTCAG
>NZ_AEPB01000025.1 GCF_000189395.1 Planococcus donghaensis MPA1U2 | reverse complement strand
AAGGAGATTTTAATGCTTTTCGCTCGCGAAAAGCGGGGCAAGTAGGTTTTTTGTTAGGCGGGGGAGGATGATTAGGGTTGGGAGATTGCTGGGTGGCGGGATATGCGCGGTTCTAGAGAAGTACGCACGATGCGGCGAGTGTTACGCGCGATGCTGGAAGAATACGCGCGGTCGCGAGAAACTTACGCGCGTTCCAGAAAAAATACGCGCGAACGAGGTTCCGGACGCAAAAAGGTCTCACTCGAAAGTAGAGGTTGCTTGTTCTTGAAATAAAGCTAATAGCTTTTAGTGCTTTTCGCTCGCGAAAAGCGGGGCAACTAATGTTTTTGGTTTTGGTGGGCAAGTATTATCGAGTTAAAAGTAGTCAAGATGGCGGCATACGCACGGTGCAACGAGTGTTACGCACGCCATCCCAAAAAAACTCCCAAAACTTTATAGTTGCAATTCCCCTCCGATGGGTTTATATTGTATGAGGAGTCAATGATTGATACCTCAATCATTATCAAATCATAATAACTTAACAGAAAAAGGAGCATGATATATATGCAAGCTACACAAACTTTCCAAAAAACAAACGATTTTAACGACATTATGAACAACCGTCGTTCGATCAAACAATACGACCCAACGGTGAAAATCAGCCGCGAAGAAATGAGCCAAATCATAGAGCAAGCTTCAACAGCGCCATCTTCTATTAATATGCAACCTTGGCGTTTTGTTGTGATCGACACAGAAGAAGGAAAAGAAAAAATCGCACCGCTTGCTTCATTTAACTTAGAAAAAGTAATGAGCGCGTCTGCAGTCATCGCAATTTTTGCGGATCTTAAAAACATCGAATACGGAGAAGAAATTTACGGGAAAGCTGTAGAACTTGGCTATATGCCTGCAGATGTAATGCGCGCACAGCTTGATTATTTCAAACCAGCTTATGAAAATGCACCGTACGATACAATGAAAGACATCATTATGTTGGATACAGGTCTTGTATCTATGCAATTAATGCTTGTTGCGCGTGCTCATGGATATGGCACGAACCCAATTGGCGGTTATGATAAAGAAAACATCGCAGAAGTGTTAGACTTAGATAAAGATCGTTATGTTCCAGTTATGTTACTGACAATCGGGAAAGCATTAAATGATGGCTTCCAGTCATACCGTTTGCCTGTTGAAACTACTACACAATGGAAATAAAATAGGGTCAATGAAAAGCAGAAAGCCTATCAATTGACCCAATCACAAAAGAGGAGGTCCATTGATGGCATGTTCATTTTCAAAACAAGAGCAAATCTTGCAATTGTTCAAAGGACTGACCAACCAAATTAGTCCGAAATTTGAACGTTGTACAGGCATTAGTGCATCGCGCTATGAATTGCTTTATCAACTTTACAACACCGACGAAATCAACCAATCGACGCTTCAAAAAGCCGTCAATATTGACAGCGCGGCCGTTACTCGCCACCTGAAACAACTGGAGGCAGACGGCATGGTTACGAGAAAAAGAAGCCCTGCCGACAACCGCGTTATTTTTGTCAGCTTAACCAATGAAGGCCGCGAAAAAATTATCGGCTACCGTCAAGAAAACATGGGCTTTGTCAATCAAATGCTTCACGACTTCAAACCAGAAGAAATTGAGCATTTATCGGACATGCTAAGCCGCATGCAAAACAATATAAGCGAGTATTAAAGCACGACCAAATAAAAAATAGAGGATGAGTCCACATGATTATTATTCACGCAAACTTGCAAGTACAACCAGCTCAAGAACAAGCATTTCTAGAAGCAGCTAAAACAGTTATCGAAGGATCGCGTCAAGAAGCAGGCAACATCAGCTACGACTTGAAAAAATCTACTGATCAAGAACAGCATTACACAATGGTTGAAGTGTGGAAAGACGCTGAAGCGATCCAAGCACATAACACAAGCGAACATTTCCAAGCATTTGTTCAACAAGCACCAACATTCATGGCTGCACCAATGGACTTAAACGCGTATAGCGCAGAAACTGTAAAAATGTAATAAGAAGTATTTCTGAAGAGTAGCTTTATAGCTGCTCTTTTTTAATTGAATAAAGAACAAATCGTGGCAATTCACATCCAAAAAGCATATAATTAACAGAATATTAATTTTTTATTATTCAATCAGCACAAAACGGTTGAAAGGATGAGAGTGGATGATTATTAATTACTCACACTTAGAAGTAAAACCGGGTCATGAAGAAGAATTTTTAGAAGCCTGCAAATCTGTGCTTCAAGCAGCCAGAGCAAACAAAGGAAATATTAGTTACAATTTAATGAAGGTGTTTGGCGAAGAAAACCTGTACAAAGTCGTTGGATTTTGGAAAGATGCAGAAGTCTATGACGCTCATCTTGCGAGTGATTATATAACCGAATACGTTGAGAAGTCGGCAAATTTTTTAAGTGCACCAATAACGAAAAAAGTCGTACATGGTGAATATCGATAATGAATAACAGATTAGAAGGTGTAAAACGATGATCTTTCTTTACACACACATGCAAGTAAAACCCGAACAAGAAAGAGCATTTTTAGAAGTAAGCAACTCCATTCTTCAGAAAGTAAGAAAAGAAGAAGGCAATATTATGTGCGATTTTCTGAAGTCTACAGAGCAGGAATACACTTATAAAGTAGTTGGAATTTGGAAAGATGCGGAAGCCTATAAAGCACACTTTCCAAGAGAAGAATTACAAGAAGATCACGATAAAGTATTAATGCTCTTATCTTCACCAATGAAAGCAGAAGTGTTTAGTGGTGACAGCATCGAGCTAGAGTGAAACCACTGCCGTTGTTTCACTCTAGCTACTTTTTTTTGCATTTATATTAAGCAGCTACTAGTTATTTAAACTCACCCGACATATAATAAGCTAAGCGATTCTACTGGAATATCATGTAAGTAAATAATCCGTCAAATAGAAACAGCTAACAAAATCGAAGGGAAGAGCGTTTTGAAAGCAAAATACATACCGGTCATCTTCTGGGGGCTGTGCATTTTACTAGCAACCAATAACTACAATTTCCAAGCTCTACTTTTCGCACATGATATAAACTTCAATATTCGCTTGTTCCCCAACTTATCTGACTTATTCATCACCACAGATATTCATCTCGGCAGTAGACTTTATGTTTTCCAAAAAACCGGTCACGCCTTATCTTTCGGTATCCTTTTTCTCCTACTGGCTCAAACTATTGGCAATAAAACCAAAGCCATCATTTTGTGCAGTCTGTTTGCGTTCTTCACTGAATTTCTTCAATTGTTTTTCGAACGAACGGGACGAATTTCCGATGCGATTATTGACATCGGAGGCGTTTACTTAGCTTATCGATTGAGTATATACGTGGAAGAACAAGGCGGCATCACCCAAACCTTCTGGAAAACGATACAGAAAATAGCCGGTGCACTGACAGATGAAAAAATCCGTTAAATAAACTCAACTCAAATTGACGTTTCTTCTATATTTATAGAAGAAACGTTTTTTGTTTAACCTCTTACTTGTTCTATCCTAGTATAGATCGCCAATAGGCTTGTTGATGAGCCACTAAAATGTCCTCAAATAGATTTATTAACAAATACCAAAAATAAACTTCTGGCACCCCTATATTTGTATTGCGTCCTATAATTTTCCACTACATAATAAATCAACCACATTTACATGGGGCAATGGGAGAGGCGGGAACAATAGAGGTATGAAAGCAAATGAGATACAGACAGCGCAGCAAGCAGTAGACGCAATCCGTCAGTTATGGGCGACACGTTCCATTCGGGGATTACGCAAATTTATCGGGGAACTCCAAACAGAAGAAGATTTTTTGCGCTTGATGAAACTAACCGATCAAGCAGATTTATATACGTACGGCCATTTGCTTGCAACACAAGCGCATAAACGCTTTGGCACGTTGAGAACATTTACGTGGCAATGTGGACGATTGCTTGAAACAGGGCGCAGCTTAGAAGCAGAAGAACAAATGATGAACAGATTGCACGGCATCGAATCGGGCAATGACTCAGCAGAAGAATTAGCAGCGGCACATCAGTTGTTGTTGCGCGTATTTGCTCAGTTAACCCGGTTACCAGAAGCAAAAACGCAACTTGAACAGTACAAAGCACAAAGAGGGTTCGTTTGGCCAGATCTTGAAGGTTTTTATTTTATCTATAGCGGAGAATGGAAAGCGGCAGAAAACGTGTTAAAAGACGCATTGAGCGACGAAGTCACTGAGCGGAGTCAACAAGTACGCATATTGTATGCAGATGTATTGGCGATGACTGGTCGACAAGCAGAATCTTTAGCCGTTCTCGAAAAAGGGCAAGAGTTAGAACCAGAATCTTGGACATTCCGTGCAGATATTATTCGGACGCTGTTTTTCCTTGGGCATTACGAAAAAGCACTTGCCCAAATGACACATTATAATGAAGAAAACCCGTATCATGTTCATCACAAAGCATGGTCATATATGGCGGCGGAATGCTTGTACAAGCTAGAACGCTGGGAAGATCTCCAAGCTTGGGTAAACAGTCTTCACAAATTGCTAGAAAAAACCGTTTACGGTAAAGGAGAAATTCGCCGAGATGCCAAGCGTAACGAAATTAAGTTAACGCCAAATATTCAAAAGCTCAATTATTGTGTGCCTGCATCTTTATCTCTGATGCTTGAAGCTTACGATATGAAGAAAGGGCAAGACGAAATAGCGGAACATGTCTTTGATGTGACGGGTTCGGATTTGCAAATGACGATGACGTATATGGAGTCACTTGGATTTACGGCGCGTTATTTTAAAGGCAAGCTTGATGTCTATAAGCAATTGCTCGATGCAGGAATCCCGGTATTGCTCAGCATGATGATTGAAAACAATGCGCACGTGCATGTTGTTATTGGGTATGATGACCGCTTAGAAGCATTGATTGTGCAAGACCCGAATGATTTAGGGCCGCATTTATTGGCTTATGAAGACATGAAAGATACGTATAAATTAACGGATTCTTTGAGTATGGTGTTTTTATTGCCAGAGCAGCAATCGTTTTTAAGCTTGCTCGATAATAAAGAACATCTCTATTTCTCGCAGTTGTTTGAAATATGGGCTACTGAAGAAAAAGTCGGCGAAAAAGGCCGCTCGATCGATTTTCTTGAAGCTCATCCAGAAGAACGCTACGGAGCAATGATTGGATTGGTTACTCGCTTTTCAGAAAGAGCCAAAGCGCTTCACTCGACTTGGCTTGAAAAGCTTTATAAAGACCTCGGGAAAGATGATGCTGAAGTGGCGCTGTTAGCGGCGCATATGCATTACCGAAAAGAAGAAACTGAGCAAGCGTTAAAATGTTTAGAAGGTGTGAAAGAAAAAAACAGTCCGTATGCACTGTTTTTAAAAGCAGCTATTTACATGAGCCAAAGCGAACACGAAAAAGCAGTTCCGTTTTTAAAACGTTCGATTGAACTGGATCACTATCAGCCAATGGCCTATAGCCATTTGGCGCGTTGTTATTTAGAAATCGACAAAACTTATCAAGCGTTTAAATGGTCGAGTATCGCGCTTGAACAAGAACCGACAGACGTTTTTGCGCGAATTACACATAGTTTAATTCAATACGAATCGGGCGCTTATGAACAAGCGTTAACACGTTTCCGCGAGCTTTCTCAAGAACATCCAGAAGACGGTTATTTTATTTATGAAATTGGTCGTTGTTTGTTAGCGCTTGGTCAGGAAAAAGAAGCGATTGCGTCGCTAGAGCAAGCCAAAGAAATCGACTTTAAAGAACCATTCGCGTATTTGCGTATTGCGGAAATCCATATGGAAGCAAAAGATTGGGCGCGAGCGGACAATATTATTCGCGAAGGAATCGATCATTGCGAAAAAACCGATGTGTTGCATTCGTATTTAGGGCATATCGCAATGGAACAAGAACAGTTTACAGAGGCAGAAACCGAATACCGAAAATCGCTTGAATTGGATCCAACCGATTTGTTTACTGTCACAAATATCGCGCATACCTTGCTAAAACAAGAAAAACACGTTGAACTGAACAAGTTCGTTATGCAATACAAAGAAACAGGAGACACGTTTTACTTTAACCGAACCGCTGCTATGCTTTGGCAAGAATCAGAAGATGACCTAGCGAAAACACTAGCCATTGACTTGTTAGAATCGGGGATGGAACGTGACACGTTAAACCTTCGCGAAATTGCTGAGCAATATGCAGAGTTTGGCGAAGCGCCACAATTTCGTAGCCGGATGTTCGAACGTTTCAAACGCTTCCGTGAAACGGCTCCAGACTCGCAATTATTGTGTTACGAAGGTGGTTTGTATGAACTTGAAGACCATCAGCGTTTTGCAAAAACGCTATACGAACAAGCAGTAGAAATAGACGGGTTTTATTTGGCGCATTATTTGTTGGGCCGTCTTGCTGAACAAACTGAGAAGTGGCATGAAGCACTGGCGCATTACACGAAATGTGTGAAAGCAGACTCGCGTTTTATGGTGGCTCATGAAGGATTGATGCGTAGTTATTTGGCGCTCGAAGATCAGGACCGAGCTTTTAAAGCCGCTTTATTTGTACTAGAAAATGAACCATTATCGCTCGATTTGCAAGAATTGTTCGAGCTAGTCGACAGCGACGCCAAACAACTCGCAATTGGCCGAGTGCTCGAAAAAGTGTCCGCACAAGTGCTTGAGGAATGGTTATTGTCCGCAAAAGCGCAACTTGCAGAGAAAAGAGGAAAAGTGGCTGAAGCTGAGAATTTATTGCTCCAAGCGCAAGCACTTAACGGAGCGTTGCCTTCACGATATCAATACATGCAATTTTGTGTGCGTCAAGGAGACTTGAAGCGCGCGCTTGTGTTACTAGAAGAGCTAATTGAAGAGCATCCAGAAGAAGAAGGCTTTTACGCAGAGTATGTTCAAGTGTTAGCAAAAATGCGCAAAACTGGTGATATTCAAAGACGCTTGAAAAAACGACTCAAAGGCGAAGAGTTGGCGATGGCTGAAACGTATAGCGCCGATCAATTGGTGGTGTTGTTGGACATAGAAGAAGAGGAATCGACGAATTTCTTTGGAAGGTTACGCGACAAATCACGCCGCTTTTTACTCGTTTCGAACATTATTGACATTTATACAGACGCTGCGAAAAAATCCAAAGACAGCGAAATTCCTGTCTTGCACCTTGCCGAATTTTACTTGGAGCGGGACGGGGCAGACGATGCGGCAGAAGAGTTGGAGCCGTTTGTGAAACGCACGGGCAATTTTGATGCGGCGAAACTATTGCTTCAAGCGACATTCCAAGAAGCCAATAACAAGCAGTCTCCAAAGTTGCTAACTAAAGCGATCAAACAAGCACAAGAACTGCATAAGCAAAAGCCAACCGACATTGATCTTGTGTTATGGCAAGGGGATATGGCTGCTATTGAAGAAGATATCGCAAAGGCCGAGGCGTTTTACGAACAGGCAATCGCGATGAATCCATATCGCAGCGATAGCTATGTCCGGTTGATGCATTTGCTTGCCGATCACCGGAAAGTGCAACCAGCACAATTTGAAAGTCGCATACCTGAAGAGCTGCGTCTGAATGAATGGATTTGTGTAACGCTCGCGATTATGTCAATTAATACTGGAGACAGTGTCTCGGCTATTACCCGGTTACGTGCGTTACAAGATGTAGTACCGGAATATTTACCGACAAGTTACGAGCTGGCACGCGCAACTATGGTCGCAAATAAACCAATTCAAGCAAAAAAACTGCTTACTGAACTATTTGAAAAAGACGGAGGCGAATTGTTTATCGAAGCCGCTGTTGAAGAAGAGTTGTTCGAAGAAATTCTTGACGATGTATTAACTGTAGGGGTTTAGTGGTCTGAATAAATGCGTCATCTTTGTTTTTTAAAAGATGGCGCATTTTTTACTTTATAAGTATCTACTGGTCTTGACTTCCAAAAAAATCTTGATAATTAGTAACGTGTCGTTCATACTAGGGTAGGAATATCGTCTTACATAGAAAGACTAGCGCAAGGAGCTGTATAAAATGAAATCGGTACTAAAAATGAGCGCAATAACGATCGGTGTCTTGGCACTAGTAGTTGTAGGTGGCTATTATTTTTTCACGCAAGGTTCTTCAAAGGGCGGTAACATAACAAAGGTAGCCGAAGAAATTGAGAAAAGCGACAACAAAGCAGTTGCCGCAGAAAAAGATGATGTGAAAGTTGACAGTGATGACCTCAAAATGAGCGAAGGCGAACTGCAAGTTTATATGCACCAAATGACACACCAAAAAATTACTGCAAGTGAAAAAAAAGGCGCAGTTGAAATGACCCCTGAGCATATCGATGGGTTACTCACCATAGTTAACGCTTATGCTGGTGACTACAAACACAGCGATTTTTACTTAGCCACATTGGAGAAATGGAAAGAAGGCGACTTTTCTAACGCCGTTAATGTACACAACACCATTTGGGATTGGCACGGGGGCACTGTCGGCAGAGCGACAGGATTTATGACACCTGAGCAAGAACAAGATTTTGTGGAGAGAAAGTTTAGGTAGGAGAAAGCCACTATAGACTATGAAACAAATACAAAAGTCGATCCTTCAATGGGATCGACTTTTTGAGTTTATTATCGTCTAACTGCGCTAACATTGTTGTACTCAGGCACAACAAAGCGATCAACATAAAGATGAAAGAACCATTCGCTAACAGAGAGAATCACTGCTGCCATTAATGCGGGGGTAACCATTTCGATATTTTGTCCCGTGAGCAGCCAACCAAGCAGCCAAATGGCTAAAAAAGCCATAACAAAATCGATTAACGTCGCGATGCCATTGCGCGTTGATTGATTTTCAGGACTACTGGCGTTTAGGAAGATCATTATATCGCCAAGTGCATAAGACAACGCGGTCAACGCTAAACTAATTAACAAAGTAGGCACGAACGCAACGTCAAAGATTAAGGTCAGCACAAGAACTAAGACAAATGTCACTATAACAAATTTGATGCCAAGTGCAAGAAGGTGTCTCAAGTTGTTTCTCCTCCTCTCTCTACGTTTTAAATAAACACCACTTGATTTATCAAAGTGGCGTTGGGACAACTATTAACGCACGTTCATGTCGTTCGGATGAGGTCCGTTACGACGCTCTTTGTTTAACGCATTGATCGCTTCCATTTCCTCGTCGCTCAACTCAAAATCAAACACATCAAAGTTTTCTTCGATACGTGACGGTGTTACCGATTTTGGAATCGCAATAGTGTTGTTTTGCAAGTGCCAACGCAACACAACTTGAGCAGGAGACTTTTCTTTCGACTCCGCGATTTTCGTGATTGTCGCATCTTTCAGCACGTCGCCCCCTTGTTCAAGTGGACTCCAAGCTTCCAAGAATATGTCGTGTTTCGCACAAAATTCCTTCAAATCTGTTTGTGCCAAGTATGGGTGGCATTCCACTTGGTTCAATACTGGCGGAATATCACACTCATCCAATAAACGCTGCAAATGCTCAATTTCAAAATTACAAACTCCAATCGCTTTTACGCGGCCGTCATTATATAACTTTTCTAATGCTTTATAAGTTTCCACATAAGTATCAAACTCAGGCGTTGGCCAATGAATCAAATACAAATCCACATAATCAAGTCCAAGACGGTTTAAACTTTCATCAAACGCACGTAACGTGTTGTCATACCCTTGGTCTGTGTTCCAAACTTTTGTCGTAATAAACAAATCTTCGCGCGGAATTTTTGTATCCTGCAATGCGCGTCCAACGCCAATCTCATTTGTATAAATCATCGCCGTATCAATCGACGTATAACCCGTTTCTAAAGCTTTCGCCACAACTTTTGTCGCTTCATCGTTTTCAACCTGCCACACGCCAAAGCCTAATTGCGGCATTTTCAAGCCATTATTTAATGTAATAAAATCCATTTTGCATAGCCCCTTTTTTATGTATAATCAGTTCAATTATTAGTTTACCCTTTTTTGGTTAGAATAAGCATCTGATTGACTCGAAGGACTTAGATCTTGAGTCGGAAAGCGGGGTTCATCGCTTTCCTGGTCTTGGGTAATAAAGGTTTTGAATTAGGAGGAGAAAGGAAGAATTTGGGCATACTGTCCGAATTGAGTAGAATACTGTCCAAATGAGAGCAAATACTGTCGGAATCGACGAAATACTGTCCAAATCACAACAAATACTGTCGAAAGCGGAAAGCGCGCCCTGCGCTTTCCTGGTCTTGGGTAATAAAGGTTTTGAATTAGGAGGGAGAGGAAGAATTTGGGCATACTGTCCGAATTGAGTAGAATACTGTCCAAATGAGAGCAAATACTGTCGGAATCGACGAAATACTGTCCAAATCACAACAAATACTGTCCTCGACTAAAACCGCCGCCAAAACTCCTCACGCAAAAATGATTATCCCCCAACACAAAGGGTAAACTAAAAACAACTACACTCTTGGAGGGATACTAGATGACAAAAGACTCACAAGGAAAGAACACCGATCATCAAAAAGACGAAAATGATTCAACCGTCGAGAAAATTATTGAAAAAACGAGTGAAATGTTAGGCGGTGGCGATGAAGGTTGGGAGTCTCCAGCGAAAGCTGAACCCCATAAGGCACCTAATGAATCTCCAGATTATGTGCCGTCTGAAGACAAAGTAGTGCGTGATCCAAATACAGGCGAAAAGAAAATCATGAAAGATAAATAACCTGAACGCAAAAGAAAACTCATTCCGCACCAAGGATTGAGTTTTCTTTATGTAATTATGATAAACTTTTCTTGAAGTTAATTGTTAGAATATTTAATTTTTAAAATGAAAATATAACCAAAAAAACAAACCTCACACCCATCGAAAGGGGATGGCTCAAATGGCTAACAAAATGGATAAAATCCAACAACAAGCCTTACAGCGATACTTAAAATTCGAAAAAGAACATCAAGCCGAGAACTATGCAGCGGCTACAGAAGAAAAAATGATGACGCGCTCTAGTATTATCAATCATCACGACAATTTAGCGATTGAACGCATCATCAACAAAAGCGACTTGTTTCCGATTGCGCACTTGCAGGCAGGGCTTGATGTCAGTAAAGCAGTTTGTCGCATTTCAATTCGCGGAAAAAATGGTCAACTGGAAGGGTACGGCACAGGATTTCTTGTAGGACCAAACCTATTACTCACAAACAATCACGTATTGGAAACAGCTGAAGCGGCGATGTATGCAGTGGCGGAATTTAATTACGAAGACGATGTTCATTTTAAACCGCGCGATATCATTAGTTTCCGATTGGATCCAGAGCTCTTATTTATAACCGATGAAGCGCTAGATTTTACTTTAGTCGCAATCGAACCTTATAATGCCAATGCTGTACCGCTCGCAACTTTTGGTTATTTGCCGCTCCTGCCAAAGCCGGGAAAAATTTTAGAAGGTGAGTACGTCACCATTATTCAACACCCAAAAGGTGGACCAAAAGCCATTACCATTCGGGAAAATGAAGTCAAATTCATCTCTTCTGATTATGTTCATTACGTAAGCGACACCGAACCTGGTTCCTCGGGTTCACCCGTTTTCAATGACCAATGGATGGTAGTTTCTTTGCATCATGCAGGTGTTCCAGATCCGACCGATCCTAATAAATGGATCGCCAATGAAGGCATTCGTATTAGTTCCATTATTCAACATTTGAGTGACAAGCGCAGCAGTTTAGAAACAGAGCAAGCACGCAAAATGCTCGATTATTTACTGTCCGTCGTTATGCCTGGTTCCACAAAAGCGCCGATGGAAGTAGGTGTGTTGAACGCAGATTGGTATGCAGAAGCTACAGGGTATAATCCCGATTTTTTAGGCAAAGAATTTATTGTGCCACTGCCACAACTGGATAAAGAAATGAAAAAAGATGTAGCGGCAACAACGGAAGGAAAAGAGACACTCGATTACACTCATTTTTCAGTCACGATGAGCAAGTCACGTCGTCTCGCTTTTTTCACTGCGGTAAACATTGATGGTGATCAACTGGTGGATGTGAAACGAAAAAATGATCGCTGGTATTTTGATCCGCGAATCGATAAAGCATACCAACTAGGCAATAACTTTTACAAATCGAACGATATCGATCGTGGTCACCTTGTAAGACGTCGTGACCCAAACTGGGGCATTGATGCGGTGAAAGCCAATGAACATACATTCCATTTCACTAATAGTTCGCCGCAACATAAAAATTTCAATCAAAAAGTATGGCTCGACTTAGAAGATTATTTGCTTGATAACGCGCGCGATCACGATATGAAAGTGTCGATTTTTACAGGGCCAGTGTTTCGCGACACCGACCGTAATTACCGAGATGCGCAAATTCCCAATCAGTTTTGGAAAGTAGCAGTTATGGTAAAAGACGGCACCGAGCTATCGGCCACCGCTTATTTGCAAACACAAGAAAATTTAATCGAAGACGATTTGGAGTTTGTTTACGGCCAGTTTGAAACGTACCAAGTGCCCATCACAAAAATTGAAGAACTAACCGGTCTGGATTTTGGTGAACTGCGTCTAGCAGATCCGTTAGCTGAAGGACAAGCGGCTCGCGTTAAAGGGGCAGGAGACATATCCATATGACAATGATTTTAGAACTTGAAGGCGTTTCGCGTAGAAGAGACGATAAAATGTTACTAGACGGAGTCGACTGGCAAATTCAAAAAGGCGAGCATTGGGTATTGTACGGCTTGAACGGAGCGGGCAAAACTTCGTTGCTCAGTTTAATCAATGCTTACTTTTTCCCGACAACAGGAAAAGTAACGGTGCTCGGTATGGAGTTTGGCAAAACCTATTTAGCAGAAAAGTTGCGGAGCCAAATTGGTTTTGTGTCGTCATCGATTCAGCAAAAGTTGCCGCCGCAGGACAATGCGTATGAAGTAGTGCTGAGCGGTGCCTATGCGTCGCTTGGTTTGCATCAAGAAACGACTGAAGAAGTTGACAGAAAAGGTGTGGAGATTCTTCGCGAACTGGGCTGTCTTGAATACGCCAATCGAAACTACCATACCTTGTCGCAAGGTGAGAAACAGCGTGTCTTGATTGGACGTGCATTAATGGCAGACCCAGCACTTCTCATTCTTGATGAACCAACAGCGGGTCTCGACTTTATTGCCCGTGAAGAACTGCTCGAATCGATTGCCATGATCGCTAAAAAACCAGAGGGTCCAACTATTATTTATGTCACGCATCATATTGAAGAAATATTGCCCGAATTTAATAAAACCTTGCTACTAAAAGAAGGAAAAGTATTTGATTCTGGGGATACGGACAAATTAATCAACAGCGAGCAGCTTTCCCGGTTTTTCAACATTCCAGTGACCATTGTCTGGACTAATGGGCGGCCATTATTGTCAAAAAGAGTTATGTCTTAGAGGTGGAATAAAGATAACTAGCTTAAACGCGACCAAAATCGGTGGCGTTTTTGTATGTTTTCATTAGTTTTCTTAATTGTCTGTATTTTTAGTAATTAGAGTGATAAAATAGTAACAGAATCGTCAACTGGACAACCCCACTTTAAAGGAGAGGTCATATGAAAGAAGACATTTACTTTGAAAAAGAATATGCACATTTGTATGAAGAAATAGAAAACGGTAAGTGTGAAGAATTTATCTTTAAGCATTCACTTGGTGTTGTCCGGTATTTATTCATCAAATGTGAAGTTCCGATCAAGCTAGACGATCAAGTATACTATGATCTCGTGACTCCTTATGGATATGGGGGTCCCCGAATTGTGGAGGGGAATAGCGAAGATAAACAAGAGCTGGTGACCGCATTTAAACAGGCATTTGGAGAATATTGTATAGATAATCACATTGTGACCGAGTTTGTTCGATTTCATCCTATTATCAGAAATCATCTGGACTTTCAGAGCGCTTATGATCTCACTTTCAAGCGATATACGATTCAAACACGACTCGCTGATATACCTGATCCCATCCTCACAGAATATTCAGCATCAAGTCGAAGGGATATTCGCCGTGGGTTAAAGGCAGGAGTTGAGTATCGAGTGATCGATCACCCACATGATTTAACAAACTTTAAAGAGCTGTATTATTCCACAATGGAACGAAACGCGGCTGAAAAGATTTATTATTTCGATGATGTGTATTTTCAGCGGTGTATCGATGGGCTTGGTGACTATTTAGTTGTGGTAGAAGCAAGTTATAAAGGAAAAGTAATTGGCATGAGTTTAAATTTTGTTTACGGTGACTATATACATATTCACCTTACGGGTACACTTCAAGAATATCATGAACTTGCGCCGGCATATATTTTGCAATATGCGCTGGTTCTTTGGGGCAAGGAAAATGATAAAAAGCTAATTCATCACGGCGGAGGACGAACTGGAGAACTTGACGACAAGCTTTACCTTTTTAAAAAGAAATTCGGACGTAATGAAGATTTAGAGTATTATATTGGACGCAAAATATGGAATTACGTAGCATATGAAAAATTATGCCAAGTCGTCAACATCTCATCAGATACTGATTATTTCCCTGCTTATCGAAGTATTAAATCTTGGGTGCCCGTGAACTGAGGAAGCAAGAAGAAAGTGCGCTTTTTAGCTCGATAGGTGCGGAAACTTCGCTTTGAAGTGCGGAAACTTCTCGCTGAGGTGCGGTATTCGTTCCAAAAGGTGCGCTTAACAACAATTAAGGTGCGGTTAGTTTAATGGTGGCCGATGAAAGGGAGATTCTATATGAAAGAAATTGGTGGATATTTTGGTTTAGAGGACTTGATTCGTAACGAGTTTTATAGCGATTTGTTAGCTCTTAATAGTGGCAGCAATGCGCTGCTTTATTTACTAAAAGCGCGCCAAATTAAAAAAATACACATTCCTTATTATTTGTGTGACTGCATCAGTATTTTGTTAGACAAGCAAGGATATGAATATGATTATTATTATGTAGATGCCCAATTTCAACCGATTTTTGACAAGCAATTGGCCCAAGGTGAGTACTTATATGTTGTGAATTTATACGGTCAAGTTACAGAAGAAAAAACGCGCGCCTTAAAAGAGCGCTACAGCCAACTAATTTTAGATCATAGCCAAGCTTTTTTCCAAAAGCCGATAGAAGGTGTAGATACCATTTATTCTTGTCGCAAATTTTTTGGCGTCCCGGATGGCGCATATTTAGCGACTGATGCGGTACTTTCGGAAGAACTTGAGCAAGACATTTCAAAAGATCGCATGGTGCATGTGCTTGGTCGGGCGGAAGGAAAAGCGAGTGATTATTATGCTGATTTCATCGCTATTAACGATGGACTTTCCGTTGCCCCACTCCGTACAATGTCTAAATTGACAAGCAACTTGATGGGAGCCGTAGATTACGAGCGTGCTCGCCAACTTCGTAATGAAAACTATGCATATTTAGAGGAACAGCTAGCAGCGGAAAATCCTTTACTATTAACAATGCCAGACGGGGCGTTTGCGTATCCTCTCTTAGTGGAAGACGGACCAGCCATCCGAAAACGCTTAGTCCAAGATAAGATTTACATTCCACTATTGTGGCCAAATGTTCTCGCAGATTGTCCAAAAGATAGCATTGAATATCAATACGCTGCTAATATTTTGCCGTTGCCTTGTGATCAACGTTATACCATTGAAGATATGCAGTATTTAGTAAAAATGTTGAAAAGCCAACTAGTTTATAAAGAGTAACAAACTCAAAATTTCTATTATCTCAATGCTCTCAAAACTTCTCTAGTTTTGGGAGCATTTCTTTTCCAATTGGTAACACTATCAGTCGTGACAAAAGATTTATACCACATCCTTACACACATACTATATTTATTTTCAATCAATATTACAAAGTACTTATAATGCTTCCGAAATATGGTATGATGCAGAGTAGGTCAGCTTTTCGGAAGAGGCATGCGAAAACAATTATTGAATGTTGTTCGGTCGCTGTTCTAGGACATGCCTATTATATGCGGACCAAAAGTACGATTATTTCATTAATTGGGGGTTTTATTATTTACACAATAGGATTTGTTATTAGTCATAAAAACAACGAAAAACGAAGAGCGCTTTTACCGAAAGATATGCCGAATATCAAAAACATTGAACAATTGTTTTTTGAAGTGGGCTATGGCGAAGCGCTTGGTTATTCAGACGCAGAATATGAAGTGTCTGGTGCTCAATTTGTGTCTCGTGAAGAAGTATTGAAATGCGATGCGATTGTTGATGTAAAACTAGGCAACGCGGATTATTTTGATCAATTAACACCTGGGAAATTATTAATTGGATGGGCTCATGCTGTACAAGATATCGCGTTTACGGATTCCGTTCTTGCAGGTGACCATACAGTGGTAGCTTGGGAAGAAATGTTCGAAGACGGTCGTTATATTTTCTATCGCAACCGTGAAGTTGCTGGGGAAGCAGCTGTGTTGCAGGCGTATCAATATGTTGGCAAAATGCCATATGAAACAAAAGTGGCGGTTCTTGGAAATGGTCACACAACAAAAGGGGTACTTCGCATTCTTCATGGCTTAGGCGCAGATGTGGATGTTTACGGCCGGAAGTTAGAGTCGTTGTTTGTTAAAAACATGGTCAATTACGATGTTCTTGTGAACTGTGTTATGTGGGATACGAACCGTACGGATCGCATCATTTACAAAGAAGATTTAAAACGCTTGAAAAAAGGCACGATGATTATTGATGTAAGTTGCGACCCGAACATGGAAATTGAAACGTCTCGCCCTTCAACAATTGATGATCCTGTTTATACAGTAGATGGTATTATTCATTACACAGTAGACAATACCCCAGCGATGTTCCCGCACACAGTAACAAAAGTGTTGAGCGAAGGATTCTCACCAATGGTTGATAACTTTGTCGAAGGCAATTGGACGGACATGATTCGCAATTCTGTGGTCATTGAAAACGGCCATATCCTCGATCACCATATTAAAGAATTTAGAGAAGCAAGAAACCTTTTAGTAAAATAAACTCAAAAAGCGTCCAGCGATCAATTGATCACTGGACGCTTTTATTAAGGTTTGATGATTTCGGAAGTAAAGTACACCTTAAATTGCTCCGCTAAATAAGTCTGCCCTTTAATATTTGGAAGTAGCTTGTTTTGCATCAAATCGAGTTGAGAAATATTTTTAGCATGCACGTCATCAGCCATGACTTGATAAAAGTCAAATAAGTAAACGCTATCTTGGGTAGTGAGTTCACGGCTTGCTTGTATATAGCTCTTCATTTTTACGTTGTCCTCAACAGAAGTAGTTGGGTTAGGCGTTCGAATCAGCACTTCCGTATCGTCAGAAGAAACGATGGCTTCAACAATCGCTTGATAGTTGGCTGCATACTCTTTAACTGGAATTTTCCATGCGCCAAGTGCATCATTTAAACCTGCAGAAATCACCACTAAATCAGGTGCGTGTTTAATGACGTCAGTCTCAATTCTATTTTTCATATGCGAGACCGTATTGGCATTCATGCCTGCATTAATAATTTTTACTTGATCGGGATAATTTTTGTTAAACCACTTGGCTAATAATCCAACATGATTTAAATTCCCGTCAGGCAAAGAATCGTCTGAGGTCACATAATCTCCTAGAAAAACAATCGTCACAGGCTGACCGGATGTCAGCTTAGTTGAAAAGCTGCTAGGCATGGCCTGTGTTTCAACTGTTTTTGTATGGAGTGCGTCTTCTTTTGACAATTGAATGCTGTTTAAATTTTTTTCACCAGAAATGACAATAAATATGAGGGCGATTAATAATATGTATATTAATTTTTTCAGCATCCTAATACCCACCTTTCTCTTCTATGTTAATTCAATTTTACCACAACTGCGAATAAAATTAGCTGAAATTTCAGATTTTTTATAGGTATATAGCTTCGAAATCAAACAAAGCGCTATTTTACTAGTTTGTAAGCAAGTTCGGGCGGGGTAATATAGAAGATATAGCCACTATAGAAATAAAGGAGGCGACGAAATGGAGAGAATAGGACAAAAAATAAGAGAGCTCAGAGAAGACCATCAATTGAGCGTAGATGATTTAGCATCTCAACTGGGCATTGCCAAATCAGTCGTGTGGGGTTATGAAAGTGGCAAAAAACAAGTGAGCGTTTCTCACTTACAATTGCTAGCCGATTATTTTAAAGTTACTGTAGATTATATATTGGAACGCAATCAACCTACCAATCAACTCGATTTGATACAATTCGCCGATTTAAATTCGGTTAACTTAGTAGTGGATGATCATCCATTAAGTGAAGAAGAGATAGCAGATGTTACCTCTTATTTACAAGTCAAACGTCGATTAAAAGAAGATGGCATGTTGCAAGAAAAACAAGCTGCCAAATAAAGTGAATCATTTCCCCATAAGATTTGCCAATTAATATAAGCAACCAGACCGTAACGACTAAACGGTCTGGTTGTTTTGTTTAATGGTTTCGCTTTACGGGAACTTTAATAAATACTGATGTCTTACTTTGGGGGGGACGGCATTGTCAGCTGCACTTGTGACCACTTTATTGTGTATAGGGTATTTAGTATTCACCATTGATAAAAAACAAGAAAACTTCCCCGTACCGGTCGTGCTCGTATTAATTGGTATTGGCTTATCTTTTATCCCTTATTTTGAAAACGTCAAGGTGACAGAGACCTTAATTTACGATGTTTTCTTGCCAGGCTTACTTTTTGTATCCGCTTATCAATTTTCAGCAAAAGCTTTGCGGAAAAATGCAGGAATTATTGGATTATTAAGTACGATTGGTCTTGGTGTAACGGTAGTCCTAGTAGGATTCGTTATTTATTGGATTGGCGGGTGGTTTTTTTCTATTTCATTTGCAGGGGCATTTGTGGTTGCCGCAATTTTGGCACCAACAGATCCGGCTTCTGTCGTTGCCATTTTGAAAAATTCATCACCGGATAAAAATATTGCGGATATTGTCGATGGGGAATCGATGATTAATGATGGGACGAGCATTGTATTGTTCAGTGTGTTGTCAGCAATGTATTTGCAATCCGAATCCCTTAATGTGTTTGCTGCATTAGGAGAATTTCTTTATGTTTCTGCAGGTGGAGTGATTTTGGGAGTTACGGTTGGGTGGTTACTAAGCAAAGCAGTTCATATCACCCATCACAAGGACTACCAAGTGATGCTCAGCATTGTACTTGCTTACGGTGCATTTCAACTCGCAGAAAGCTTTGGGTTTTCAGGGGTATTAGCCACCGTTTCCGCAGGCATTATGTTGTCTTGGGAATTTTCTCATACAAATAAAGAAGATCATTACCGCGAAGCTTTGTCGGGATTTTGGAGCGTCGTGGAGCCTTCATTGCTGGCTTTATTGTTTTTGTTAATAGGCATTGAAGCTACGAAATATTTATCTTGGGACAATTGGGTAGTAGCAATTATCATATTATTTGCGAGTATAGCTGTCCGTTTTGTTGTAGTAGGCAGCAGTTTTAAATTATTGAGAGGGAATCAACATAGCGATATTTGGAAAAAAGCATTGCTTATTTCTTGGTCTGGCATACGCGGGTCCATGTCAGTCTTCTTATTGTTGCAACTAGGGGCCATGGCAAATGGCGAAATAGCGAGTGAACTAATTTCCCTTAGTTTTTCAGTTGTTATTTTATCGTTAATCATTCAAAGTCTTGGAATTCATCCTTTATCAAAACTGCTAAATAGCAAATAAAATAACCCTTGCCGAAAATTCAATTTCTTGGCACGGGTTATTTTATTAAGCTTTAGAATACAATTCTTCAATTTTCTCTGGAGATAAGGGTTTTTGGAAATAATAGCCTTGTGCTTGATTGCAACGTTTGTTTTTTAAGTAAACTAGCTGGTCTAAAGTTTCTACACCTTCTGCAATGACGTTTAATCCTAAATTGCGCGCCATTTGAATGATGGTGTCGACTAAAGCGGCATCTTTAGCGTCTTTGTTAATATTGCGCGTAAAATATTGATCGATTTTCAAACTATCGATTGGGAACAATTTTAAATAACTTAAAGAAGAATAGCCTGTGCCGAAATCATCTATTGAGAGGTGGATGCCCATTGCTTTGAGTTCCTGCATTTTAGCAATAGCGGATGTGGCGCCTTGGATAAGGCTTTCGGTTAGTTCCAGTTCAAGAAATTCTGGCGCTAACTGTGCATTTTCTAAAGCTGACGTGATCACTTCGGAAATATTACCTTGTGAAAATTGCTTAGCAGAAATATTGACGGCAACACGGAACGGTTCAACACCCGCATTTTGCCAAGCTTTTGTTTGTAGACAAGCTGTGCGAAGAACAAACTCTCCGATATGAAGTATCATGCCATTTTCTTCAGCAATCGGAATAAATTCAGCAGGTGAAATCGGTCCTAACTTTGCATGGTTCCAGCGAACAAGCGCTTCAACTCCGATGATGTTTTCTGTTTCTATATCGATTTGTGGTTGATAATGAACCGAAAATTCACCAAGTTCCAATCCTTTGCGGATGCTCATCGCAATTTTAGATTTGCGAGAGATCAAGTCGTTCATTTCAGAAGTGAAAAATTGAAAGTTGTTTTTGCCTTCTTCTTTTACCCGATACATAGCAATATCCGCATTTTTGACTAAAGTTTCAGAGTCAGTACCGTCTGCAGGGAACAAGCTGGCTCCAATTGATGGGGTGATGAAAACTTCTTCGTCATTTAATGAAAAGGCATGGGCTAAGACGTTTAAAATATTTCGCGCGACCGCTTCCGCTTTTGTGTAATTGCTATTGGGGAGCAATAAAATAAATTCATCGCCGCCAAGCCTTGCAAGCGTGTCAGCTTTACTAATGCAGGATTTAATCCGCTGAGACACTTCAATCAATAGCTGGTCCCCTATTTGATGGCCATACGTATCATTCACAAGTTTAAATTGATCAAGATCTAAATACAAAACGGTGTGAGTCGTTTTGTTATCGAGGGCTTGGTCAATTGTGGATTCAAGTCGATCGTTATATAACCGGCGATTTGGTAAACCGGTCAATGAGTCCAAATAAACTAAGTTACTGATTTTTTCCTCGCTTTTTCTCTGATCAGTAATGTCTCGAATAATCAGGCTGTGATAATCACCTCGAACTGTTTCCCAATAGCCTGTCGATAATTCAATCGGAAATTGGCTTCCGTCTTTTTTGTATCCTATCAATTCCCGAGTTTGGCCCGCAAATTCCTGAATATCAGATGTGGGAAAAGCATCCGGAAAAATCATACGCACATTTTGATCAACTACTTCATCTTTATGATAACCAAAAAGAGACTCAGCGCCATGATTCCATTGGGTAATAATGCCATTGTGGTCGGTAACTACAATGCCATCTGTAGCGGTTTCAATAAGGGAATCAAATTGACGGCTGTACTCATCAGCTAGCAATTTTACTTTGTTGCGGTGAAGATTAAAAACAGAAACCAGTAAAGTTAGTGCGAAGAACAGACCAACCACATAATTTATGTAGTTATTGTTATCCGAGAGGAGTGTCATTATTACAGACCCATCAACTGGTAAACTTGTAATCCCGATAAATTGCATAGACCAAATCCACAGTTCCATTGCGAGTATACTAAACAAAATCCATTTGACTCTAACTTTTTCAACAAACTCAAATCTAGAAGTGTTTACGTTCAAAGTTATAAAAGAAGAGCAAAAAATAATAAGAATCGAAAGAACGATTAACACAGAGTCATTGGATAATGGTGAAACATTCAACTAATTTACACTTCCTTTATGTGATGCAGAGTAAATGGATACAGTTTTATGAGAAAATAAGAAAAATATTAGAACGAACAAGGCCATTAGATGTATTTATAGTAACATATAAGTAAATATTTTTTACTAATTTTCCGAAATTTTAGTTGAAACTCACAAAAATTGAGCTTCTAGGATTCCTATGTGATCATTAAAAGTGAATTTGTTATCAAAACTTTTTAAATATTAGCTTTATAATAGAAAAATGTTATTATTAAACAATAGATAGCTATAAAATATGGATAAGAAGGTGAAAAGATGCGAGTAAAAAAAGCAATAATTCCTGCTGCTGGTCTTGGAACACGATTTCTTCCAGCGACAAAAGCGATGCCAAAAGAAATGTTGCCGATCGTTGATAAGCCGACAATCCAGTACATAGTCGAGGAAGCAATAGCTTCTGGCATCGAAGACATTATTATTGTCACCGGTAAAGGAAAGCGTGCCATTGAAGATCATTTTGATCATGCTTTTGAATTAGAAGATAATCTATTTAAAAAAGGGAAAACCGATATGTTGGATTCGGTCTTAGAAACTTCCAATGTAGAAATTCACTATATTCGTCAAAAAGAACCACTAGGACTAGGACATGCGATTTGGTCTGCGCGCAGATTTATCGGCAACGAGCCTTTTGCTGTGCTACTAGGTGATGATATTGTAGAAAACGAAGAGCCATGTCTCGCTCAACTAATGAAGCAAAATGAAGTGACGGGCAAAAGTGTTATCGGGGTAAAGCAAGTGCCAGAAGATGAAACACACCGTTATGGCATTATCAATCCGATTTCGATTGAAGGAAAATTGATCAAAGTTGATAATTTTGTTGAGAAACCACCAGCGGGAACAGCGCCTTCGAATTATGCAATTATGGGACGCTATATTTTAACACCCGAGATTTTTGAGTTTCTTGGTCAACATGAGCTTGGTGCAGGTGGCGAAATTCAATTAACAGATGCCATCCAAAAACTCAATGAAATCCAAGAGGTTTATGCTTATGAGTTTGACGGACGCCGATTTGATGTCGGGGAGAAGTTTGGCTTTATAGAAACGACGATTGAATTTGCGTTAAAACGTCCTGAATTAAGAGAGCGGTTGTTAAAGCTGTTTGAGGAAAAGTTAAAAGAATCTTTTATTAATGAAAAATAATGAAAGTGAAAACACGTTAAAAAAGCAGTGACCAGTATTCCTTGGTCGCTGCTTTTTTAATCGGATTCAATTAGTCGGATCAATTCTTCACCAGAATACTTTCCGTCAGCGGTGATTCGTTTTAATTCAAAAGGAGATGAATAGTGGTTATTAGTCCCGTTATGAATAGTGAAAGCCATTTTATATCCTGCTTTTTTTGCTAAACGAATGGTGTCGTCCGTATATTCCCCGTATGGGTAGCTAATTGCCACAACTTGAGTCCCAACATTTTTCTCGATGGTGTTTTTAGCTGTAGACAAATCCGTAAATGTACGATCTTCAAACTCTTGCTGTGTTTCTAACTTGTTGTCTGTAAACAAGCGACTCGTGATGAGTCCGCGGTCTTGCTGCTGGAAATCTGGCTGTTTAGAATGAGAGTCCCATGTATGACTTTGAATGCTCATCGTTCCCACCATTTCTCTAGCTTGTTGCCAAGAAAACTTTTCGTATTCTCCAGCAGTAACGCCATTGGTTTCGAAAATACGACTTGCAATCACATAAATACTTGCCTTCATGTTTAATTCTTTTAGTATCGGAAAGGCAATTGAGTAATTACTAATATAGCCGTCGTCGAACGTGATTAAAATTGGCTTATCAGGCAAAGCAGCATCTTCTTCTAGGTGAGCAAGTAACTCTAGTTCAGTAATAGTCGTATAACCGGCTGACTTTAAAGAAAGCATTTGTTCTTTGAAACGAACCGGATCTACACTAATTGAATCATTTCGACCTAGTATCAAAATATGGTACATCAATACAGGAATAGCTACTGGAGTTGCTTTTGAAGAGCTAATCGGAACAACAGTAGGTGTGTCGTTCCAACCTATTTTAAAGCGATAATACTCCAAAACAAAACGTAGTGGTGTCCCCATGAGTAAATTTGGCGACATGTAATTGGTTGGTAGAAATTCGGATTTGTTTAATGGATTATCTGTATAATGCGCTTCTGCTTTTGAAATGGAAAGTGTAAGACAAATGCCAATTACAAATAAAAGGCATAAAGTGAACTTTGAATTTTTCATTTCACTTTATTTTTTTGCATATGTATAGCAAATCCTTTCTGTAAAAAATAGTAATATAAATAGATTATCAGCTAATATCTGTATAATGTCAACAGTAAAATAGGTATTTACTATCTATTTTATTATTTCGATTGATTCTTTTGAATCACTATATAATTAAATTGGAATTTTAAGTGAAATTAGATTACTAAATATTCTAATAATTTTGTTTTTTTAGAAGTATTACTAAATGATTTGTGCTAAAATAATAGATAGTGAAGTTTCGCTTGTAAGATAATGGGAATTTACAACTAGAGATTACAGAGAGTTTATAAATTTTCAGTAATGAGGAGGCATCTTCGAGTTGAAGGATATCTATTTTGAGAAAAATTATGGTCGCTTATACGAAAAGATTGAAAATGGGGTTTGTGAAGTATTCAAATTTCAACACCCATTTGGAAAAATCGAACACTTATTTATAAAAAGGCCTATTTCCGTAAACATAAATGAAGAAACTTTCTACGATATTACAACTCCGTATGGGTATGGAGGTCCGTGCATTACTGATTGCGAGGAAGAGCATAAATCAGAAGTTGTTCAAGCTTTTCAATATGCTTTTGAAGAATACTGTTTTAAAGAAAATATTGTTAGCGAGTTTGTGCGTTTTCATCCATTGTTAACAAACGCTCAAGACTTTAAAAGTTGTTATGAATTGACGTTTCGTCGTTTCACAACGGGTACCAACTTAAAAGATTTTGAGGATCCGATTAAATCGGAGTTTTCTAGATCCAAACAAAAAAGTATACAAAAAGCTTTAAAAGCTGGTGTTGAATTTCGTGTAATTGTTAATCCTTCTGACTTAAAGAATTTTAAACGCCTCTACCACGAGACGATGAAGAGAAGAGATGCCGCATCAGTTTATTATTTTGATGATGAATACTTTAGTGGACTTCTTCAATCATTAAAGGAATACACACTTATTGTGGAAGTGATATATGAAGGAAAAGTAATTGCGAGTGGATTAAATTTTGCTTACGGGAAGTTTATTCATATTCATTTATCTGGAACATTGCAGGAATATCAACATTTATCGTCAGCTTTTGTGATGCGTTATGCTTTAGTGCTATGGGGGAAAGAACATGGTATGGAGCTTATTCATGAAGGTGGCGGTATAACAGGTAGACTGGATGATCCCCTATACCTTTTTAAAAAGCAATTTGGGAAAAATACCGAATTCCCGTTTTATGTAAGTAATAAAATTTGGAATCCAAAAGTGTACGATGCATTATGTGAAGCTGTAGGTGTGGATAAAGTAGGGACTTCTTTTCCTGCATACCGCTCAACTCCAGTTAAAGTAATATAAGAGTAATTTGTTATATATCAATTGGGTATAAATACGAGAAGTTTGCTTTTTAAAGCAGCTTCTTTTTTATTTTGTAAAAGAGATTTAGTGGGCTTATTTACGGCTTTTTCAAACGAGTGCTATAATAACTTTTAATCAAGAAAACGATTTTAATAGAAAAGGATTTGTTTTATGAAAGTATATAAACACATTTCGTGGATAGCAGTTTTCTGCTGGATGGCTATTATTTTTTATCTTTCCCATCAACCAGGATCTGTTTCTAGTCAGTTAAGTTCAGGTATTGTCGCAGCATTATTAAGTGTTTTTGAGGGAGTAGTATCTCAACTAGATATGAATATAGAAAGCTTTCATACTTTTGTTCGAAAAAATGCTCATTTTTTCGCCTATTTTATATTAGGGTTATTGAGCTTAAATGCTTGGAAAAGTAGCGGTGTGCGAGGAGTCAAACAATTAATGCTAGGTTTTGGTATAAGTGTTTTGTATGCTATAACAGATGAAGTTCATCAATTATTCATTAAAGGACGAAGTGGAGAAATTAGAGATGTCTTAATCGACAGCGGCGGCGTGGGATTGAGTGTGATTTTTCAGGTTATATTTGGTAAGTTGTGGATTTTACAGAAAGAAAAGACAATAAAAAGAAATTTAAAATAGAATTATAACAAAAAATAGATTTAATTTGATCTTAAAGATTCATCTATTTTCAGATTACTGGTACATATGAATCTATTAATTGGTTAGGAATAAGCGTAAAATAGATAGAATCAGAAAGATTAATGGCAATTGTAAGGAGAAGTGCAATCATGATAGTAACTGATTTACTTAAAAAGAGGTGGAGTATATGTGGGCTTTAATTACGGGCAGCTTTATGTTTGTAATGGCTGTTCTTTTTTCGTTAGGAAAAGCAAGTTCGAAGCGAGAAGAAGCAACCCACAGTCATCGGGAAGAATTGTTAGCGCGTGGTAAAAACCACGAGAGTGAACTAACAACTACAGTAAAGCCGAATACAGAATCGTCTGAACAGCAGCAATCACATAAAGGAAATAACGCACGACAACCATCAGAACAAGTCTAATGGTTGTCGTGTTTTTTAGTGCTTATTAACCTATTTTACTCTGTTATCTGAATTATCGGACAATAAACTTTTATTTTTAATAATAAGTCTGTATGATAGGGGAAATGAAATCTCGCTAAAGGAGGTGTCTTTGATGAAAGCCAAAACGTTCGGATTTCTGTTCGTGGTTGTTTTAGGGATAGCTGGATTTAGTTACTTATTTTTAATAATGGAAAAAATGTCACAAGGCAGTGAAGCGCAAAATGGACCTGAAAGTTATAGTGCTAGTTTTGATGAAGCGGAAGACAAAACAGTAGAACTTCAGAGTGCTATTGATGATACGCCAGCAGGAGGCACTTTGGAAATTGAGCCTGGTGTTTACAAAGTTACAAAAAATCCTGACCACAAAGCCGTTACGGGATATGGTGATAGTTATTTTGCGTTGAAAATTTCAAAGCCGATTACGATTTTGATGGAAGAAGCGATATTCCAAACCGACACCGATGATGAATATGGCGTGTTTTGGGTCAATAAAACAGAGGATGTTCATTTAAAAGGTGGCTTTTTAATGGGAGAGCGGTTACCAGAAGACGGGTCTTTAACGTCTCATATTGGTATATTGTTTCTTTACACAAATGATAGCTCGATTGAAAATACTTATTTAAAGAATTTTTCCCAAGGAGTTCATCTTAATCATTCTCACCACAACATTGTTCAAAACGTAACTGCTGAATTTAATTACGGTTCAGGAATCATTAATTTTGATTCGGACGATAATCTTATTGATTCATGTGTGGTACGAAATTCTGGTGACGGCCATGTGTCTTTATATGGAGGCGGTAAAAATAATCGTGTGGTCAATTGTGTTGTCACAGAAGATCGTCCTAACTATGATGACCAACAAGGGATTACCGTCGAGGGTGAGTCGAGAAGTGTAGTCGAAAATAATACGGTTAGCGGATTTTACTATGGAATCGACGTAAAAAATGACTCGAAATCAAATATCATCCAATCAAATATTTCATTTAACAACGAATACAATATCGCGGTGCGAGGCGGAGATGGCGGTGAAAATCTCGAATTGCCGAGTTATAATACACAAATTTTAAACAATATGGTAATTGATCCACGCGAAAAATCGTCTTATGGGATTTATGTGGGAGCGGGGAGTGGACATGTAGTTATTGGCAATACGTTAAATGTCCACAACCTGATTATGTCGGATGAAGAATTAGCTATTTATGAAAGCCAAAATTACTTTGTCGAAGAAGATGAAGATTAAAATTAAAAGCCATATCCTAAACACGATTCCAAGAATCTTGGAATCGTGTTTTTATGGTGAGGTGCGGTATCGGTGCGTGGAGGTGCGGAAAAGTACGTTTGAGGTGCGGAGCTAGGGCGATGAGGTGCGCTTAAACCTGTGTGAGGTGCGGACAGAGCGAAATAAGGTGCGGTTGACTATTTTTTTCAGAATAAATACACCTGCAAATGGTATAATTGGAAATAGAATAACTTATAGGAGGTAAATATTTATGGCAATTTTAGTTTGTGGAGGCGCGGGTTATATTGGCAGTCATACTGTCAAAGAATTGGTGAATACATATGACGTTGTCGTGCTGGATAATTTGACGACAGGTTTTGAACAATTAATCGACTCAAAGGCTACCTTTATCAAAGGTGATTTAGGAGATTCTGCGATTTTAGATGAAATCTTTACAACGCATAAGATTGATGCGGTATTTCATTTTGCGGCAAACAGCTTAGTAGGTGAGTCAGTACAAAATCCATTAAAATATTACCGTAATAATGTTAGTGCGACACTAGTGTTGCTGGAAAAAATGATCGAACATGGTGTTAAACGATTTATCTTTTCTTCAACAGCAGCCACATATGGCATACCTGATACAGACATGATTACAGAAGAAACAGCAACAAACCCAATCAATCCATACGGTCGCTCGAAGTTAATGATTGAGCAAGTTCTAGCCGACTTAGCACATGTCCATGATTTCCAATATGTCGTATTGCGTTATTTTAACGCAGCAGGCGCGCATGAATCTGGTGAAATTGGTGAAAGCCATGACCCGGAGTCGCATTTAATCCCAATTGTGCTGCAACATCTCCTTGGACAACGCGATAAAATATCTGTATTCGGCACAGATTACGAGACAGCAGATGGCACGTGCATCCGTGATTATATTCACGTAACAGATTTGGCACGAGCACATATTTTGTCATATGAAGGCATGGCTACTGGGAAAATTACGAACAAAACCTATAACCTGGGTAACGGAGCAGGATATTCTGTTAAAGAAATTATTGAAACGTGCCAGAAAATATCTGGTAAAAAACGCTGCGATTGAATATGCAGCGAGACGAGCAGGGGATCCAGCTGCGCTTGTAGCATCGGCCCATAAAATTAATGAAGATTTAGGTTGGAAACCAGCCTATGACTTAAACGCAATTATTTCAAGTGCGTGGGCATGGCATTCAAAATAAGAAAAAGGGAAGCAGACTCGGCTGCTTCCCTTTTTTTATGACCAGCGATATGCCGGGAAAAGTTCGCTTTCTGAAGTGGCATTAGTCGCCTCATTCAACTTTTCATAAATTTCTTCATTCCATATTTTATTGCCTACATAATAGTCGAATTCCGTGTTTTTACCAAACCTCTTTTTGAATAAGTACAATGAGTCATCAGGACCTGGATTCACGCCCCCGCCTGAATGAATATACTCCACGCCACGCTCTTGTGCCCATAATACAATAGCGTAAGTCATTACATAAACAGGAGACAAATGATTGATATCCCCATCGATGGTGCCAGATAGGTGAGTATGAACATACGGCCCAGTATGAAAATGAAGTTCTGCCCCAATTACTTGTGAATCGTAAATCGCTTCGACTAATACCATTTGTTCGCCTAAATTTTCAATCATTTTCGAGAAGTATGCATCGTCGAATAAGTAAAAATCTTCTGCTCCTACTCGTTTCATGGTAGTGAGATAGATATCTTGAAACTCGTCTAAGTTAGATGGGTTTTCTGTGATTCGATAAGTGACACCATCTCTTAATGCTTTACGAATTCTCTTGCGAGTGGAGCTTGAAAATTCTTCTTGAATCGGATCTTCAAAGCCTTTCAGTGTGATACCCGTAGTATGACGCCTAAAAAGAACGTTATAACAAGAATCAAAATCTTGAGCATTGTTTACAAGTGGATGGAAACGAACAAATTCACTGACGATATTGTGGTCCATGCAATAATCTTGAAAGGCCTGACAGAAAAGATTAATTAACTCATCTTTTTTTGTCGTATCCTTGAGTTCGGTTACGACAGGCCCACCATAACCGTAAGGTGTAAGCAAATCAAAGTATGGGCCGCCTTCTAAGGGAACGGGAATTTCCCTTTTGATAAACTGATGATAAACCGTACCTACAGGATGGTTGAATTCGAAGACTTCGCAGTTTCCTCCTTCGATTTCTTCATACAATTTGACATAATCTTTTACGAAAAATAAATCTCTCAAAAGTAAAACCTCATTTCCTTATAAATTCTCTTTTCTCTAAGTAGTCAGCTAAGCAGGATTCGGAATCCTGTTAATATGACTAAATTTTCAAAAAACAACTATTGTAATGATTATAACGAACATTATAGGTGAATGCGAGGGGTAAAAAATTTCTTTGTTTTTTATAAGTGAAGTTTTATAGGCTATAGGATAGAGTAACGAATTAAATGACTAAATTTATATAAAAAGTATTCAGAAGAGTGTGCATTTTAAGAAATCTTGGCTTATACTAAAGTTCAAGCACTATTTTATCATGATT
Organism: Planococcus donghaensis MPA1U2; assembly: GCF_000189395.1. Lineage (GTDB taxonomy): Bacteria > Bacillota > Bacilli > Bacillales_A > Planococcaceae > Planococcus > Planococcus donghaensis_B. Next base: position 26,028 of record NZ_AEPB01000025.1, on the reverse strand, counting down.
TTTCGATAAAGCAGTGAGGTTGAAGGAGAGCTGTCCATGACATTTAAGAAAATCACTCGTATGCTTCTTGTTATACTGGGAATTTGTGGACTCATTGCTATTGTAATGATGACCCAAGGTTTTTTGGGGGAAAAAGAAACAAGCGATTCTACTACAAAATTTGGAGCAGAAGGTGATGGCGTGACAGATGATACTCAAGCAATTCAACAAGCGATTGATGAAACTCCAATAGGTGGGGAATTGCATATTCCGCCGGGAATTTATAAATTGACTAAAAACCCCGATTTAAAGGCTAGTACTGGATATGGAGACAGTTATTTTGCTTTAAAAATCTCCAAACCAATCACCATAATAATGGAGCAAGCGATTTTTCAGACAGAATCAGCGGGTGAGTATGGTGTGTTTTGGATAATGGCGACGGCAGATGTCCATTTAAAAGGCGGCTTTTTTATGGGAGATCAATTGCCTGAAGGTGGTTCGTTAATTTCGAATATTGCTATTTTACTGCAGAACAGTCGAGAAAGTTCGATAGAAAATGTTTACACGAAAAATTATTCTCAAGGAATTCATTTGCATCATGCCCACAACAATGTGATCCGAAATGTAATAAGTGAATCCAATTATGGTTCTGGAATCATCAATTTTGCATCGGATTATAATACAATCGAATCTTGTGTAGTCAGAAATTCAGGGGACGGCCACCTTTCATTATTCGGGAAAGGGAAACATAATTTAGTAAAAGGCTGCATGGTATCTGAAAATCGTCCTGGTTATACAGATCAACAAGGCATTACAATAGAAAGTGAAAAAGAAAGCAATATTGAGAAAAATATGGTCAGTGGTTTTTATTACGGCATTGATGTTAAAAATGGAGCAGAATCTAACGTCATAAAAGGCAACCTAGTTTATAACAATGAATACAATATTGCGATAAGACCAGGTGACGGTGGGAAAAACTTAATGACCCCAAGTCATAACATCAGCATACTTAACAACTTGGCCATCAGTCCTCGTGAAAGCTCAGAAAGAGGGATTTATATCAATGTTGGAACAGGACATATTGTGCGCGGTAATACCATCGAAAAAAACAACTTGATTCTTCGTGATGAAGAGTTGAGAGTGAAGTATCAGAGAGAGAACTTTATAGTTATGGATGAATGATATCCAAAACTTTGCTTTTGTGTAAAATTTTTAACTAATTTATCTGAATAATCTTTTTACAATAAGTTTCTATGCTAAGATACGTTATGTATAGAAAAATCATTAGCATTCTATTCTGTTAAATCTAACAGAGGAATTTCGAATTAGTTTATTTAAGCTAATGACGAAAACTTACTTAACTGTAGAGGAGTCTGTAATTTATGGGAAACCGGATAATGGTGAGTATCGAGTGTAATGCTTATAATCATGAAGATTTTATAGCGGAGGCATTAGATAGTATGTTAATGCAGAAAACAGATTTCGCTTATGAAATTTTAATTCATGACGATGCATCTACTGACCGAACAGCTGACATCATCAGAAGTTATGAACAGAAATATCCGGATATCGTCAAACCCATCTACCAAACAGAAAATCAGTATTCACAAGATATTCCTTTTGAGGTGTTCAATAGTGAGCGTGGATTAGGAAAATATATCGCGGTTTGTGAGGGCGATGATTATTGGACGGATCCGGAGAAACTGCAAAGACAAGTGGATTATATGGAAGCGCATCCTGAATGCAGCATGTGCGTACATGCTGCAGAAAAGGTCTCTGCTGTAACAAAGAAAAAAGTCGCTGCTGTTCGACCGAGCCATCGGGACAGAATTTTTTCTGTGGAAGAAGTCATTGAGGGTGGAGGCGAATTGTTCGCCACTAACTCAATTATGTATTCTCGTGAAAAAATTCCAGGAATGCCCGATTTTTACTTGAATGCGACAATTGGTGACTACCCGATGGTCATCTTAGGAGCGTTGAGTGGTACGATGTATTACATGGATCGGAATATGGCAGCCTACCGAGTGGAAGTAAAAGGCTCTTGGACGGATGTCTATCTTAACGACATCTCGGCAAAGCAAAAACACCTTCAAGATGTTGCGAATTTACTCGATGAGGTAAATGCCCATACCAATTTTAAATACGATGACGTCATCAGCCGCACCAAAAAACGTAATCGCTTTTATTTGCTGTTAAAGCAATTAAAAATTAAAGAAACCTTGAAAAAAGGGTATCGACAGTTTTATGTGAAACCTGAGTTTTTTAAGCGGATCTTCAAAAGAATCACGATTTAATAATCTTGTGAAATTATAAAAAGCAGTTTTGAACAACTGGTATTTCCAGCTGTTCGAAACTGCTTTTTTTCGACCAATTTTATAAATAGGAATTAGTAAAATTGGTCTATAAAAGAAGCGCAATGATTGAGTATAGAATATTTCCTGAAAATAGTAAGGATATAACAGTTAATTGAAGAATGATACTCAGATTTTGTACTGAAAAGCTACTGAATTGTCTACGAAATGAAAAAGAGTGGAATAATTTGCAAAATAAAAAATAAAAATAATCTAAATTATCTGTTATTTTAGACATGTATTATGTTAGAATGAAAAGCAAGTACAAGAATTAAGCACAAAGTAACGTTTTTGAAATGGAGGTAACACTATTAATGTAATAATTAGATTTTATATACCTATTATCCTAGGTATATATTCAGTGTTTTAAGATTTATAGATAACTAGGTTTTAACCGATTGAGATAGGAGAAGGCCTATGAAACAGGAAAACTCATTGAAGAAAAAAACAATCAGTGGACTGCTGTGGAGCTTCGGAGACATGTTGGGCAATCAAGGCATTCAGTTTATTATTCAGATTATTCTTGCGCGATTGTTGGCACCTGAACATTTTGGATTAATAGGAATGATTTTAGTGTTTGTAGCCCTTTCAAATTCACTTGTTGATAGTGGTTTTACGCAAGCGTTAATCCGAGATCAAAAAGCCGATCAAACCGATTATTCGACGGTATTTTATTTTAACTTTGCCGTTTCAATTTTTATTTACGGCGTGCTGTTTTTATCGGCTCCGCTAATTAGTAACTTTTTTGATCAAGCACAGTTGACGTCTATTATTCGAGTGCTAACGTTAGGCGTTATTATTAACGCGTTCTCGATTATTCCACGAGCCATGTTTACTAAAGAAGTGAATTTCAAAGTGCAAGCAAAGGTCAATATGACAGCGAGTATTTTGTCAGGTGTTATTGCGGTTGTTATGGCTATGACAGGGTTTGGTGTATGGAGCCTTGTGATTCGCATGCTGGGAATGAATTTAATCCAAGCATTACTACTAGTTTTTTATAGAAAATGGTTACCTTCACTTACCTTTAGTGTTGTCTCGTTCAAGCGCTTGTTTGGATTTGGTTGGAAGCTTCTTGTGTCGGGATTGATCGATACTGCATATAACAATGTGTACTTCTTAATTATCGGAAAGCAATACTCAGCTGGAGCTCTTGGGTATTTTACCAATGCCTCTAAATTCAGTGATGTTGCGACTCAGTCACTAACAGCGACAATTCAACGGGTGACTTATCCGGTGTTAAGTGGCATTCAAGATCAAGAAGAGCGGTTAAAACAAAGCTTCAAAAAGGTTATTAAGCTTTCGGGATTTTTAATTTTTCCACTGATGGTCGGCTTAGCGGCAGTGGCAGAGCCATTAGTTTACTTGATTTTTGGTGCAAAATGGTTGCCTATGGTGCCTTATTTTCAACTTTTGTGCATCGCGAGCATGCTGTACCCCATTCATGCGTTGAACTTAAACATTCTACAAGTTAAAGGACGCTCTGATTTGTTTCTCTACTTAGAAATTATTAAAACAATCATTCCTACAGTTCTTATTATTCTTGTGATCTGGATGGATTGGAGCATTACCATACTAGTGGCCACGATGGTTCTAGACTCTCATGTGTCATTGTTTATCAATATTTATTTTTCAGGACGCGAAATATCGTATGGCGTCAAAGAGCAAATACGAGATCTCTTGCCGATTTATACTATTTCACTAGCAATGGGCGCAGTTGTCTACAGTATCGGTGAATTTCTTCCGCTATCAGAACTTTTGACGCTAGTTTTACAAATTGGCATTGGTGCCATTTTTTATATCGCTATTTCAAAACTATTGAAAATTCAGGAGTTTGATACCGTCTATGATTTATTGGTGCCTTTTATAAAAAAGATAAAAGCCGTTAAGGCAGGCTAACTTACTTAAAAGTTGCTTATCAAGGGAGGGAATAGAATGGCAAAAGCTTTTGAACAACCCATTTATGTTACTAGACCATTATTGCCAAATATTGAGGCTGTAACTGAAAGAATGAAAACGGTATGGGACAGTAAACAACTGACAAACTTTGGGGCACAACATAACGAATTGAGTGATCAGCTCAAAGACTATTTAGAAGTAGATCACATTTCGCTGTTCTCAAATGGCACGTTGGCATTATTGCTAGGGCTGAGAGCTTTAGAGTTAACAGGAGAAGTGATTACTACGCCGTTTACATTTCCAGCAACTGTTCAAGCATTAGATTGGAACAATCTAACACCTGTCTTTTGTGATATAGATCCAGTTACTTTCAATATTGATGCCGATAAAATCGAAGCATTAATTACTGAGAAAACGAGTGCAATTCTAGGGGTCCATGTATTTGGAAATCCATGTGATGTTGAAAAAATTCAAGCAATTGCTGATAAACATCAATTAAAAGTTATTTATGACGGTGCACATGCTTTTGGTGCAAAAGTAAACGGTCTTCCTATTAGTCATTTTGGAGATATGACGATGTTCAGTTTTCACGCTACTAAGTTATTTAATACGGTTGAAGGTGGAGCATTAACTTATCAAGATGCAGCACTCGACAAACGGTTACAATTACTGAGAAATTTTGGAATTGTGAATACTGAAGAAATTGGATTATCCGGATTAAATGCCAAAATGAATGAAATTCAAGCGGGGGTAGGCTTAGAAGTCTTAAAAGTAATAGAAGAAGAACGGAACAAACGCCATGCGATTAAACATGCTTATGAAAAAAGTTTAGCGGCTATTGAAGGAATTCGGGTTTTAACGACATTAGAAGATGAATCTAGCAGTTATCAATATTTTGTTATTGGCATCGATCAAGAGAAATTTGGTCGATCGAGAGATGTTGTTTATGAAGAACTTCAGAAGCACAATGTATTCGCAAGAAAATATTTTTCTCCACTTTGCAGTGATTTTGAATGGTATAGCGAACTTGCATCCGCTCATCCCAAAAATCTACCGCAAGCTCAAAAGGCTGTGCAGCAAGTATTGGCAATGCCTTATTACGGAGAGTTACCTGTTGAATCAGTCGTTCAAATTTGTGCGATTCTTCAAGAACTTCATGTAACTCAAGAAAGTTTATTTCAATTATAAGAAATGAGGGAGCGATGATGAAAGGGATTATATTAGCTGGTGGAACGGGTACACGTCTTTATCCATTGACAAAGTCAATTTCAAAGCAAATGCTGCCTGTTTATGACAAGCCGATGATTTATTATCCGTTATCTGTTTTGATGCTTGCAGGTATAAAAGAAGTGTTGATTATTTCTACGCCAAGAGACATTTCAGGATTTTTAAGTTTACTTGGAAACGGACAAAAGTTAGGGATCAAAATAGAGTATGCGATTCAAGAAGAGCCGAATGGATTGGCTGAAGCCTTTACGATTGGGGAGAGTTTTATCGGGGATTCTCCTGTTGCACTTGTTTTAGGAGACAATGTTTTTTATGGCTCAGATTTTGGTAGCCGGCTAACAGAGTCAGCCGAGTTAACAAAAGGTAGTATCATTTTTGGGTGTCATGTCGCAGACCCAAGAGCGTACGGTGTGGTTGAAGTTGATGATGAGTTGAACATCGTTTCTATAGAAGAAAAGCCTGAACAGCCGAAATCTTCCTATGCGATTCCTGGACTTTATTTCTTTGACAATCAAGTGGTAGAAATCGCTAAAGCAGTCACACCTTCAGAGCGTGGAGAAAAAGAAATTACTTCTATTATTAATGAATATTTAAAACGCGGTGAATTACACGTTAATATTATGGGCCGTGGACTTGCGTGGCTTGATACAGGAACGCACGAAGCGTTGTTAGAAGCTTCAAATTTTGTCGAAGCGATTCAAAAACGACAAGGATTGTATGTAGCGTGTCTTGAAGAAATTGCTTTCCGGAAGGGCTATATTAGTCAGTCAGATTTGATCGAATTGGCGCAGTGTTTAAAGAAAACGGAATATGGCAAGTATTTGTTAGACATAGCTTGTGAGAGAACACTTTCATCGAATAAATCGTAAAGGAGAGCCCCTATGGAAAATATACTTGTCACCGGTGGAGCGGGGTTTATCGGAGGTAATTTTGTCCAATACATGGCCGCTAACTATCCAAAATACCATATTTATAATTTGGATTTGTTAACTTATGCAGGAGATTTAACAAAACATCAAGCGATCGAAAATAATGATAATTATAGCTTTGTTCATATTGATATCGCGGATCGTCAAGCTATTGATGCATTATTTGAAAAAATTGACTTTACGTATATTGTTCACTTTGCGGCTGAAAGCCATGTTGACCGCTCTATTGCCGAACCCGAAATCTTTATCCGCACCAATGTTCTGGGAACGCAAGTATTACTCGAGGCTGCTAAACGCGCAAACATTAAAAAGTTCGTCCATGTTTCTACAGATGAAGTATACGGAGAGCTAGAGTTTGATCCGACTACTTTTTTTACAGAAGAAACACCGCTTCAACCTAGCAGCCCGTACAGTGCTAGTAAAGCGTCTTCGGATTTATTGGTTCGAGCGTATTATGAAACATACGGCTTACCGATCAATATTACGCGTTGTTCCAATAATTATGGTCCTTACCATTTTCCAGAAAAGTTAATTCCGTTAACGATTTCTCGGTTGCTGAATGATCAAAAAGTGCCAGTATATGGAGACGGTAAAAATGTTCGGGATTGGTTGCATGTGCAAGATCATTGTTCAGCAATCGATTTGGTTATGCATAGCGGAGAAATTGGAGAAGTATATAACATTGGCGGACACAATGAACAAAAAAACCTTGAAGTTGTTAAGACGATTATCCGCACTTTAGGGAAATCAGAAGACTTAATCGAATTTGTCGAAGATCGTCTTGGACATGACAAACGATATGCAATTGATCCGACAAAAATTGAACGATTGGGTTGGCGACCCGTGTATGATTTTGATACTGGAATTGCACAGACAGTCGAGTGGTTTTTAGAAAACAAGGCATGGTGGGAACAAATTATCAGCGGTGAATACCAACAATATTTTGACAGGCAATATGCGCAAAAATAACAATCAAGATCTGCCGGGGGACAAGGGGGAATAAGGTAATGGCAAATCAGCCAACAATTTGTGAATATATAACGAATGCGTATCCAACAAAGCAGTCAGTAAAAATACTGGAGTTTAATGCTGAAACGAGTAGTATGAAAAAACAGCTTGCCAGTGCAGGATATGAGAATTATTTAGGGATTTGCACACAAAAGTCTGTGACAAGTCGAAATCCAGATCTTTATTATGCCAATGAGAAAACACTTACTTATAAAAACAATGCAGAAGTATTGGTAATCAACAAAGCTGATTTTCTTGATTTGAAAAATGCTTTCCATTCTTCTGCAGAGGTCATTCTTTTTACGCCTGCAAAAATGATTGATCGAGCAAGCTTTTTACCTCTATGGGCTTATAAACTAGCCAGAAAGAAAAAGTGGGATTTCCGCTTTGAAAATTTTACGGATCATTTAGGAGGTACGCGAACTAGCATCGTCTTTAAGCGGGGACATCGAAAAGAAAAGCAAGCACGACAATATTTGTCGCCCGAACTTGGCCTCGAGAATTTCTTTGAAATACTTAACCAACGCCAGTTGAATTATGTGATTTTACGTTGGTTTGATGAATTGCCATTTTTAGAGTTGGACGAGGATGTAGATTTATTAATTGCCGACGAACATATCGAAAAGGTAAGAGACTTATTAAACGAAAAAGTTGGGATTTTGCCTTTTGATATTTACAGTGTGGGCGGGCTGATGGGAAGTAATTTTAAAAACATTGCTTATTATCCTCCGTACATTGGAGAGGTCATATTGGATCAGCGACAGCTCTGGAACAACAAGTATTACGTACCGTCAGCCGATCATCATTTGTTTAGTTTGATGTATCACGCAGTTTATCATAAAGGCGAAAAATCAGGAATTCCTGCAAAATCGGGTGGCTCAGTGAAGCAGATTCCACAGGATCATGATTATCCAGGGATTTTAAAACGTTTAGCAAATGAAACCGGCCATAAGCTTGATGAAATCAGCTTGGAATATTTCCATCAGTTTCTTGAGGAAAAAGGTTGGGCCCCTTCTACAGACACAATTCGTAAATTAATCGGGGTCAGTGGCAATTGGCTTGAGTCGATTATTAAGTCGAGTGAGCACAATTTTGAAAAAGACGGAGAATTGATGGTGTTTGTCGTAAGAGAATGGGCAGATGAACGTGAATTGACCGATAAAATGATTGATTGGTTTGAGCGTAACGGACTATGCCTTATTCGAGCCATTCCACTCAATGAAGAACAAAAAAGAAACGCAACTCAAAACTTGAGAGGCGGAAATTGGGGGCAAGGACCATGGCCAGTGAGTGGCGGAAAGCCGTCCACCTTACTGGTCATGTATGATTATCACCCCAAACCATTACCTGCAAAAATGAAGAAAAAGTATCCCCATGTTTCCAATCAACATTATTTGTTGAAAGAACAACTGCGTTCAGAGATTAACTTTGCTTTAGTTAACGAACAGCGTGCCAACCCGCTTCATAGTGCAGATGATGAAATTGAAGCATTGGATTATATCACAGCGGTCGCTCCCGATCTTTTATCAGAAGTAAAAGACATTGTGATGGCTTGGGATAAAGCTTACCGAACAGAGGAAAAGGTAATTGCTGACGTTTCAGAGAAAAAGCGTCGCGCTAAAGTAGAAATTATTGAATATCAAGGGCGTAAAGCTGTGAAAAAGACATACAAAGCAGGCAAAGAACGGTTCTTGGAACGAGAGAAATTCGTTTACGGTGAGTTGAGTAAGGAATGTGAATTTATTCCGAAGTTGATTAGCAGCGGAGAAAACTACATTATTGTTCCTTATTTGAAAACAAATCCATTAACGGAAAGCTGGCATATTAAAAAACAAATTTTAAAACGAAAACATAAACAAGAAATTTTCCGCATTAACGAATTTTTCTACAACAAAGGGTATGCGCTAATTGATTTTCATCCCGGGAACATATTGCTGACATCTGAAGGATTAAGGTTAATCGATTTTGAGTTTTTATATCAATACGAGCAACTACCACCAAGCGTGAATGATTCGTTTGATCTTAACGGATTTCCAGAAGATTTTGCAGAAGACCGTCCTTATGGGATCTTCCCAAAGCAACGACGAAATATGTGGAGAAAAATTCTATATTAAACCGGATTAGAGGAATGGCTTATGGCATCTTTAAAAAACAAAGCAGTAACTAGTGTCAAACTTACTTCTATATCGATGCTCGTAACGAGCGTTCTCCAAATCGCCCAGCTGCTGATTTTAGGTAGGGTATTGGGTCCGGAAATCTTTGGGCTGATTGCTATGGTGCAAATCGTAATTCAATTTTCGCAATTGTTCTTGGAAATGGGGATAACAGACGCCATTATTCAAAAAGAAAAAATCAACAAACTAGAGTTGTCTAGTTTGTACTGGTTTTCTATTTTTGTCGGATGTGTCTTGTTCCTCGTCTTATTCCTATTAGCTCCAGCGATTGCGCTGATGTTTAACGAACCGAGCTTAACTGGCATGATCCAAGTGGTTGGGATTAGTTTTATCATCTTACCGTTTGGATTGCAGTTTCAAACACTGGCGACCAAAAAACTGGAATTTGCACAAATTACTAAAAATGAAATTTTGGCAACAACAATTGGCGTCTTGTTAACGGTTTACTTAGCCGCTTTTACCACTCTAGGTGCCTGGTCACTCGTTTATGGACACATTGTCATGTCGCTATTTAGAAGTGTGCCGTGGGTTGTTGCTGGCTTCCGAAATTCAAATACTCGACCTCAGTTTGTCTTTTCGTGGAATGCGATTAAAGACTTTGTTAGCTTTGGCTTGTATCGTTTAGGTTCAACAAGTATCAATTATTTTACCACTAAAATTGATCAAATGGTTGTTGGTGTTATGTTAGGTCCCGTTGCGCTTGGTTATTACAGCATGGCCATGAATCTGATCATGCAGCCGGTTCAAAAACTCAACTCCATGATTAACCGAGTAGCATTTCCTGTTTTTTCAAAAATTCAATTGGATCAACGTAAATTGAGAAAGACGTATTTATTAATTACGAACATGTTAACGAGCTTTAATGCGCCCCTGTTGGCGGGAGTTATTGTTCTTGCGCCCTACGCCGTTCCGCTTCTACTTGGTGAAGACTGGGGAGAAAGTGTTCTGATTATCCAAATTCTTTGCTTGTACGGATTATTTAAAGCTTTAGGAAATCCAAGCGGCAGCTTGTTTATCGCCGTTGGCAAAGTAAGGTGGAGTTTTTATTGGCAATTGTTTCAACTAGGGATTATTCCAGTGGTCGTATTTTTAGCAGGGTTGTCTGGTGAGATTTTTATTGTTGCGATTGCAGTCGGGTTGCTTAGAATGCTGTTGTTTTATGTCAGTTATTATGTGCGGATCCGTCAAATTATTGGAGACAGTTTACGGGAATTAAATCTCTCGATTGCTAAGCCTGTCGTCCATTCAGTTATTATGCTGGCATTCTTGTATTTGTTGAATTCTCAGCTAACAGAAGTTGGAGAGGTCGGCATCATCATTGTTGACGCGATTATTGGTGGACTGATTTATGGGGTATTGCTGTTATTAAATCAACGAGAATTAGTAGCGGAAGTAAAAGGGTTTTTTCGAAAAAAGACGTTAGTAAAACAAGTTTGATTCAAGAGTAGAAAAATCATTTATATACTCGATAGTAAGGAAGCATTTTAAATTAATAACATAAAACATCAAATAGTCTAAATAATCTGTAATATTTAGACTATTGTATGGTAGAATAAGAAAATAAACGCCATTAGTAAGTAAAAAGTCTTGGGTATAATGGTTTTTTCTGTTTAATATGAATACTTCTTTAACAGATAATGATATAAACAGTAATTCCTTTTGTTTTCGTGCAAGGTAATAGCTAAAAAAGGTGGGGTATTTATGAACTTGGAGTCAAAAATCTACGTAGCGGGACATCGCGGACTTGTAGGGTCAGCAATTGTACGGAACTTACAAGAAAATGGCTATCACAATCTGGTATTTAGAACCAGTAAAGAAATGGATTTGACAAACTCCAATCAAGTTGATGCTTTTTTTCAAGAGCAACGACCAGATTACGTTTTTTTAGCAGCTGCAAAAGTTGGTGGGATTGTTGCAAACAATGATTATCCAGCAGAGTTCATCCGAGACAATATAATGATTCAAACAAACGTGATTGATGCTGCTCATCGGAATGGGGTAAAAAAATTGCTGTTTTTAGGCAGTACGTGTATTTATCCAAGGCTTGCAGAACAACCGATGAAAGAAGATTCTTTATTGACTGGGGAACTTGAGCCAACTAACGAGCCGTATGCTATTGCTAAAATAGCAGGCATTAAAATGTGTCAATCTTATAACCGTCAATACGGCACAAACTTTATATCGATCATGCCGACAAACTTATTTGGTCCGAATGATAATTTCGACTTAACAAGTTCACACGTGCTACCTGCGCTAATTCGGAAATTTCATGAAGCGAAAGTCTCTCAATCTGAAGCTGTTGAAGTTTGGGGCACTGGATCACCAAAGCGAGAATTTCTTTACTCTGATGATTTGGCAGATGCAGCCATTTACTTAATGAATACTTACGACGGAAACGATTTGGTAAATATCGGTGTAGGCAGAGATATTTCGATTAAAGAGCTTGCTGAAAAAGTAAGGGAAACAGTTGGCTATGAGGGTGAAATCGTCTTTAATACATCGAAACCTGATGGTACACCGCGTAAGTTAGTGGACGTTAGTCGACTAACAAGTCTTGGCTGGGAAGCAAAAATCTCATTAGATGATGGATTGAAAATGGCTTATGATTGGTTTTTAGAACAGACAGAGAAAGTACGATTATAAGGGGGATCATTATGAAAAAAGCATTGATTACTGGAGTAAACGGTCAAGACGGTTCGTTTCTATCAGATTTCTTATTAGAAAAAGGTTACGAGGTGCACGGCATCATTCGGAGAAGTTCAAGTTTCAATACAGGACGCATTGAGCACTTATATATTGAAGAGTTAAAATCGAGTGACAACTTTTATATTCATTATGGGGATATGACAGATACTTCTAATATCATTCGACTAATCAGTGAAATTAAACCAGATGAAATTTACAATTTAGCAGCCATGTCTCATGTGAAAGTATCGTTTGAGACGCCTGAATATACAGCAGATGTTGATGGAATTGGGACTTTGCGCATTTTAGAAGCAGTGCGTATTCTTGGGTTGGAAAAAAAGACGCGTATTTATCAAGCTTCTACTTCAGAATTATATGGGAAAGTGCAAGAAGTTCCACAACGAGAAACCACGCCATTTTATCCGCGTTCTCCTTATGGAGTGGCGAAATTATACGGCTATTGGATCACGAAAAACTACCGAGAATCTTATGACATGTTCGCAGTAAATGGCATTCTTTTTAATCATGAATCTGAACGACGTGGAGAAACATTCGTAACACGTAAAATTACAATGGCTGCTGCGCGTATTTCGAATGGCAAGCAAGACAAATTGTTACTCGGGAACCTTGATGCAAGGCGAGACTGGGGTTATGCCAAGGATTATGTAGAATGTATGTGGTTAATGTTGCAACACGATACGCCAGAAGATTTCGTCATCGCAACTGGAGAAATGCATACAGTACGTGAGTTCGCGACACTGGCATTTAAACATGCGGGAATCGAAGTAGAGTGGCAAGGAGAAGGTATCGATGAGAAAGGCTTTAATGCAAAGACTGGAGAAGTTGTAGTTGAAGTGAATCCTGAATATTTCCGTTTAGCTGAGGTTGAGCAGTTACTGGGCGATCCTTCAAAAGCGAAAAAGCTACTTGGATGGAATCCAACAGCGACTTCTTTTGAAGAGTTAGTGGAAATTATGGTGACACATGATTGTAATTTAGTAAACAAAAAAAAGAGTGCAATTAGCGAATACTAAACAGAGCGGGTTCCTTAACGGGTGGAGGGATAAAGTGCAATGGTGACCTTAAATGACAAAGTCAGTGTTATTATTCCAACGTTCAATCGTTCGGAACTGCTGAAAAAAGCTGTAGAAAGTTTAGAAAAACAAAGTCATCAAAATTTGGAAATCATCATTATTGATGATTTTTCAACAGATGATACGGCAGCTGTTGTGGCAGAAATGACAGATGACCGGATTATTTACTTGAAGCATGAAGTTAACAAGGGTGGATCGGAAGCGAGAAACACCGGTCTAAAAAGAGCGACTGGAAATTTCATCGGTTTTTTAGATTCAGATGATCAGTGGCTACCAGAAAAAATTGAAAAGCAGTTGGAGAAATTTCATGACGAACCAGATGTTGGAGTGGTTTATACAGGGGTGCAAGTAGTCGATGAAAACAATCAGCCTACTCGTAAAATTATTCCGGAATATCGCGGTGATATTCTATCTAAATTACTCGAGTTTAATTATATCGATACAACTTCTTCGGTATTAGTTAGGAAAGAAGTATTAGATCAAATCGAAGGATTTGATTCTGGTTTGCCCAGCTGTCAAGACTGGGATTTGTATATCCGTTTGGCCCAAGTTACAAAATTCGATTTCGTTAAAGACAGTATGGTGTTATTTTATCATCATAGTGGAGAGCGAATTACGACCAATAAAGCTTCCGTGCTCAAGGGACATGTAAGTATTTTTGAGAAGTATAAAAAACTAGCGATGCAGCAGCGGAAATCTACTTTTCATCGTTTTACGTTAACGATTTGGAAAGTTGTGTTTCGGACGGGGATTATCGGTCAAAATAAGGAAACCGTACAATTATCTCGAAAAATATTAGTAGAAGGATATAAAAATGACCGAATGTCATTGAATTTTCTATTCTATTACCTTAGCACGTTTTTACACATGAAAGTTTTGACCTATCTATATAGGCAATCTAAAAAAAACAATAAAAAATCCGAATTGTTCTCTGCAGATGTACCCTCCTAAAGGAGGAGGGAGCAATAGGGTGTTAAAAAAGAGAATAATAAATAAAGGAATGAGACTATGGAAAAGCATATGGAAGCCGATGATCGATTTGAAAAAGTCCTATTTATCATCGTCAATTTAATAACTGGGATTTCAGTGATCTATTATTTGCTTCAAATAGGTCAGGTTTTCGATGCTGATGATCCATGGAATTTGTTCATTTTAATTATTTTTTCCTTCAAGCTATTAATGGATATATATATTTTTAAGGTAGGATTTTCTTCCTTTTCACTTGTGCTTTTATTTTTGCCGATCGTTAGCATATTAGGCTATGCACCCATTGGAGAAGTACAGCCCTTATTTAATGATCGCACCCATCTGATAGAACGACACTTTCATATATTGGCCTTCAGTGCGCTATTTTTCTACTATGTTTGGTCAATTTTACTATGGATAACGAACAAAACGTATGGCAATTACGATGCTAAAATTTTGGCGTATTACTCTGGAACGGTGCATAGTTTGTTAGCGACTTGGCTGTTTAGTGGATTAGCTATAATTTCTGCAATCATCTATTTGCCAGATTTACCTGGAGGCACGTATAACGAACTTTCACCGAGCTTGTTGCCCGGAAATGCCTGGAATTCTGTTGTGGTTATTTCCTATTTCTTCGTGCTGATGGGCGTAAAAGAAAGTGGTTTACGAAAATTCGCGATTTTATTTGTCCCTTTTTGGTTATTGTCTCACTATGCACGAGTTGATATTTTAGGTTTACTATTGATTTTATATTTGCTGTTAACAGCTACTAAAAAATTAGATGTGATTAAATCGAGCTTTTCGTTTAAAAAAGTAGCATTGATCGCAGGAGGATTGTTGCTTTTTTCTTATTTAGGTTTGGTAAGACATTCAGGTTTGATTTTTGACGTGCAAGCCATTCTGGATTCGGTCTCAATTTTGGTCAATTACCCAACTGTTCAAGATTTAGTATATTCCACAGCTGCTGCAGTTGAAGTAACGCATACGTACGGTAATTTTTATACAATTATCGATTATATTCCGCAACTGATTCCTTCTTTTCTTGGAATTGAAGCAAAGAGTCCAGAAGCTGCCCATCTTGTTGCTTCTCTCATTCACACCAATTATGGTTTGTTTGTGTACGGAGAATTTTATTTGAACTTTGGAGTTCTTGGGCTAATTATAGCGCCATTTGTTACATATATTATTATTTTTACACCAGCCGTTATTTTGAAGAAACTTTTTGGTAATTTCGGGATGGCATTAGGGTATTACTGGATTGTTTTGACCATTGCGCGAGTGTTCTGGTATGGCTTTATTTATTACATCAAACCATTGGTCATTATTTTACCGGTTTTTATCATCATTTATCTTGTTGTTTCTTCTTTCGAAAAAGATTTAGTAGATAAGCGTGAATTGAATTCCCCTGATTCATATTAACAATCTGCACGTTTAACGCTTGCTGTTTTGCCGCTGTGCAAGTGGATGTCATTTACAGGAGAGGTGCTTTCATATGACTAGGATAAAAAAAGGGAATTTAATATTTGTTGGGCCCTTGCCTCCTCCGATATTGGGAGAAAGCATCGCTCTTCAATCTTTGTATAATTCTAAAAAACTTCACGAACAATATAATGTGAAAAAAATAAATTTAAGCAAGAAGGATTTTGAACATCCTGGTGCGATTTCTTTTGATAAATTGCTGAATGATTCAGTAGCTATTCTTTACTCTGGGTTTTTAGCGGTACGTATGAGAAAACCAATTTTGTATATTTCCATTTCACAAACAAAAATGGGGTTATTGCGTGATTGTGTAATGATTCAAGCATGTAAAGTTCTTGGGCGCGGCAAAGTGGTAAGTCATTTGCATGGCAATAACTTAGGTGGCACGATTGATGCTACTTCTGGCATCACACAAAAGTTTATCATCTCTTCATTGCGTAAAATTGATGTAGGCATCGTATTAGGTGAGAAGTTGACGCCGAATTACCGCGGTCATGTCAACCGGGTAGAAGTGGTTTCTAATGGGATTCCTTCAGACTTTATATTAAAAAACGAAGTGGGACAAGGTAAGAAAAAAGGACCAATCTCTCTTTTGTATTTAAGTAATCTTATGTTTGAAAAAGGCTATATCGAATTAATTAAAGCAACAACTGCGCTTATTCATGAAGGGCATAATTTACGTTTAGATTTGGTTGGGGGAATTCAAAATGAAAATGAATTTCAAGAGATCAAGCATTATATCGCAGAAAATGATGTGGATCACTTGATTCAGTATCATGGGTTGAAGCAAGGAGAAGAGAAAAAACGGTTTTTCCTTGAGTCAGATATGATGGCGTTACCGACCAAATATAAAGTGGAAGGTCAACCGATGTCTATTATTGAAGGGATGGCAGCGGGGTTGCCGATTATTTCTTCGGACCGAGGAATTATTGCAGAGTTGATCAAAGATTGTGGTGTAGTTATCGAACCTACAGTAGAAGGTGTTAAAGCTGCAATAAAAGATTTGGTGACAAATGATGCAGAGCGTATGCGTCTTGGAAGAAAGAGCCGTGATACGTTTGAAGCGTTTTATACAGAAGATAAATACACCGAACGATTGGTTTCTATATTTGATGAACTGTAAATAAAGGCAACAAATTTGTTGCATGCATTTAGGGAAAGGAAGGGTCATATGATACGCAAAAGAAAAATCACCTTTGTTATTAATTACTTCTATCCGGATCTTGCAGCTACAAGCCAATTAATGACCGAGCTAACAAAACATCTCCAACAAAATTTCACAATCACAGTTATTGCAGCACAACCCGGATATGCAGGAGAAAATCATGGCAGTCACAAGCTGTTTGAAGAAGCATACGTAGAGAATATTAAAGTGGTTCGGATCAAGCTGCCCGAAGTAAACAAAAATTCGAAAATCAGTCGGATCAAATACATCTCTTCTTATTTCTTGTTGGCAAACATCGCTTTGCTCAAAGAAAAAGGGACAGATGTTATTTTTACGATTTCTCAGCCCCCTGTACTGGGCGGATTGATCGGAACCATCGGCAAGCTGTTGAAACGCTCACGACATGTTTACAGCATTCATGACTTTAACCCGGAACAGGCGCAAGCGGTAGCCTATACCAATAACCAAACCGTCTTTAAAATTGCTAAAGCGATTGACAAATTAAACTGTAGTTATGCAGATCAAGTATTGGTTGTCGGTGAAGACATGGCTGAAACGTTACGAGCGCGTTTTAAGGGAGGAAAAGTACCAAATCATACGGTCATCAGCAATTGGACAGATGAAGACGCGATTGTACCGCTTGAGAAAACCGAACCTGAAATTCGTGAGTTTTTAGAATTAAATGGGCTACAAGACAAATTTATCGTTATGTATTCTGGAAATCTCGGATTGTATTATGATTTAGAAAACTTAATTCAAGTGGCTAAAGAATTTGTGGATCAGCCCGAAATCGTCTTTTTATTTATCGGAGAAGGTGCTGTTAAACAGCGGATACAGACGTATGCGACAGAAAATAAGTTGGAAAACGTTAAGTTTCTACCGTACCAACCGAAAGAATTTCTTAAGTACTCCTTAAATGCAGCAGATGTCCATTTGGTCGTAAATCAAAAAGGGATAAAAGGGGTTTCCGTACCAAGTAAAATTTATGGTGTAATGGCTGCTGGAAAGCCGGTGCTTGGAGTTTTGGAACAAGGAAGCGAAGTGCAACGCTTGATTTTTGAAAGTCGAGCAGGTGTCGTTATTGAACCTCAAAATTACCAAGGAGTTGTTCATGCGATCCAATACTTAAAGAGTCTGGATAAAGACGAGCTAAAAGCGATGGGCTTGAAAGGAAGATCTTACCTCGAACAAAACTTAACAAGAGAAACTTCTATTAATAAGTACCGGAATGTTTTGCAAACAGTATCAGATCATTCAGAGCCAGACGCAACTCGATCTATTGAGCAATATGAAAGAGCAGTTCATAAAAATAAATAAACCAAACAAAAACCAGATTTACGAAATCAACTGATTTCGTAAATCTGGTTTTTTGTGTCTATATTCTCTCCTACTATATGGAAAATAAAAGCTGATAATAGCTGTGAACATAGAAATTATTCTAAGAATTTATTAAATTTCTAAAAAGAATGAAAAATAAAATAATTTACAACCCTTGATATACCAATGCTCGGGACACTAAATGGGTAAATATATCTGATATTTCTAATAAATTAGAAAATTAGATTGAAATATTAGGTATTTATATATATAATGAGTTCATAACGTTACAGATTAACTAGTTCAACTGGTTACTTAGTTTATTTTTCAAATAAAAAATATCTAAATGTCACATGACGAGAATATTTTATGAGTCTTAGTAACTATTACTCAGGTAGAAGCGTATAGCAAGGAGGAGGACGTAATATGAGATTAGTATTATTGTCAGGTGGGTCAGGGAAACGACTATGGCCACTTTCAAATGACGCGCGATCAAAACAATTTCTTAAAGTGTTAAGTGATGAAGATGGCAACAAAGTTTCGATGGTCCAACGGGTTTGGAAGCAAATCGAAGAAATAGGGATGGCTGAGAATTCTATTATTGCAACTAGTAGCTCTCAAGTGGATATGATTAAAACACAACTAGGGCAAGGGGTGCATGTTGTTACTGAGCCAGAAAGAAGAGACACATTCCCAGCGATTGCACTTGCAGCTGTTTATCTGTATTCAGTTCAAAAATGCAGTTTAGATGAAGTTGTAGGAATGTTGCCGGTAGATCCTTACGTGGAAAATCGTTTCTTTAATCGTGTTCAAGATTTGGAAGAAGCTTTACTTTCTTCTGGAGCAGACTTGGCATTAATGGGAGTAAAACCTACGTATCCTTCAGCAAAATACGGTTATATTATTCCGAAAAATAAAGCCGAAGATTCTTATTTAACGGTCGATTACTTTAAAGAAAAGCCGACAGAAGAACAAGCGGAAGAGTTGATTGAACAACAAGCGCTTTGGAATTGCGGTGTTTTTGCTTTCAAATTAGGTTATATAATCGACTTACTTAAAGACAGAGGAATGCCTGTTGAATATTCTCAATTGTTAAGAAATTATCATAAACTTCCTAAAAACAGTTTTGATTATGAAGTGGTTGAACGCACGAATCACATTGTATCGTTACCTTATGACGGTTATTGGAAAGATTTGGGTACTTGGAATACGCTAACAGATGAAATGGCCGTTCAAGTGACGGGTAAAGGCGTCATTGGCAAAGGAGTACAAAACTCTCACATTGTTAACGAGCTCGATATTCCAATTACTTTGCTTGGTTTGGACAATGTAGTGGTTGCTGCTAGTCCAGATGGGATTTTGGTGACAGACAAAGATGCGAGTACGAAAGTAAAAGAGTATGTCGATGGCTTTAATAGTCGACCGATGTATGAAGAGCGTAGATGGGGATGGTATCGTGTGCTGGAATATACGCGATATGCTGAAGGCAACGAAGTACTCATCAAACGGCTAGGGATAACTGCTGGGAAAAACCTTAGCTACCAAATGCATTATAAACGAAGTGAAGTCTGGACCATTGTTAAAGGTGAAGGGATTTTCGTTTTTAATGATCAATTGAGCCATGTACGAACAGGTGATGTAATTCATATCCCGTTAGGTGCGAAGCATACATTAAAAGCGACTACAAATATGGAAATTATTGAAGTACAAACAGGCAGTGAATTAATCGAAGAAGATATTTTCCGTACATCAAATGAGTGGGAAGAAATCGAAGAAATTTGCAAAGTGAAACTGACTGCTCGCTACGGATGACTTGAGCGAAAGAGTTGGCACAGGAGTAACGACTTGTTATTTCTATGATTGGGGGAAGTCTCATGTATAAAGAACCTGTTTTTTTAAAACCTGTTTTCCAAGAAAGAATTTGGGGCGGTGGTAAGCTGCAAGAGTTGTTCGATTATGATATTCCGTCACAAACGACGGGTGAAGCATGGGTTATATCTGCTCACGAAAATGGACCTTCTATTATTATGAATGGTGAATTAAAAGGAAAAAATTATCGGATGTTTGGTGGAAATATCCTCAGTTATTTGGTTTTGACATAACGGATAGAGAATTTCCGCTCCTAGTAAAAATACTTGATGCACACGACCAATTGTCTGTGCAAGTACATCCGGATGATCAGTATGCCGATGAATCTATTCATAAGCCATGTGGCAAAACTGAATGTTGGTATATTTTGGATTGTGAAGAAGATGCTGAAATCATTATTGGTCACCAAGCCCAATCGAGAGAAGAATTTCAGCAACTCGTTAACCGCGGTGAATGGAGTAAGTTACTTCAAAGTCTTAAAGTGAAAAAAGGGGATTTTGTTTATGTTCCAAGTGGAACGTTGCACTCTATTGGAAAAGGAATAGTGATTTTAGAAACACAACAAAGTTCAGATATTACATTCCGGCTTTATGATTATGATCGAGTGGATCAAGAAGGTAAAAAGCGTGAATTGCACTTAGAACAAGCGATGGCGGTAATGACTTGTCCGCATAAACAAGTAATGCAAGACAATTTGAAAGAGCGATTGAAAAACCTTGAGTCTACACGATTGATTGAAGGAGAATACTTCACAGTTTATCACTGGAAACTCGAAGGAAGAGCACAAGTCCCATTAACAACTGGATTTTTGTTAGTTAGTGTGATTAATGGAATGGGTCAAATCGTGACGAAAGAAAGTGTGTCCACGGTGAAAAAAGGTGATAATTTCATCGTTCCGGCTACAATCGGTGAATACTTTGTTGACGGAGATCTTGAAATGATTGTTTCTCATACTTAAAACTGACTTAAATTATCAGAATATTTAAAAATGAAAAGTTCGTCATTTTATGTTTTTTAGAGTTAGTTAGTAGGTATATAAAACTATTTATAAAAATTTATTTGAAAATTTAGTATAAATAAACTTCTATTTAGGGACTATCGATGTTACAATGGGGCAATATTTAACGGGCTATATGTAAAAAATGTTTTTAAAATGGCGCGTTTGGTACCCATTCCAATATCAAAAAATATCGTTTAGCAAAATGAAAGGCGGGTGGGTACTCTAATGAAAAAAGTTACAAAGGCAATCATTCCAGCAGCAGGTCTAGGTACTCGATTTCTTCCAGTCACAAAAGCGATGCCCAAAGAAATGTTGCCAATCGTAGATAAACCGACAATACAATACATTGTGGAAGAAGCAATCGCTTCTGGTATTGAAGATATTATTATTGTCACCGGCAAAGGCAAACGTGCTATTGAAGATCATTTTGATAAGAATTTCGAGTTAGAAGATAATTTGTTTAAAAAAGGCAAATTTGAACTTCTTGAAAAAGTTCAGCACACCTCTAATGTTGAGATTCATTATATTCGTCAAAAAGAACCAAAAGGTTTAGGGCATGCGGTTTGGAGTGCACGTAAGTTTATCGGAAATGAACCTTTCGCAGTGCTATTAGGAGATGACATTGTTAAAGCTGAAAAACCTTGCTTAAAGCAATTAATCGATCAATACGACAAAATGCAATCATCCATTATTGGGGTCCAACAAGTTCCAGATCACGAAACTCACCGCTACGGCATTATCGAACCAAGCGCAGTGGATGGACGTTGTTATGAAGTTAGTAACTTTGTAGAAAAGCCAAAGCCCGGTACTGCTCCTTCGAATTTGGCAATTATGGGACGCTACATTTTAGAACCGGAAATATTTGAGTATTTAGGCAACCAAAGTGCAGGTGCAGGAGGAGAAATCCAACTTACAGATGCCATTCAAAAGCTTAACGAAGTTCAAAATGTTTTTGCTTATGATTTTGAAGGCAAACGTTATGACGTAGGTGAGATGCTTGGGTTCTTGCGGACAACTATTGAGTTCGCTTTAGATAGCCCCGAGTTCGGCCGAGATGTAGAAAACATCATTAACGAATTGATGGCTGAAAAATCAGCTACACCACTATTTTAGTCGGGGGTATCGGTATGAAAATAGCTGTAATCGGAACTGGATATGTTGGGTTGGTCACTGGTGTGAGTTTGTCTGAAATTGGTCATGACGTTGTTTGTATCGATGTTAATAAAGAAAAAGTAGCAAAAATGCAAAAAGGGATATCGCCTATTTATGAACCGGGTTTAAGTGAATTAATGACAAAAAACATAGCAGCACAGCGTTTAAGTTTTACAAGTGATCATCGTAAAGGACTTCAGCAAGCAGATGTCATTTACATTGCGGTAGGAACTCCAGAAAATGCAGACGGCTCTGCTGAACTATCTTTTGTTGTTCAAGCAGCAGAAAATATTGTCGACTGCATAGAGAAGGATGTCATTGTCGTAACGAAAAGCACGGTTCCAGTTGGAACAAACGACATGATAAAAGGCATTATTCAATCTCAATTAACAAGCGATTTAAAAGTTGAAGTTGTTTCAAATCCAGAGTTTCTAAAAGAAGGTTCGGCTATTCATGATTCATTTCATGGAGACCGTATTGTGATCGGAGCTGATAGTGAACATGCATTTAACGTCATCGAAAAGATCAATCAACCATTTAATGTCCCAATTTTCAAAACAGATATTAAAAGCGCCGAAATGATTAAGTACGCATCCAATGCATTTTTAGCTACTAAAATTAGCTTCATTAATGAAATATCCAATATTTGCGAATTGTTAGGTGCAAATATCGAAAATGTTTCAACGGGTATGGGGCTAGATCAACGAATTGGCAGTCAATTTTTAAAAGCTGGAATTGGCTATGGAGGATCGTGTTTTCCGAAAGACACGAAAGCTCTTATCCAAATCGCGGGTAACGTGGCATATGAGTTTGAATTGTTAAAAGGTGTAGTTAACGTCAACAAAAAGCAGCAAGGCCTTATCATACGAAAGTTGAATGACTGTCTTCCCAATCTTACTGGTAAGAAAATTGCTGTTCTAGGACTAGCATTTAAGCCGAATACAGATGACTTACGCGAATCCGCTTCTATTTTAGTGACTGACGAATTGATTAAGCAAGGAGCAGAGGTAGTGGCTTATGATCCAATTGCAATGGATAATGCAAAAAATGTTCTTAACTCAAGTGTTCGATACGCTGACTCCATAGCAGAAGCAATCGAAAATAGCGATGCAGCTCTGATCTTAACGGATTGGGATGAGATTAAAAATGTAGAATTATCCGTATTTAATAAAATGAAAACCCCGCTTGTTATTGATGGGCGAAATTGCTTCTTGGTAAAAGATATGGAAACGCACGGGATAGAGTATCGTTCGATCGGTAGACCGGTTGCAGCCAAGCAGATTGAAGTAACTCCCATCTGATACGTAACAGGAATTTATGATGAAAGTGGTGATTCAAATGTCAGTATCCGCTCCTGAAAAAGAAAAGATGAATATAAAAACAAGATACAGCGAATTGGTATTTGAAAGCGTAAAAACAAATACCAGCAATGGCTATTTGTATACAAAACGCTTTCTAGATATTATCGGTTCATTAGTAGGGCTGATTATGTTGATTCCCGTATTTCTGATTATCAGTCTGTTAATTAAAATGGAAGATCCTAAAGGACCCGTATTCTTTAAACAAAAAAGAGTGGGCAAGCATGGCAGAACTTTTGATATGTACAAATTCAGATCGATGGTCAGTAACGCGGAAGATTTAAAAGCTGCTTTGCAACAACAAAATGAGGCATCGGGACCTGTATTCAAAATCAAATCCGATCCGAGAATTACTAAAATCGGGAAATTTATTAGAAAAACAAGTATCGATGAACTTCCTCAGTTGGTTAATGTGCTAAGTGGAGATATGACAATCGTAGGTCCACGACCAGCTTTACCGGACGAAGTCGCACAGTACACAAATTATGAGAAACAACGTATTAGTGTAACTCCTGGATT
Source organism: Planococcus donghaensis MPA1U2 (assembly GCF_000189395.1). Lineage (GTDB taxonomy): Bacteria > Bacillota > Bacilli > Bacillales_A > Planococcaceae > Planococcus > Planococcus donghaensis_B. The sequence goes on along the minus strand of NZ_AEPB01000025.1, from coordinate 1,860 downwards.
AACTTGTTTTTGGCAAGTTAATGGTAGAAGCAATATAAGCTTCAAAGAGTGGGTCGAAATGGATTTAGAATATATCCGCAAGCGCTCGACGGCATTAGATATTAAGTTAATCTGTAAAACGATTCTAGTGTTGTTCGGATCTAAAGATGCGTATTAATGGTGACCAATGAGTAGATTTTCAGAATGAAGGTAAGCAATCTACAAGTTGAAGTTGCACATAATGCTCATACATTCGAACTGGGGGACATCAGGGAATGACCTTGATGTCCTATAACTAGTTTTAAAAGCAAATATAGGGGGCTCACTTTAGGAGCGGAGGCTATTCGCTTTTGAGAAATTTTAATTGAAAGGAGGTTTGGCGAAATGATAGAAACCATCAGCTTACGTGAAATTTATAGCATCTTAAAAAATAAGATTCGATTAATACTAGCTATTACCATTGTAATAATGATCATCACAGCCTTGATATCGTATTACTTTATCACCCCAATTTATCAAACATCCACTCAATTACTTATTAGTCAAAAGCAAAGTGAAGTAATCGTCGACTCCCAAAGTATCGATATTGATTTGCAATTGGTTAGTACATATAGTGAGATATTAAAAAGTCCTATTATATTGGATCAAGTAATTAGTCAGTTGGATTTGGAAATGTCGTATCAAGAAATGGTAGAAAAAGTAAATGTTGAGGTTACAGAAAATTCACAGCTACTTACCATATTTGTTACAGATCCAGATCCTGCTGTAGCTGTTGGAATTGCGAATAAAGTAGCTGAAGTTTTCGAAACGGAAATTATGGAATTGATGAATATCGATAATGTTTCCATTTTATCACCGGCTGTGGTCCTGGAAAATCAGACACCTGTGTCGCCAAATCCTCCACTTAATATTTTATTAAGTGCAATAGTCGGACTTATCATTGGAGCAGCAATTGCTATGATATTACGCTATTTAGATACGACAATTAGAGTAGAAGAAGATGTAACAGATCTTTTGAATTTACCTGTTCTCGGAGCAATCTCGCCAATGAATGATGAAGAAGACATTCCGGTTAACGAACCGATTGCTTTTAAGCGCAGGGAGGAACAAGAATGGTAAAGAAAAAGAACAAACCGGAAGTGAAAAATAGAAAGTTGATTGCATTTACCAATCCGAAATCACGTGTTTCTGAACAATTTCGAACTTTGCGCACGAATATTCATTTTACTGTTCCGGGTGGAAAAGTTCGTTCATTAGTCGTGACTTCAGCATCTCATTTAGAAGGCAAATCAACGACCTCATCGAATTTGGCAATTGTTTTTGCGCAAGAAGGCAAACGTGTTTTATTGATTGATGCAGATATGAGAAAGCCGACAATGCATCAAACGTTTAAAATTAGTAATTCAAAGGGATTATCTAATGTGCTGGTTCGCCGATTTTCATTAAAAATGGCAATTCAAGCGAGTGGAATAGAAAATTTAGACTTACTGCCTTCAGGTCCTATTCCACCGAATCCAGCAGAGTTACTAGGTTCATCTAATATGGACCTCCTGTTTGAAAGTGCTTTGGATACGTACGATATGATAATCTTTGACAGTCCGCCAGTGCTTTCGGTTACAGACAGTGTTATTTTAGCCAATAAATGCGAAGGCACTATTTTAGTGTTGAATTCGGGAAAAACAGAAAGGGCACATGCGTTAAAAGCAAAAGATGCCATTACTGCCTCAACAAAAACGCGACTGCTTGGAACCGTCCTCAACAACGTTCAAGTGGAAAAGGATTTTAATTATGCTCAGTACTATACTCGCGCTCCTAATGAAAAATAAGTGAATATTATGCGTTTGTTGTTACAATAATATAAAAAAAGTTCAATCAGTTTTC
>NZ_AEPB01000026.1 GCF_000189395.1 Planococcus donghaensis MPA1U2 | reverse complement strand
GGAGTAGGCTAGGTGGCGAGATATGCGCGGTGCGGCGAGTATTGTGCACGGTTCTGGAGAAATATGCGCGGTACGACGAGTGTTACGCGCGATGCTGGAAGAATACGCGCGGTCGCGAGGTGGATACGCGCGTTCCAGAAAAAATACGCGCGCGAGGCAATCCGGACGCCAAAAAAGTCTCACTCGATAGTAGAGATTACTTGTTCTAGAATCCAAGCTAGTAGGTTTTAGTGCTTTTCGCTCGCGAAAAGCGGGGCAACTAATGTTTTTGGTTTGGGCGGGCAAGCATGATCGAGTTAAAAGTAGTCAAGGTTGCGGCACACGCGCGGCACAGAACACCTTACGCACGCTCCCCAAAAAAACACGCACGATGTCACTGATACACAAAAAACTAAGCCCTCGAAAAACTAAAATAAGTTTGCCGAGGGCTCAAAAATTGTCACTGCTCAATAACCGGGATTCGGTTAATACTAGGATCGGTAAAAATGTCGTTTTCGTCTGTGCTAGTTGTCGAGAATTCGGAGATTAATGCACCTTCGTCTCCAGCTTGAAACCAGTGCAGCGTATTTGGAGCTAATGTATATTGTTCACCTGCTTGCAGGATCACTTCATTCCAAACTGTAAAGGTTTCTTTTTTATGCTTTGGCACAACAGCTGAAGGGTTCGCTACTGGTTCACCCGGAACGTATAAGTAAACTGTTCCCAGCCGACATCTAAATGTCTCTTCTTTACCAGGGGAATCTCCAACAGGCGGATGCAAATGTTCAGGACAAGTTTGTCTTGGCAAGAGCACCAAGTCTTTGGCGCAACAGCGATCAGTATTAACATATTCGATTAATTGAAGACCGAAATCTCTAATTTGGTTGAGGCCAAAGTCGGCAACTTCCAACCGACTGACTTCTTCTTCTGTTAAGGTAATACGTGCTTTTTCAAAGTACTCTAAGGTTTCTTTTAAGATTTGGGCATGTTCAGTTTGTGAAATCAATGCAATCCCTCCATCTCTAATGAATAACTTGCAGTAAAAGCATAAGAGAAACAACAGATATACACCATGATGAAAATGGGTTTCTTCTTATCCAAAACTCAGATTGACCTAATACGCATGTTATGCAATGGCTGTCAGCATAGATTACCTTATTTTAATTAATCTGAATTTTGGTTAAATTGATTTGAGTTATCGCCATAGCCAATCAAGCTCCTATGCCATAAAGTAAAAGTTGTAATGTAAGTGCTTACAAAAAAGAAAAATAAGGGGAGATAATGTACATGGTAATTAAAATGACAGTACCTTCAATGGAATTAGTAGATCACAACGGACCGGGTACACAAATGTGTGCCGTAATGTCTGATATTGGGAAAATAGAAATCAAACGAGCAGAAATTCCAGAGCCAGCGGAAGGAGAAGTTCGGATCAAAGTAAAATGGGTTGGCATTTGCGGGAGCGATGTTGAAGTATATCGCGGAGCTAGAGAGCCAGAATTTGTTTCCTATCCAACGCGGCTTGGACATGAAGTAGCAGGTGTTATTGATAAAGTTGGAGAAAATGTACTGGGTTTAGCGGTAGGAGACCATGTAGCATTGCGTTACATTTGGGGAGCATTTGCTGAATATGTTTGCTGCAAACCATTCTCTGTAAAAGTATTGCCAAAAGAGTTGCCGCTTATTGAAGGTTCGTTGATCGAAGTGGTTCCTGCTTTAATATCAGCAGCTGAAAACGCTGATATCTCGCCCAATAAAAATGTTTTGATTATGGGGCAAGGAGTTAGCGGCTTGGCTTTAACACAAGTGATTAGTCTGTATAGTCCGAAAAATTTAATCGTTACCGATTTATTTGATGAAAAATTAGAGCTAGCTAAAAAATACGGTGCAACACATACGTATAAGCTTCCCTCAGAACATGCAAAAACGATGGATGTGGTTGGAGCAGATTTCCCAGAAGGTTTTGATGTCGTTATTCCATGTTTGTTAGAAGGTTCAGGTATGGTCGATGCAATTGATGCGGCTGCTCAAAATGGCAGGATTGTTATGTATGGCTGTATTGGAACTTGTCATGAACCTGTCGACTTTTTCAAAGTTCACAAAAAGAGATTGGATATCTTTTCAACAGAACCAAAACGAGATATTGATAATCGCCGTTACTTTGATGAAGGATTGAAATTAGTAATGGATGGACTGGTCAATACAAAAGAAACCATTACACATATATTTCCACTAGAGAGATTGGATGAAGCCTTTAAAACAAGAAACAACCATAAAGGAGATACTATCCACGTTATGATCGATTGCGAAGTCAAAGAAGAGTCTAACCAATATGAATAACTCTTGTTTTTATTGTGAAAAAGATGAGCGATTGGATAATTTGATGATGAAAATTTCTGAATTACAGACATCAATATTGTATCTCAATAAAGATCAAACACATTCGGGAAGAAGTATACTAGCTCTACAAAGCCATAAAAGAGAATTGTTTGAGTTGTCTAATGATGAGCGTCAGTTTTTTATGGAGGATCTTTCAAAAGCAGCAAAAGCCTTACAAGAAACGTTTGCACCGCAAAAAATAAACTATGCGATTTATGGAGATGTTGTATCTCATCTTCATGTTCACCTTGTTCCGAAATACGAGCAAGGTCCTGATTGGGGAGGCGCTTTTGTTCACGATCCACCTGTGACAAAAGCGTTGACTGAGCAGGAATATAAGCAACTCACTGATGAAATCCAACAGCACTTAAAATTAGAGGAGGTTAAAAAATGAATTTATTAAACCCTAAAAAATTAGTTCTTTCCTTGTTGTTGTTCGTATTGCTTTTAGTAGCAACAGGTTGTTCTTCGGATAATGCAACAGATGTAAGCGCTGACACGAAAGCGGAAATTGTCTTACGACTTTCTGAACCGCAAGTAGATGAATACCCAGACTCAATAGCAGAAAAGGCATTTGCTGAAAAAGTAGAAGAGCTTTCAGACGGCAGGATCAAAATTGAAGTTTATACAGGTGGACAATTGGGTGATGAAACGACAACTATTGAACAAACACAAGTTGGCATTATCGATATTGGGCGAGCTAATGCGGGTCCTTTAACTCAGTTTGCAGACAGTTTAGGAGTTTTCAGCTTCCCATTTCTTTTCGAAGATAGAGAGCATATGAGAGCAGCTCTAGATTCGTCATTGAGAGATACTTTGTTTGCAGATTTACAAGAATCCGATTTAGTTGGATTAGCCTTTTATGATGCAGGAGCTAGAAGTTTTTACTCAACCGATCCGATTGAAGAGGTAGCTGATTTAAAAGGCAAGAAAATTCGCGTGATGCAAAACGATATCCTCATTTCGGCATTCAAAAAACTAGGGACGTCTCCGACTCCTTTGGCTGCTTCGGAAGTATACAGCGCATTGCAAATGGGCGTTATTGAAGGCGGCGAAAACAATGTCAGTACTTACGTTGCGGATGGACATTACGAAGTAGCTAAAAACTTTACATTGTCCGAGCATTTACGAATTCCTGGCGTATTGTTTATGAGCAAAAGTTCGTGGGATCAATTAACAGCAGAAGACCAAAAGTTGATTCAACAAGCTGCAATCGATTCAGAAACTGTTCAGCTAGAGGAATATGATAAGTTTTCTCAAAAAGCGATGGACACAGTTAAAGAAGCTGGAAACAATGTAATCGAATTGTCGGACGAAGAGCGAAAGGCATTTAGAGAAAATGTTCAATCATTATATGATGAATACGATTCAACATACGGCACATTATTTGAAGAAATCGAAAAAGCAAAACAGTAAAGATCTGAGGCAAAGGTTTTCAATACCCTTTGCCTGTTTTCTTCATAACTCGCGTAGTTTTCAAAAAAGAAGCATCAAGGTGGAATACAGCAATTGAGGAGGTCGCCAGGATGAACAATAAATTTCTACTAACCATCAGAAGAATAACTGAAGGCTTTGTACTGCTAATGATTGTAGTAATGACGGTGATTATTAGTTATCAAGTTCTTTCACGATTTGGATTGAATTATACACCTACATGGATCCAGCCTTTATCTTTGTTACTGATGGTGTGGATTGGCTTTATTGGAATTGCAATTGGTATCCAAGACAATAGCCACATTAAGATCAATTTGTTTGTATCGAAAATGCCTGGAAAAGTTCAAGTAGTTTTGAATTATATTCAACGGCTTTTAGCCATATTGTTTGGATTTTTTATGCTAATTGAGGGCAGTAAATTTTCTTTTAGTATGATGAATTCACAAATTTCGGGATTGGGCGTACCTTCTGCTATTTTGTATGGCGTCGTGCCTATAGCTGGGTTACTAGTAATCGTTTACTTAGTATTTGAGTTTTTTGGTAAGTGGGTAGGAATTCTTGAAGAAAGTGAGGTTGAAGAGTGATGGCTATTGCAACGTTACTTATTTTGTTTCTTGTATTACTTGTTGTAGGTGTACCGGTAGCATTAGCGATGGGATTGACTTCAATCGTGGTAGCTTTTTTACTAGATATTCCGTTATCGATGTTAGCACAACGTATGGTAGCTGGGATTAACAGTTTTCCGTTACTAGCTATTCCTTTTTTTATACTAGCTGGTGAAATAATGAACACAGGTGGCATTTCACAAAAACTTATCAAGCTTTCTGATTCGGTAGTCGGGAGGTTTCGTGGGGGACTTGGTATGGTAAATGTCAGCTCGAGCATGTTATTTGGTGGGATTTCAGGTTCGGCATTAGCAGATGCTTCGTCGTCTGGTTCGTTAATGATTCCGATGATGAAGAAAAAAGGCTATGATGCAGATTACTCTGTCGCTGTAACAGTTACATCATCTACACAAGGAATTGTCATTCCCCCTAGTCACAATATGATTATTTATGCGTTAGCAGCAGGCGGTGGGATTTCCATCAGTTCGTTATTTCTTGCTGGGATTATCCCTGGCATCCTACTAGGCCTCGGGTTAATGGTTACAGCGTATTTGATTGCGGTTAAAAGAAATTATCCTTCTGAAAAGCCTTCATCAATCAAAGAAATAGGCAAGGCTATTCGATTAAGTTTTCCCGGATTAATGACTGGAGTCATTATTATCGGAGGTATCATGACTGGCATATTTACCGTTACAGAATCTGCTGCGATTGCAGTTGTTTACGCATTTTTGCTTAGTTTTGTGTTTAATCGCGATGTATCAATTCGACTAATTGTGCCTGTATTAAAGCGGACGTTTAAAACCTTGGCTCTTGTATTGTTCTTGATCGCAACGTCTAGTGGGTTTGCATGGCTATTAGCTTTGCTACGAGTTCCTACGTTAATTTCTGAAAATTTATTAGGGCTAACTAATAGCCCAATTCTCATAACATTAATCTTGATTTTCATCTTAATATTTTTAGGATTGCTACTAGATGTAGCGCCAATCATTTTGATCACGACGCCCATCCTCTTGCCGATTGCGACAAGTATCGGGATGGACCCTGTGCATTATGGAATTATGATGATGATTTGTATGGCGATTGGTTTGGTTACTCCACCAGTCGGAGGCGCATTATTTATCGGAAGCGCTATTGCAAAAATTCCGATGGAAAGTGTGGTCAAAGCGCTCCTACCTTTTTATATCAGCATGATTATCGTACTGCTATTAGTGGCTTTCGTACCTCAGATTACTTTGCTGATTCCTAACTTTTTTGACTAAAGGATTTTTTTAAAGCAAGTCTTTATATATTAACGGTTGGTTTTTCAAAGAATGCGAAAACTCTTCTTCTAATAATATATGTTTACCTACAACTGTTCTCGCTTGCTCTCGATAGTCAGTTGGTGAAATGCCTTCTCTTGTGTGGAATAGCCTTGAAAAATAAGGCGCAGACAATCCGACAAGTTCTGCAATTTCGGTAATCGTCGATGTACTAAACTCCAAGTATTCTTTTGACTTTTCTATCCGAAGTTCTTGTAACAGTTTCATCGGCGTTGTTCCAAGATTTTTTCGGAATAACTCAATAATATAATGCGGATGAAAATTAAAATGATTTGAAATATCTTGAAGTGTAATGGGCGAAGTCAGGTTTTCTGATAAATAATCGATAACGGGAAAGTCGGGTTGGAATTCTTGCTTTAAAGCATAGAGAGAACGAGAATTATTTTCTTTTACCATCGTCTTTTCTTGGATAATCGACAGCAAAATGTCTTTAAACCCAACATCGATTCGGTAAGGAATCAAAGGATGGGCATGCTGTAAATTCATCACAGAAAGTTTAAACAAATCCTTCAATTTTTGAGAATCGCCAATAATAGAAGGAATTGTCTCACTTTCTGCTATGAAAAATTTCTCTACTGCTGGGCTAAGAATATCAAATTTAATATCAATCGTAGAAGAGGCATTTGAGAAAAAGAAACTATGCTCTGTTCGTTTAGGGATGAAATAAGCGTGATTTGGAAGAAGTTCGAAAACAGTATCCCCTAATTGTATGCTACCTTTGCCATCGATAATAAAGAGGAATTGATACAAATCATCGTGGTAATGACTTTTAACACCCGTATTTTTTTCATAATCAATACGAGACATCCACAGGACTTTTACTTGATCATCTCGTAACATCCGGTTCACCTCAACTTTTTAAATATGTATTAGTCAACTTTACCACGAAATGAATCAGTAAAGAAAAATCGTTTGAAAATTCTGTTGCTTTTAAAAAGCAACATTTGGATAATGGGGGATGACATGTGAAATACGTAATTGGAATAGATTTAGGATCAAGCGCTGTTAAAGCTATTTTAGTGGATAGAGGTGGAATTATTCACCAAACCCTATCAGTATCTTACCCATTGATTCAAGCAAAGTCCGGGTATAGTGAGCAGGATCCTGACGTGTGGTACGAGAAAACGAAACAACTCATATACAAACTGGTGAAAAATTTTAAAGGTAATGTAAATGACATTGAAGCCATTAGCTTTTCAGGTCAAATGCATGGATTGGTGCTGTTAAATGAAAATCTAGAAGTTATGAGAAATGCCATCCTTTGGAATGACACGAGAACGACTGAACAATGCCGTGAAATTGAGCAAAGCGTTGGTAAAGAAAGACTTCTAGAAATCACTAAAAATCAAGCACTTGAAGGATTTACCTTACCGAAATTATTATGGGTGAAACAAAACGAGCCAGAAATTTTTGAGAGGATTCACCTGTTTTTATTACCAAAAGATTATTTGCGATTTAAAATAACTGGAGAACTACACACGGATTATTCGGATGCAGCTGGTACATTGTTACTGAACACACAAGAGAAAAAATGGAGTCGAGAGATTTGTCAGCAATTCGATGTAGATGAAAAAATTTGCCCAGAGCTAGTAGAGTCCCATGCTTACATAGGGCTCATTACTGCGGAGTTTTCAGAAGTTACAGGATTATCTAGCAATACAAAAGTATTTGCTGGAGGTGCAGATAATGCTTGCGGAGCCATTAGTGCAGGTATTCTGTCTGAAGGAAAAGCTTTGTGCAGCATTGGCACTTCGGGAGTGATTTTATCGTACGAAGAACTCGACAAACGCGATTATGGAGGAAGCTTACATTATTTTAATCACGGAGACGAAGATGCTTTTTACAGTATGGGCGTCACGCTTTCGGCAGGACATAGTTTAAGTTGGTTTCGAGACACATTCGCACAAGGGCAAACATTTGAGAGCGTATTAGCAGGAATAGAATCCATTCCAGTCGGATCAAACGGACTCTTGTTCGCTCCTTATCTAGTAGGAGAAAGAACACCGCATACAGATGCCACCATACGCGCTAGTTTTATTGGAATCGATGCGGGACACACTCAAAAACACTTTACACGTGCAGTGTTGGAAGGCGTTACGTTTTCTTTGAAAGAATCGCTAGACATCTTAAGAAAACATTCCAACAATGTGAATACGATCATTTCGATAGGTGGGGGCGCGAAAAGCGATGTATGGTTGCAAATGCAAGCAGATATCTTTAACGTGCGAATTGTGAACTTATACAGTGAACAAGGTCCAGCGCTTGGAGCAGCCATATTGGCTTGCTACGGTTGCGGGTGGTATAACTCCTTAGAAGATTGTACCCGTGTATTCATTTCTTACGAAAAAGCATACGAACCTATAGCTGGAAATGTCAGTCAGTACGAAATTTTATACGAACTATATAAAGAGATTTACAACAGTACGAAGAAAATCAGCGCGGGATTGAGAAATTTTGAAAAAACGAGAGAAGAGCTGGTCAATCAAATCGAGTACTGTAAACAAGAAAGTAAAGTTCACTCGTAAGGAGTAGAGAAAGAGACATTTTGAAGTAGCCCAATTTCAGGTTGTTCCTGGAATTGGGCTTTTTTTTGTTAGTAGACTAAAAAGAAAGTGGGAGAGGCATTTTATGCGCGATTGGGCGTGTGATATGCGCGGTTCTGGAGAAATATGCACGGTGCGTCGAGTCTTATGCACGATGCTGGAAGAATACGCGCGGTCGCGAGGTGGA
>NZ_AEPB01000027.1 GCF_000189395.1 Planococcus donghaensis MPA1U2 | reverse complement strand
ACAANAACCTTTTTATATCCTGATGGTGCGGAGAAAGAGACATGAGGCATTGGGCTTGGGTTTTATCGCAATGGCTCACGGCACTTGCTCGCTATCAGGTGTCCTAGCTTTCTATTGAAAAGCTGTAGTTCTAGTGTACTGCCTTTTATAGACAACTTCAACCATCCGGTAGACGCAATTTGAAATGTCACATTCTGTTCAAAAAGCAATTTTTTATTAGAAATGTATCTTTACTTATCATCTACCTAGGTCTTGATGAAGTTGCTCTGAGCTGTTGTTCCACATTTCTGCATTATGCGATTCCAAATAGTCGGCCAGCACGCGTTTTGATGGCTCATCCATTTGATCAACAAGAATTTTGCGTTTCATCGACTTGTCCATGCGGTTAACATGATCGGCCAAAATTTTGTAGCCTCTGCGTTTTTCGCGGTTCACGACCATTTCACACGCTGCAACTCCTGCATAATAAGGCCCTATAGGATTAAAATCAATCGTAATCCATACAAGCCAATAATCTTTGCCGTCTTCTGAATCTTCGCGGTTTGTTGTAAATTTGATGCCCCGTTCAACTTCACTGCGGGCATGCATGGCGCCGATATCGATAAAAGCTTCTTGCTCTTCCACATCAATAAATAATGGAGAAACGTTTTCCAAAGATAGAGACCCGATGCCGTATCCTTTATGACCGTCCGTCGGATCGTTTTTTATAATGGTAAATCCTACTTTTTGTTTTGGTTTTTCTTCATTCGCCATTGTCTGAATCCTCCGTTCTGCTATGATGATAGTATTCTTAAGAAAAAGGAGCTGCATCCATTATGCCATACGTCACTGTAAAAATGCTCGAAGGTCGCACAGAAGATCAAAAACGCGCACTAGTTGAAAAGGTATCTGAAGCTGTTTCTGAAACAACCGGCGCGCCAATCGAGAACGTCACTGTCTTTATCGAAGACATGAAAAAAAGCAATTACGGCACAAAAGGCAAACTCTTTAGCGATCAATAAAGAAAAGTGAAAGTGCTTTTTACTCATTAAATACCCGAAAAACTCCCATAATGGGAGTTTTTTTTATGAGCTCAATTCTTCAATAAAAGCAAAAGCTTCATCGATTTCTTCTGCAGTAAAGTTTAATTTCCCTTTAACTACATGCAGCTTATCGATTTGATCTTGATGATTTAGGTGATCAAAATAAAGTAGTGTCGCGGTCAATTCCAAAAACCGACCGCTTTTAGCATTTAATTTCCCTGCAGTGAGAGGGTTATCCAAAATCGATTCTCCCAAAACTTTACGGAATTCTTGGCCTTCTTCCGTTACGCTATATTTATATTGAACATAAGAACCTTTGTCTTCTAATGTTTCTGACAAAAACCCCATGTCGCATAATTCTTCTACACGAGCAGTTAGTTCTTCTGAATACGGTCCATAAATATGAAACTCATACTTTTCCTGAAAAGGGATGTCTAGTTTCTTCATTATGTAAATCATTTTCTGCAATTTTTTGCGGCCGGTTACACCTTCCGCTGCGGCAATAAAGTCCACGATTTTTGCGTGTCCCTGGAGCAACTATACCCCTCCTTCTCGAAGCATTTCCAAAATCTGCTGCTTGATTGCTGTTTTCTTGCCATCAATTAATAACTCAGCTGGAAAATACAATTTATAATCTGTTCTACGTTTCCCCGAAATGGCATCCACAATTTGAGACAACCGTGATAATTCTTTAATATCACCATTTGGCATCAATAAATGAATTGGCAAACGCTCTTCTTCTTCTCCTGGTCGGTAAAAATCATATGGCAAGTCAGACGTAGAGTCATCGATCAAATAATATTCCGGGTCAATGCCGGCAGACCGAAACAGTTCCGCCAATTCACCAAGCTTTTTGTAATCTTTTCCTGGGTCAAAATCGACATACTGGAACAAGCGTCGATTCACAAAACGGTCGCAAAGATCCGCTAAAATCGGATCACGTTCAGTCATCCACAATTGAAAGTATGTCATTAAAACGCCTTCGTCCAATGCCAAATACTCTTTCAACGAAAAGCTCTGGTCAAAAAATGACAAGAAATGTGTTGGCGGTTGTTCAAATTTATAACCACTTGCACTTAACTCTTTTGCCCGTTGAAGAATTTTCCGCAAAATAACTTCTGCGCTACGAGCAACCGGATGAAAATACACTTGCCAATACATTTGGTAGCGGCTCATGATGTAATCTTCTACCGCATGCATCCCGCTCGACTTGATAACAACTTGGTCATCTAGTGGGCGCATTACGCGAAGAATTCGCTCCATATCAAAATGACCATAAGAAACCCCTGTATAATAAGCATCTCGCTGAAGGTAATCCATGCGATCCGCATCTATTTGACTGGAAATCAAAGAAACGACTTGTTTGTTTGAATAGGTTTTCGCAATCACTTCTGCCACTTTTGTTGGAAAATCTGTAGACACTTTTTGAAGAATTTCATTAACTTCCGTATCTCCAAGTAAAATTTTCCGCGTGTATTCTTCGTGGTCCAGTGCAAAAACTTTTTCAAATGAGTGCGAGAAAGGCCCATGTCCTAAATCATGCAAAAGTGCTGCACATAATACGACAAGACGTTCGCTTTCATCCCATTCCGGACGACCATGAAAAATATCATCCGAAATGCGGCGTACAATTTCGTACACACCAAGTGAGTGATTAAACCGGCTATGTTCCGCGCCGTGGAATACTAAATAAGAGGTGCCCAATTGCTTAATTCTGCGCAAACGCTGAACTTCACGCGAATTGATCAAATCCCAAATCACTTGGTCGCGCACATGGATATATCGGTGAACCGGATCTTTAAAAACTTTTTCTTCAGCTAATTTTTGTGTTGCGTAGCTCACTTGCGCACCTCCGTTTTTTCATGTACCAGCTATTCTACACTAGGGTCTCGCTTCTATTCAAGGGAACGTTCGAGCATTTTTTGGTTGCGTTCGACAACACGATTTAAATAAAATCCGTATAACTCTGTCTCCTCGGGCTGCAACGACATGGGTGCCGGTCCCCCCATTAAATCATGAAGATCGATTACTACTTCTTGAACTGTAATTTTTCTTCCCAATAACTCACTGAGCGATGCCATCGTTTCAGGTTTTATTTCTGGGTAAGCGAATTTGGTTTCTTCGTTTTGTAATCCCGCATTGTAAAAGTCTCGAATAATTTCAGCGCGTTCTGCTCCACTGCCTTCGACACATAAATACACTTGCACGGCGATACCGCGGCGAATTCGGCGCTGTGAAATACCTGCGAATTTCTGACCGTTAATGCTGAGGTCATAAGAACCGGGGCAATACGAACCGACAATTTCATACGCTTCTATAGTAGCTTCCGGGAAAAGTTCGCGCACCAACTCAAGCATTAAGTCATAGCCCGCTGAGATATCGATGGCGTTGTCTTTTTCCGACAGAACGAGCGAGATGTTTAAAACACCGGCATCGAGTACAACTGCTAATCCTCCAGAATTTCGAACAATTGGTGTGAAACCATGGTCTTTCAACACATCCATACCCTTTTCAATATGCGGCAAGCGATGATCTTGGATTCCTAACACTACTGTATCGTCATGTACCCATGTTCGAATGGTTGGTGCGCTTTTTCCTGACCCTACCAATTCGCACAATGTGTCGTCTGCGGCAAATGATTCAAGCGCAGAGCGACTTTTCGCGCTTAGCGACTGATCCCAAAAACGCCAAGCTGTTTCTTCAAAAAATAACGGCATGCCCACTTCTCCTCTTTCTACAATTCCTTATCTTCAGTTTACCCTTTTCATCATGCGCTGAAAAGCCGTGTGCGCTATGTCGAATTCGTGACAGGCGTTAGTTTTAAAGGAAGTTCGATGCTTGTTGTGCTAAACTGAAAAATGAGAGATTTATATTAAAAGGAGTGTTTGAATAATGAATGAAGCAGCAATTACATTAGACGGCTGGTACGTTCTCCATGATTTCCGCTCAATGGACTGGGTTTCGTGGAAAATGCTAACGGACGAAGAGCGCCAATTCGCGATCGACGAATTCCAAGCATTTATGGACAAAATCAACCAAGCCGATGAAAATAAAACCGGCGCACATGCATTGTATTCAATTGTTGGCCAAAAAGCCGACTTGATGCTAATGATGTTGCGTGAAACAATGGACGAATTAAATGAGCTTGAAACAGAATACAACAAGCTAACATTGATCGCTTATACGGTTCCTACGTACTCATACGTTTCAGTGGTTGAACTTTCCAACTACCTTGCTGGGAAATCGGATGAAGATCCTTACCAAAACCCGCATGTTCGTTCGCGTCTATACCCAGAACTTCAACGTTCTCAGTATATTTGCTTTTATCCAATGGACAAGCGTCGCGATGGTGATGACAACTGGTACATGTTGCCAATGGAGAAGCGCAAAGAATTGATGCTATCTCACGGTAAAATCGGCCGTGGCTATGCTGGCAAAGTAAAACAGATTATTTCTGGATCTGTTGGCTTTGACGATTACGAATGGGGCGTTACATTGTTCGCAGACGACGTTCTTCAATTTAAAAAATTGATTTACGAAATGCGTTTTGATGAAGTGAGCGCGCGTTATGCAGAATTTGGTTCATTCTATGTAGGCACACGCCTAGATGCTGAACGTACGGTTAAATTTTTAGAAGTTTAAATGATTAGAGTCGCCTTCTGGGCGGCTTTTTTGTTTGATTTCCGGGTTGGTTCTTCCTTTTTTTGGATATACTGTCGAGATATGATGAAATACTGTCCAAATTAGATGGAATACTGTCCAAACCTGAAAAATACTGTCCAAGTCAGAAATAAGAGCATTTCCGCAGCCTCACAGTGTGAGTTTCCAGTTATTTGGATATACTGTCCGATTTGAATAAAATACTGTCCAATTTACAACAAATACTGTCGGAATCACATAGAATACTGTCCAAATCACACCATTTACTGTCCAAACGCTAAAAAGAGGCAATCCGCATAAAGCGGATTGCCTCTCCTTTTACCTATTTACAATGCTTTAACTGCCGCAATTACGATCATTACCCATGCAGCGATAAACGCGACGCCGCCAATTGGTGTAATCGCACCAAGAATGCTAATCCCCGTTAAGCTTAATACATACAAGCTACCCGAGAAAATGATGATTCCAGCAAGCATCAAATAACCTGCCCAGTTTAATGAACCAAGCGAACCGAGTAGTGATGAGCTCATTAAGATTGCAACGACTATCAATCCAATCGAGTGGAACATTTGATATTGTACAGCGGTTTGCCATGTATCTAAATACTTGTCTGCCACGCGGCCTTCTAATAGATGTGCACCGAATGCGCCAAATGCGACAGATAATAGAGCATTAACCGCTCCAGCAATTAAGAAAAACTTCATAGTCGACTTCCTCTTTCCATTTAAAATTCAAACAGCGAATCACCGTTTGCGTCTTCTTCTTTCAGCTTGTTACCAGCAGACAGTGTCTGTGTCTGTGTTTGTGGTTGCGGCTGAGGGGAAGAAAGCGGCACGGCACGTGGTGCTTGGATGTCGCTCATTGGTTGGTCGTCTTCTAACAACAAATCGCACAGTGCACGAATGGCAGCAACCGAATCACGAGCTTTTGCCACATCGCCGCTACGAGCACGTGTTGTGTGTTTGTCAATTTCATTTAAAATTCGCATAGTGTCGATGGCCATGATACAGCCCCCTCTCCGTTTTTGATTTGATTTTATTTTAACATGCCACTCTTCTATAGGTCAGTCCAAACAGAAATCGATTGGCGCGTGCCCCCGGCTTTGTAACAGACTGTTCACTTTTGAATACGGACGACTGCCAAAAAATCCACGATGGGCACTGAGCGGACTTGGGTGAGGTGCTTCAAGTACATCGTGTTTCTCCACATCAATTAATCGTTTTTTTGTTTGCGCCGGCTTGCCCCATAACACGAAAATGATGGGCTCGTCGCGCTCAGACAATTTGCGAATCACTTCATCTGTCAGTGTTTCCCACCCTTTATCACGATGAGAATGCGCTTCGCCCGCTCTCACTGTCAAAACGGTGTTCATCATTAACACGCCTTGATCTGCCCATTTGGTTAATCGGCCGTCTTTTGGTTGGGCGCAACCGATATCTTCTTGTAATTCTTTCAATAAATTCCGTAAACTTGGTGGATGCTTTACTCCTGGTAAAACAGAAAAACTCAGACCATGCGCTTGGTCCGGACCATGATACGGGTCTTGACCAAGCATTACGACTTTTACATCGCGATAGGCAGTGTGTTCAAAAGCCGACCAAATGTTTTCCATTGCGGGATAAATCGTTTGTTCTGCGTATTCTTTTTTCAGAAACTCGCGCAACTTCGCGTAATATGGTTTATCGAATTCTTCACCTAGCACGTCTTGCCAGTCGTTATGGAAAATTCGTTTACTCAACTCGCTCACTCCTTAAATTTCACAGTTACATCGTAGTCAACTAAGCCAAACATTTCCTGAACAGAACGTACCGCATTGGTTTCTGCAGTTTGAAGCACCCCTTGACCTTCTGTTTCTTCAAGCATCATTTTCTTCGCTTCATCAGCTAAATCAAATGCTTCAGAAATGTCCGTTCCGCTACGGAACAAACCTTCATAGGAATACACTTCTACTTGGTCCATAAACAATTCCGGACCTCCTAAAAATTCCGCTGGCGGCAATGTTAATGTTGCTGTTTTGGCTTCCTCATCTACCACAATATCGCCTTCAGACACTTTAGAAAAATCAATCCCTGCACGAACCGATCCTGGAATGACCACCAATAATTGGCGTTTCGTGCCCGGCAAATCAAGTCCAATTTCTTTTCCAAATAATGCATTGTCTTCGCGTTCAATAATCACTTTGGAAAATGCCTCAGCTGTCGACAGTTCATTGAGTTCTTGAATTTGCTCTAAGAAAACGCCTTTGCTTTCAGTAGCTGTACTGCCTTGAATCATCCAAAAAGTGCCGAGTGGTAAAGCTACTAGTAGGAGCAATAAAACGGCAATTAAAACTAAAAAGGTATTCCGCCATACTCCCATCAATAATTTAACGCTTTTCCAGAAACCGGACTCTTTTGGTTCTCCTTGTTCTTTCATTTCTGCTAATAAACGTTCGATCTCTGTCAACTTTGGATCTTTCGCCATTGTTCCCCCTACTTTCCTATATTTTATTCAGCTCGGCTTCATGGTACGATTGCCTAAAGGAGCGATGATGATGGCCGATTGGCGTGGAAAGATTACTAGTGTTTCAAAAACAAAAGGCACAACAGCTCCAGAAAGCGCAAAACGCGCAGGACTCGGCTGTCTCGGCCTTGTTATTGCAGTTGTTTCCATTCTAACATTACTTATTACGATTGGCCTTTTCAAAAGCGGCTTTCTGTTAATGGGAATTTTTGCGACTGCTTTTTTGCTTATTTGCATTGCGACGACTTTTTTACTGCTCGTACCGAATAAGCACAATCCGTTGTAAATGCTCGAATATTTGTTAAAATAGTTGCAAAGACAATCTCATTAGAGGAGCTAACCCAAATGACACTTAAAAAAACATTAACGATCGCTGGATCAGATACTTCTGGCGGTGCAGGTATACAAGCAGACTTAAAAACGTTCCAAGAACACGGAACTTATGGCATGAACGCGTTAACGGTAATTGTTACGATGGATCCTGAAAACGGCTGGAGCCATGGCATTCACCCGATTGCACTAGACACATTAGATGCTCAGTTAAAAACAGCCTTTTCGACAGGCATTGACGCTTTGAAAACAGGCATGTTGCCAACTGTCGATATTATCGAAATGGCCGGCAAAGCAATTGCTGACTCTGGCATTAAAGATGTTGTCATCGATCCGGTTATGGCATGTAAAGGTGAAAACGAAGTGTTATTCCCTGAAAATGTTGATGCAATGATCAAGCATTTATTGCCAAATGCGAAAGTCGTTACACCAAACTTAGTCGAAGCAGGTCAATTATCTGGTCAAGGCGCATTGCAAACAGTTGAAGATATGCAAGCGGCTGCTGAAAAAATTCATGCACACGGTGTAGAGTTTGTTGTCATCAAAGGCGGCAAGCAGTTAAAGCACGAGAAAGCTGCTGATTTACTGTTCGACGGAGAAGCACATTATTTGTTAACTTCAGATAAAACCGATACAACTTATAATCACGGGGCAGGCTGTACGTTCGCTGCTGCGATCACTGCCAACTTGGCAAATGGTCAATCTGTAAAAGACGCTGTACTGAATGCGAAAACTTTTGTTGCAACAGCAATTCAACACGGCTGGAAATTAAATGAGTATGTAGGTCCAGTTATGCATGGTGCCGCATCGAAGTTTACTAAAGCTGAAGTTGAAGTTACTAAACTATAAAATATAAACGGCTACAGGAAACCATTTCAGTCCCTCCTGTGGCCGTTTTTTTATGGGAATTTACTAGAGCAGTTAATCATTAGAGCAACCTAATCGCATTCTCTCGCGCATTTCCTTATACTGATAGAATACCGATTTTATAGGAGGAACATCATGGAATTAGTTGAAGTGAAAAAATTACAAGTCCAACTGGATGCATTTGCAGGCAAAGATGTTTACCTTCATTTGGAAACGACAAATGGCTCTTATGCATCACATTTTAACGAAGGTTTTTTCAACGCCGGTGCATTTATCCGCAACGTTGTGATAAATTACGAACTTGGAAAAGTGGTTGGGGATAGCCCGCATCGTGTTGGATTGAAATTGCCACATGGTTGGGTGTATGCGCAAGGCATTACCCACTACGAATTAGATGATCAAGGTCGGCTATTGCTAGCTGGTCACGACGGAACTGGAAAACTGGCGGTTGCGCTCGAAATTAGCGAAACACCGTTTAGTTATTAAAGGAGGAAAATGATAATGACAATTCAACAAGAACGTCATGTGCTGGTCGTCTTTCCTCACCCTGACGATGAAGCGTTTGGGGTTTCCGGAACAATTACCACACATATTCAACAAGGCACTCCCGTAACCTACGCATGTTTAACACTCGGAGAAATGGGACGTAACCTTGGTAATCCGCCATTCGCTACAAGAGAGTCCTTACCCGCAGTACGAAAAAAAGAACTTCTAGCTTCTGCAGAAGCAATGGGATTGACAGATCTACGGATGATGGGATTACGTGATAAAACAATTGAATTTGAAGACGATGAAAAAATGGTCCGTATGATGACGGATTTAATCGAAGAATTAAACCCGTCGAAAATCATTACGTTCTATCCTGGCTTTGCCGTTCACCCTGATCACGAGGCGACTGCTCGTGCAGTTGTTCGCGCAGTGCGTCGTATGAAAGATCGTCCAACTCTTCATGGGGTGGCTTTTGCTAACGACACACTTGAAAAACTCGGCAACCCCGATGTTGTTTACAATATTAGTGACGTTCGCACACAAAAAATGAATTCGATGAAAGCTCACATTTCTCAAACTGCCTGGATGCTTGAAGAAATGGAACATAAACTTCAACAAGGTGACACTGAAACCGAAAACTGGTTAATGCAAGAACGTTTTTATAATTATCGCTGGGACGAAGATTTTGAAAAGTCCTTTTAAAATGACCCCTCAACTTTTTTTAAGTTGGGGGTGTTTTTTATTGTCGTTTTCAGATAATATAAACATTGGCGATAAAGCGTTTTCACGGGGAAAAGCGCTGTATAATCAGTTATTATCGCGTGTAATCATGCATAGAGAAAAGGGGAATTAGTTATGAAAAAGTATTCAACTTCAACATGGTTATTGTTCTTGATTCCTTCTTTACTCGGAATCCTATTGTTCTTGGTACCAATCCCAACTGAAGACGGTTGGTTGGTAACGATTGCAGTACTCGCTAACCTCATGGCCGGAGCTATCGAATCCATCGTACCATGGATTGTGATGGGCATTTTAATCGTGGCCGCACTAGGTTCATTGTTCTTTGTCACGAAAAAAGTTAACGAAACCGAATATGTTTCATTTTTTGACAAGCTCTTTAACGTCAATCTTTTCTGGACTTTCGTCCGCGTTCTTGGTGCGATTTTCTCGATTATGGTCTTATTCCAAATCGGTCCAGAGCCTGTATGGAACGAATATACTGGTGGCCTTCTTCTTTCAGGAAGCGGATTGCTATCTTTCCTTTTCACCATTTTCTTTTTTGCCGGACTTTTCCTTCCGCTACTAATGAACTTTGGATTACTTGAGTTTTTTGGTACGATGATGGTCAAAATTATGCGTCCACTTTTCCGTCTGCCTGGCCGTTCATCTATTGATGCTCTTGCTTCGTGGGTTGGAGATGGCACAATTGGTGTACTACTTACAAGTAAACAATACGAAGCCAATAAGTACACGCAACGTGAAGCAGCCATTATTGGAACTACTTTCTCAGTTGTTTCAATCACATTTGCGATTGTTGTTATTCAAGAAATCGGTCTTGGAACATACTTCCTTCCGTATTACGCAACTGTTATTTTAGCAGGCGTTATCCTGGCATTAATCATGCCACGTATTTATCCTTTAACAAACAAGCCAACTACTTTCATGGATGGCACGCCACAGGAATCTCAAACAGAAGATGTTCCAAAAGGCTATAACGTTGCGACTCACGGACTTGAAAAAGCGTTGTCAAAAGCTGATGACAACCGCTCACTCAGCGGTTTCTTTAAAGACGGTTTTAAAAACGTTTTAGATATGTGGATCGGGGTTGCACCAGTTGTTATGGCATTTGGTACAATCGCATTGATTCTTGCCGAGTACACTTCCGTATTTACTGTACTTGGTATGCCGTTTGTTCCTTACTTAAACTTACTAGGGGTTCCTGAAGCGGCTGCAGCGGCTGAATTGATGGTCGTTGGTTTTGCGGATATGTTCTTACCCGCTATTCTTGGCGCAGGCATTGAGTCTGAGCTGACACGTTTTGTCGTTGCGACGATGTCTGTTACACAATTGATTTACATGTCTGAAGTCGGTGGATTATTGCTTGGATCTAAAATCCCTGTAAACATTTTAGATTTAGTTATTATCTTCATCCTTCGTACAGTAATTGCGTTACCGATTGTTGTCGGCGTTGCACATTTATTATTCTAATTTACACAAAATGCCCTCCGCATATTGCGGAGGGCATTTTTTAATTAGGTTTTGTTACACTAGTTGAAGCTTTTTTTTAATTTTTCGAGCATATCGAAAGTCATTGCATCTAAGTCGTATGAAGTTTTAAAGCCCCACTCCGCTTTAGCAGCAGATGCATCAATACTATCTGGCCAGCTATTCGCAATTTCCTGTCTCACCGGATCAACCGCATAAGACATTTTAAATTCAGGAATATGCTTTTGAATAGACGCTGCGATTTCTTCAGGGGTGAAACTCATTGCCGTAACATTAAAGGCATTACGATGAATTAATCGATCTGAATCTGCTTCCATTAAGTCAACAATGGCTTGTAAGGCATCTGGCATATACATCATATCCATAGCTGTACCTTCTGCAATATAAGACGTGTAGCTGCCTTTTTCAATTGCTTGGTAATAAATATCGACTGCATAATCAGTTGTGCCTCCACCTGGTTGTGCTACGTTTGAAATCAATCCTGGGAAACGAACGCCGCGTGTGTCGACACCAAATTTGGTGTAGTAATAATCACACAATAATTCTCCAGCAACTTTATTGACGCCATACATCGTTGTCGGACGCTGTAACGTATCTTGTGGCGTGTCTTTTTTAGGTGTTGAAGGACCAAACGCTCCAATAGAACTAGGCGTGAAAAATTGCATACCAAGTTTACGAGATGCTTCTAGCGCATTTACAAGACCACCCATATTTAGATTCCAAGCAAGCAAAGGTTTTTCTTCAGCAGTTGCCGATAATAATGCGGCCATATGAATCATCGTATCCGCTTCGAAGTCTTCTGCTAAATCATGCATTCTCTGCGCGTCCGTAACATCTAAAATTTCAAAAGGTCCTGATTGATCATCAGATTGACGAATATCCGTTGCCAATACGTTTGCGTTGCCGTATATGCTGCGCAATTTCCCGACAAGCTCCGACCCTATTTGTCCTAAAGCACCTGTAACCATAATTCGTTCCATTTTCAACACTCCTTTTCCACAAAAACATTTGTCCGCTCTAAAAACACAAAAAATACACTGTAAACCTTGTCAATTTAAGCTTTAACATAAGGTTATTATAAGTTGTTCTCTTTAAAAACACAAATATTTTCTTTGAAAAAAGAACACTATTTGCTTATTCACTTTGTTAATTAGCCCGTTAATATAGCTCTATATCAACTTCTATAAAAAAATTATATTTTTCTGTATACGCTGTTTGAGACTTAGCGAAATGCGTGCTATAATAAATCAGCTTTAGGATTCCTCGCACATTGCTCAGTAAAAGCCATTTTTTTTTATTTACAAAACCAACTAAACAAGTAGGTAATGTAAACTATATAATATAGTGGCCGATTTACTTGATAGCAATAAAGGGTATAGAGCTAAAAAAAAGGCAGAATGAAAGACAAAATATTAAAAGAAACGAGGAGATTTTTATGAAGAAAGTTAGTTTAACGTTTTTATTAGTTTTAGCAATGTTGGTGTTAGCGGCTTGTGGCGAGTCTGAAGAAACAGATACGACGAAGGAAAACGCTAGCGGATCAGATCTATTAACGACAGTACAAGAAGAAGGAACTTTAGTTATTGGGACAGAAGGTACTTACCCACCATTTACTTTCCACGACGCTTCAGGCGAGTTAACAGGATTTGATGTAGAAATTGCACGCGAAGTTGCAGATCGCCTTGGCGTTGAAGCTGAGTTTCTTGAAACACAATGGGATGCTATGTTTGCAGGACTTGATGCTGGTCGTTTTGACATGGTAGCCAATCAAGTCGGGATTAATCCGGAACGTCAAGAAAGTTATGAATTTTCTTCTCCATATATTACGTCTACTGCTGTTTTAGTAGTAGCGGAAGACAACACTGACATTGAGACCTTTGAAGATTTAGAAGGCAAGCTTTCAGCACAGTCGTTAACAAGTAACTATGCAGAAACGGCTACTTCTTTTGGCGCAGAATTAGAAGGTGTAGAAGGATTTAACCAAGCGATCGAATTATTAAACTCAGGTCGTGTGGATGCAACAGTCAATGATAATTTAACGGTTTTAGATTTCATGAAACAACGTCCAGATGCAAAAGTAAAAGTAGTAGATAAATCAGAAGAAGCTGCACAAAGTGGTTTGCTGTTTAGAAAAGACAGTGGCGCAATTGTGGATGAAGCCAACAAAGCTTTGGCTGATATGATTGAAGACGGTACGTACGATGAAATTTCCGATAAATGGTTTGGTGAAAATGTACTTGAATAGTATTTTCTCAGACCCGGTCAGAATGGAACGGCTTGTGGATATTGCGCAATCCTCATTTCTTCCTTTGATCGAAGCAACGCTTCAATTCACTTTGCCTTTATCCATTATCTCGTTTATTCTCGGATTGGCATTAGCGGTTTTGACAGCATTGGCAAGAATTTCGACGGTTAAGATTTTCCAAATTATCGCTCGTGTTTATGTATCAATTATTCGAGGAACCCCTTTACTGGTTCAATTATTTATTCTTTTTTACGGACTGCCGACACTCGGCATTACGATTGACCCCTTTCCGGCCGCAGTAATCGGATTTTCATTAAACGTCGGAGCTTATGCTTCTGAAGTTATTCGTGCAGCAATCTTGTCGATTCCGAAAGGTCAATGGGAAGCAGCTGGCACAATTGGTATGTCCTATACCCAATCATTGCGCCGCGTGATTTTGCCGCAAGCATCTCGCGTTTCGCTGCCTCCTTTATCAAACACGTTTATTAGTTTAGTGAAAGATACATCTCTCGCATCTCTTATTCTCGTGACCGAGATGTTCCGTGTCGCTCAGCAAATTGCCGCAACGAATTACGAATTTTTGTTATTATACGGACAAGCAGCCTTGCTTTACTGGGTCATCTGTTTTGCCTTGTCCTTGGTTCAAGGCAGGCTGGAAAATCGTTTTGACCGGTATATTTCTAGATAATAAAAGCAGTTTACTGATTGCAGTAAGGAGTCCACTATGATTTCAATAAAAAATTTGCATAAAAAGTTCGGCAAGCTTGAAGTATTAAAAGGCATTGATACGGAAGTAAAAAAAGGCCAAGCGATTGTCGTGATTGGTCCGTCAGGTTCAGGAAAAACGACTTTTCTTCGTTGCCTCAATACGTTAGAGACGCCTACTTCCGGTTCCGTCACGATTGATGAACAAACGGTTGATTTCTCTAAGCCATTATCCAAAAAGCAAATTATGGCTTTTCGCAAACAATCAGCGATGGTGTTTCAGCATTACAACTTATTTCCTCACATGACCGCTCTTGAAAATGTCATGGAAGGTCCTGTCACGGTTCAAAAACAAGACAAAACACGAGCAAAAGAAAAAGCCGAGCAATTGCTAACAAAAGTTGGGCTCGGCGAAAAGATGAACGACTATCCGTTTCAACTAAGCGGTGGTCAGCAGCAACGTGTCGGCATTGCTCGCGCTTTAGCACTTGAACCAAAAGTGATGTTATTCGATGAGCCAACCTCCGCCCTCGATCCCGAGTTAGTTGGAGAAGTATTACAAGTAATGAAAGAGCTTGCTGCTGAAGGTATGACGATGGTCGTGGTGACGCATGAGATGCGCTTTGCTAAAGGTGTCGCTGATGAAGTATTGTTTATGGACGAAGGCCGCATTATCGAACGCGGCAAACCCGAAGACATTTTCAATAACCCAAAAGAAGAACGTACTCAACGGTTTTTGAGTTTGATCCAAGAGACAGAAGTGTGAAGAAAAGTGAAAGCTGCTAGTAGCAGCTTCTGAGTTTTTCATAGTAGTTTCCCAATCAAAAACCTCGCATCCCTTTTCTGGAATGCGAGGTTTTTTTCGATTTCTATTCAATGACACATGATTTTTCTGTCAGTTTGTCTAGTTGGGCTTGGTCTACTTCGATACCTAATCCCGGTTTGCCTGATAATAAAACATATGGATGTTCATAAGTTAAGTCACCGATTTCTTCGCTGAATAAAAGCGGTCCAGTTAATTCTGTGCTTTCAATATTGATGCGCGACATAGCTACATGATAACCTGCTGCTGAACCGACAGACGATTCAACCATAGAACCGATCTGGCACAACATACCAGCCCCTTCAGCTGCTTTTGCCATTTGGATGGCATGGAAAATACCGGCACATTTCATGAGCTTGATGTTGAGAACGTCCGCTGCTTGCAAACGAATAATCTCGAGTAAATCTTCCATCGATTGAATACTTTCATCAGCCATAATTGGTACAGCAGTTTTTGAGCGAATTTCCGCTAAGCCACGAATATCACCCATACGAATTGGTTGTTCAATCCAAGTGATATTGGCTCCTTCGAGCTGCTTAATCGCTGCAACGGCAATACCTGGTGATTTCCATCCTTGGTTAACATCAACGCGAATCGGCATATCTTTGCCTACCGCTTCGCGGACAGCTAAAATTCTGTCGACATCTTCTTGCGCTTGTCCTTTTCCGACTTTTAGTTTTAATGATGCATAGCCCATTTCAACGGCTTTTTTCGCTTTTTCTGCCATAGTCTCTGGCGCTTCAATGCTCAGCACTTTCGGATAATCCAAGTGAGCCGTTGCTTGTCCACCAATTAAATTGTAAACGGGTTGTCCAACCGCTTTCCCCATCAAGTCATAACAAGCAATGTCGACTGCTGCTTTAGATGCTGGATTTTGTGACATTAACGCATTCATTTTCGAATGAATGGCTTCAATATCAAAAGGACTCATCCCGATAATTGCTGGTAGAAATTGTTCTTTTAAAACTTCATAGGCAGCAGTGAAATACTCTCCTGTGACATGCTCATCAGGAACTGCTTCTCCGTATCCGACAAGCCCAGTATCCGTTTCCAATGCCACGATTAGCGAGGGCATATCTGGGTAAGTTGCATAGGAAATGATAAATGGTTCGTTAAGTGGAAATCTCACTGCATGTAAAGTCGCTTTAGTGATTTTCATTTGAGTGCCTCCAATGGATTTAACTTACTGTATACTTATACTATAGTGAATTTTAAGACAGATTGGTAACTTAATTTTACCTTAAGGAGTTTTGGATATGACCGTAACAAAACAGCTGGATTTACTGCATGAAGAAATGATTGAGATCAGAAGATATTTACATATGAACCCTGAATTATCACATCAAGAAATTGCGACGCCTGTTTTTATTGCAGACCGTCTGGAAGAAATCGGGGTGGAAGTTCGTCGCGGTGTAGGTGGACGTGGCGTGGTGGGAACGATTCGTGGCGGCAAACCCGGCAAAACGATAGCGTTTCGCGCAGATTTTGATGCCTTGCCGATTGATGACCAAAAAGAAGTTGTTTATAAATCGACTGTTCCAGGCGTTATGCATGCGTGTGGACATGACGGTCATACAGCAGCGTTGCTTGGCTTTGCGAAAGCGATGGTCGCTATGCAAGATGACTTGCCAGGAACGATTGTGCTGATCCACCAGTTTGGCGAAGAAGTATCGCCTGGTGGTGCACAGGCCATGATTGCCGATGGTTGTTTAGATGGTGTAGATGAAGTGTATGGCGCGCATTTGCAGAGCACGATGGATATGGGCAGCGTTTATTTACGCGACGGATTTTTACAAGCTTCTGAAGATGTCGTTAAAATTGTTGTGCACGGTTCAGGAACCCATGGTGCCGAACCGCATCACGGCGTTGATCCGATTTTGGCAGCGAGCCACATTATGGTAGCTTTGCAATCGATCGTCAGCCGGAATGCAGATCCGTTAAAGGAACTTGTTGTGACGATTGGCAAGTTTCATGCAGGAGACGCGGATAACGTCATTTCGAGTAAAGCAGTGCTCGAAGGAACGATTCGTGTATTCGATCCTGAAATTCGAAAATTAGCGAGTCAACGTTTGCGGACAATTGTGGAGAATGTGGCCATTGCCATGGGAGCTACTGCAGAAGTTAGCATTGAAGCGGGGTATGATTCTCTTTGGAATCATCCAACCGAAACGAACATTGTTCGTGCAGCTGCAGCGAGTGTGTTAGGCGCAGATCATGTTGTGGAAATCGATCCGGTGATGCCAGTTGAAGATTTTACGTATTATACGCAAGTAAAGCCCGGTGCTTACTTTTTTGTAGGTGCAAAAATGGATAATAACTCACTTGTTTATCCGCATCATCACGAGAATTTTGATTTTAATGAAAATGCCATGTTGGTGACTGCAAAAGTGTTTGCCGCGATATACTTTAAAGCACAAGAATCTACTGCGGAGAGTATTTCTGGTGATTTGGACAGTATTTGAGAAATTCGGACAGTATTTTACACGAATCGGACAGTATTTTACACGAATCGGACAGTATTTCGTCCAATCTCGACAGTATCGCCTTTATTTGGAAATAAAAACACGCCAAGCGGCATGATAGTGACCGCTTGGCGTGTTTTTTGTTTTATTAGTTGATAACGCCTAATTCTTTGCCGACTTTTTCGTAAGTCGCGATGGCTTCATCTAACATTTCTTTCGTGTGAGCCGCTGTCGGCATGTTACGTACGCGGCCAGTGCCTTTTGGAACCGTTGGAAAGACGATTGATTTTGCATATACGCCTTCTTCAAACAAACGTTTCGAGAATTCTTGTGTAAGCTTCTCGTCGCCAATGATACAAGGTGTGATTGGCGTTTCTGAATGACCAATGTCAAAGCCTAAAGCGTCTAGACCTTTTTTCAAGTAGTCTCCATTGTCCCATAGCTTATCGTGCAATTCAGTTGAGTCGATAATCATTTGAACAGCTGCTGTAATCGCTGCAACGTCTCCTGGAGTTACCGCTGTTGAGAACAAGAATGGACGTGAGCGAACTTTCAACCAGTCGATTAAGTTTTTCTTGCCGGCTACATAACCGCCGACAACGCCGACTGCTTTAGACAAAGTCCCCATTTGCATATCGATTTCTTTTTCAAGACCGAAATGCTTCACAGTTCCTTTTCCTTTGCCCGTTACGCCTGATCCGTGTGCATCATCCACATACGTAATTAAATCAAACTCTTTTGCGATTTCAACGATTTCTGGAAGTTTGGCAATATCACCATCCATTGAGAAGACGCCGTCTGTGATGACCATCACTTTATTGTAAAGACCAGATTCTGTTGCTTCTTTTGCCTTCATGCGCAAATCTTCCATGTCCGAATGTTTAAAAGCGATGATTTTCGCTTTTGACAAGCGGCAGCCATCAATGATTGAAGCATGGTTTAACTGATCCGAAAGAATCGCATCATTTTTATCCATTACCGCTGAAATGGCAGCCATGTTGCAATTAAATCCAGATTGATAGGAAATTGCTGCTTCTGTTCCTTTGAATTCAGCAAGCTTTTCTTCTAACTTCACATGTAGGTCAAGTGTGCCGTTAATCGTACGAACAGCACCTGCTCCAACACCGTATTGATCGATTGCGTCTTTTGCTACTTGTTTCAAGTCTTCGTTCGTCGCAAGACCTAAGTAGTTGTTTGAAGAAAGGTTGATTAGTTCTTTGCCGCGCACTTTGATAATCGCGCCGTTTGGTCCTTCAACTGGATCAATTTCGTTATAAAGACCTTGCTCTTTTAATTCTGTTAAGTTCTCATCTAAAAATGCATCTAGTTTTTTTGACAATGTCCTCTTCCTTTCAAAACAAAATTCTGTATCTATCTTAACATACGGCCATTTTTTCCAAAAGAAAAAGCGGACCGCGGTCCGCTTTTAACTTATTTCTTATTTTTGCTTGCTTTAGGATTTTTTGTTTTGTACTGTACTTCATACGTGAATTCTTTTGCTTCTCGTTGTCCAGCTTCTGCAGCATATGAAGTAATCATTTTCACATTGCCCTCGCGCAGAACTTGTTGAAGATCGAGTGCTTGTTTATCTGTCACGTTGTATGGGTCAACGTGGAAAACACGTTCTTTGCCATTTTTCTTCGTTTGGATGAATGTCGTTGTAAAGTCTACGTATTCACCTTTTAGTTGGCCAAGAGACTGGAATGCATCTGTTGATGTTCCATCTGCTGAGAAATTGCCTAGTTGAATATCTTTAACAAACCAGCCAGCTTCATTCGAACCCCAGTCCGTTAAGTTACGGAACGAAACAAGAACATCTTGACCTGCATAAGCTGATAAGTCAAAGGTTTCAGTTGTCCAATCCCCATTTGTTCCCGTGAATCCAGGAACGTTTTCTTTGATAGTTGGGTAACCTTCTTCAACTACATCACTGCGTGTGTTTTCATTTTCAAGAGAAGTCCACGTATCGCCATTGTCTGTTGATACTTGAACCATACCGTAATCCCACTGTTCTTCAATATCGTAGAAATGATCAAATGTTAATGTTGCGTTAGTAGCAGGAACCGTGGCACCAAAGATTAATGCTTGATCTGCTTCATCGCCATTATCGGCATGCAATACTTGTTCACCAGAATCTTTAGGATCTGCTACTGACTTCCACTGTAAAGGAAGGAAGTCAACGCCATCAAATTCTAATCCTCGGACATCTTTGCTAAAGTTAAATTCTTTAAAGTCGCCGCCCCATGCCGGAACGCCTTCTTTTTCAAAGGTTTTTGCTTTTTCAAAGTCTACTGTTTTGCCTCTTACTGCTCCCTCGTTACCGACTGGTAGCTCTCGTAAGTCAATGCTATCGAAATTGTAATCGCTGCTGACATTTGAATTATCTAATGTCAAAGCCGTCATGAAGTTTTGATATACTTCTGTAAATGTTTTGTTCGTAGCGTTATCTTGTAATACTTTTTCGACACTAGTGATGCCTTGGCTTGTGCCATCTGTTGCTAATTCACGAATAAATTCTTTGCCAAATTTATCGTACATATACAATGTAAACAAATAAACTTGACCATAGTCCGCAATCGTTTCTGGTCCTGTTGCGGCCGTTCCATGTTCATCCCAATTTACTAACGAGTTTTCCGGATGATCCAAGTAGAAATTGATTGATCCTTCCCCGTGACCATAGCCCCCAAGGTATTCAGAGAACGTCGACATCCCTTCATTTAACCAACTTTCTTCAGCACCGTCATTATCCGCTTGAATTAAATGTTGCAATTCATGAATAGTTGTTCCGAAGAAAGTACTTTCTAAACGCGTATCCCATGAATTTGTATCGATCGTGACAATATTGCGATCGATGTAGTTTTCAAGTGTTTGCCAAAAAAATCCGGCAACGAAAAACGGATAACTTGGATTATCCCAACCTTCATCTTGCACATTATCAACAAGCATAATAATTTTGTCAGAACCCTCGTAATAATCATCAGGCAGACCAACCAGACCAGGAAGTGGCGAATTTGAGCCGTCTAATGACTCAGGCATCCCAAAAAACTCAGTTGCTGTCGGATAAATATTGCTGTCGAATTCGTCGCGGAGTTTATCTACTTGTGCTTGTGTGACGACGTCAGCCGGTTTTGGATTGTTTGGACCGTATGACAAGTCATTCGCTACCCAAATTTCTACATTGTCCCCAATACTTCTAAGTGTGAAATCTTTAAAAGATAAGTTGCGATTTAAAAACTTCTTGGTACCGCCATCGTATGTAAATGTTCCATCTGCCGCGGCATCAGCGTCTTCGTTTCCTACTTCATCTGCTTGTGCTTTTATCTTTTTCTCCGCTTCTTTTTGGAAGTCGGCATCTTGTGACAGTTTATTCAAGTTGCCATCAATATCAATTCGTTCTCCGTACCTTTCGCTGTTCCAATCATTTATGGATGGTACGGTCTCGCTTGGTGCCGCTATTGCTGCTGGTGCCATTAAAGATAACGTTAAAGCACTAGCTGATAAAATTGATACCCATTTGCTGTTCTTCATCGTATTTCCCCTCTCGAAATGTCAGAATATTAATACTATTAAAATCATAACATGAGAGCTTAACCAGAAAAATGAGGAAGAAGATATGTTTCGTGTATCGAAATTATGTGTAATATGTTTTACATTTTTGTCCATCTCATTAGATTTGAAAGTTGAAATTTAATAAAAAAATAAAAAAGCCGCCGATTATGGCGACTTCCTTTTATTTCAATGCATTTTCTAGATCTTCAATTAAATCTTCTACATCTTCAATACCCACTGAAATGCGAACTAATCCTTCTACGATTCCTAGCTCTGCGCGTCGTTCAATTGGAATGGATGCGTGCGTCATTTGTGCGGGCACAGAAATTAAACTTTCCACAGCTCCTAAGCTTTCTGCTAGCGTAAAGTATTTTAGTTTCGCTAACAATTCTCCAGCTTTTTCTTTGCTGCCAACATCAAATGAAATCATACCGCCAAAACCTGTTGCTTGTTTTTGCATCAATTCGCATCCTGGATGACTTTCGAGTCCTGGGTAAATGACTTTCCCAACAGCGTCGTGTCCTTCGAGAAATTCCGCAATTTTTTGTGCATTCGAATTGGCTTCTTCCATGCGCAAGCCTAGAGTTTTTAATCCACGAATAAGCAACCAAGAATCTTGCGGTCCTAAAATTGCACCGATCGAATTTTGCACAAAGTGAACTTCTTCTGCAAGCTCCGCTGAATTAACAACAACCAGTCCCGCCACAACATCACTATGTCCGCCAATGTATTTTGTCGCACTATGCAAGACAATATCTGCCCCTAACTTAATTGGGTTTTGCAAATAAGGCGTCATGAATGTGTTATCAACAATCGTTAACAAGTTTTTCGATTTTGCGAAAGCTGCAACGGCTTCGATATCTGTTATTTTCAACAATGGATTGGTCGGTGTTTCAATGAAAATCGCTTTTGTGTTTTCTTTTACAGCCGCTTCTACTTCCGCTAGATTTCCAGTATCCACAAAAGTAAATTCTAAGCCAAAGCGGTTTAATACTTTATTGATTACACGATAAGTTCCACCGTACACATCATCTGTTAACACGATATGGTCCCCAGCTGAAAACAGCATCATCACAGATGAAATTGCTGCCATTCCTGAGCCAAATGCAAATCCAGCATGCCCGAATTCCACATCTGCAATCAATTCTTCCAGTGCATGACGTGTTGGGTTTCCAGTGCGCGAATATTCGTAGCCTTTAAATTTCCCAACCGCTTCTTGCTTGTACGTGCTAACTTGATAAATCGGTGTCGACACGGCACCTGTTGCTTCGTCTCCGAAAATGCCGCCGTGTATTAATCTAGTTTTTGGTTTCATTGGTGTTCCTCCTCAAAACTTCTATCATAAATTTGTTGACTCATATAGCGTTCACTTGAATCTGCGAATACCGTTACAATATGGCTTCCAGGTTTAGCCGTCTCGGCTTCACGTAGCGCCGCTACAAACGCGGCTCCTGACGAACTGCCGACTAACAAGCCTTCTGTTTTCGCTAGTTCCCGAACCGCCAGAAATGCTTCTTTATCGGTAATCGTATGGATTGTTTCAAAATAGCTTTTATCCATGTACTCCGGCAAAAATTCCATGCCGATGCCTTCGGTCAAATGAGGTCCTGATGGCCCGCCGTTTAATATCGAGCCTTCTGGTTCCACAATGACCGTTTTAACTTCTTCTTTTTGAGACTTTAAATAGCGAGCGGTTCCCATGAAAGTTCCACCCGAACCTGCTCCTGCAACAAAGACGTCAATTTTTCCATCTAATGCATTCCACAGTTCAGGTCCAAGCGTTCGGACATACGTGTCTGGATTGGCTGGATTAGAAAATTGCGATGGCGAAAACGCGCTTTGTTCTTCAACCAATTGTTCGGCTTTTTTAATAGCACCTTTAATGCCTTCTTCCGTTGGTGTGTTAATAACTTCCGCACCTAACGCACGCATCAACCCTTGTTTTTCTTGGCTAAATTTTTCCGGCACGACAAACTTTACGTGATAGCCTTTACCGATTGCAGCAATCGCCAAACCGATACCGGTATTGCCGGCAGTTGGTTCGATTATGGTGCCACCTGGTTTGAGCAAACCCCGTTTTTCAGCATCTTCAATAAGCGAAACGCCTAAACGATCTTTGACGCTGCCGCCTGGATTGAAATATTCAAGCTTGGCAAAAATGCGGCAGCCGTTTGGAATTTCACTATGTGTTAATTCCATTAATGGTGTATCACCAATCAATTGCTGGATGTTTGTTACGTAATTCATCGATATTCTCCTTAGTTCGTTTCTTCAGCGAATACTTGAGTCCATTGATCTTTTTTCGCTAACATTTCACGTGCTAATTCTTTCGCGCCTTCTAAACTATGGCTCGCAGCCCAACCGCATTGCACTTCATTGCACGCTGGCACTTCGTCTGCTCCTAAGACATCTTTTAATGTATTTTCTAAAATGTGAAGGATTTCATCATAATCATCCAAATTAATAACAGATAAATAAAAACCTGTTTGGCAACCCATTGGTCCGATATCAACGATGTCATCTGAGTGATTACGGCTGTGTTCAGCCATCATGTGTTCAAGAGAATGAAGACCAGGCATGTCCATATATTCTTTGTTTGGCTGCTTGAATCGGATATCGTATTTGCGAATGGTATCGCCTTTAACTCCTGTTTTTTCCCCTGCTAAACGGACATACGGTGCCGCTACTTTTGTGTGATCTAAGTTAAAGCTTTCAACATTCATTTTTTTCATCTCTATCGCTCCTTAAATTTTAGTTGCTTCTATCAGAAAGACGTAGTTGTTCATCTTCGACAAGTTTACGGTAAACCCTGCTTTTGTGATCAACTCTTTTAAGTTCGGAATCGTTGTATAGTATTCACGGTTCAAATCTTCTACTAAATTAAAATGACCTCTTGCTTGTTCAAAAGCAATCATTTCTTGTTTGCTTTGTTCTGTATCAAACATGGTATCCGCAAAAATCACTTTACCGCCAGCTGGCAGCTTTTCGGCGTAAATCTGAAATGCCTGCGCTTTTTCTGCATCTGTTAAATGATGAAATGCGTAGGAACTTACAAAACTTTGCGCCGAAATTGGTGTGTCAAACTCCAAAAAATCTCCGTCTATTACGGGTAAATCCGGCATTTTTTGAGCGGCCACTTGCCGCATAGCTTGGTTTGGTTCGACTCCTACTACCTCTAGATTTCGCTCAAGTAATTTTTTCGTCAAATTGCCCGTACCAACGCCAAATTCTATGACAGGTCCAATAGCTGCCTCAGCAACTGCCTGTAAAATTTCGTTATATTTTAAGAAGACATCTTTATATTCTTCGTCACTTCCATTAACTGATTCATCGTACGTATGAACCCATTCATCAAATATCTCTACAAACTCACGACCCATAAAATGCCTCCTCAGGTTTTTATACAAAACCAATAGACTTACTAGGTTTTATTAAATCATATTGCTTTAAAGGTTTCAAGTATTGAGATGAAAGTCGCTTATTCTTTTCCATGAAAAAAAAGCCAGGCTCATATGCCTGACTTTGTTTTAAACTTTAAGAACATGCGGTTGCTTTTCTTTATCGCCAATTAAAATTACGAGCAGTTTTTCAAATTGTGGTAACGATTGTTGAACGATTCGGCCCGTCAATAATGCCACGGCAATCGTCCCTATGCCGACCGGTCCTCCGAGTAACCACCCGAGCAATGCGACGCCTACTTCAATTCCCGCACGAACAACACTTATACTCAATCCAGTTTTATGAACAAGTAGCATCATCAAGCTATCTCGTGGACCCGCACCGATTTTGGGCGATACATAAAGACCTACACCATACCCTGAAATGACAATACCCGCTGATAGGATTATTATTTGCCCCACTAGCGTGTGAATGTCTGGAATTAAAAAATTAAAAATATCAATAAAGATACCAACCAATAACATGTTTAAAAAAGTGCCGATTTGCGGAACTTGTCGTGTAAAGAAAGCTGTAATCGCAATAATTGTGAACCCAGCAATAACTGACCACGTACCAATCGTCAGTCCGAAATTCAGATACAAGCCAACATGCAACACATCCCATGGACCAATGCCTAGTTTGCTCCCTTTAATCGTCATCGTAAACCCGAGAGCAAGAACGATCAATCCAACAATAAAAAACAACCAGCGATAAAATAACGAACGCTTCATTCAAATCCTTCTTTCTATATGTTGATATGAAAAATCCATCCATTCACGAAAGAATGGATGGAGGCTTTATTGAATTGGTGTGGTCAACTCAGCAAAATAACCTTTTGTTACAGACACAAGTTCAGTTGGTGACAATTTTATCTGCATGCCGATTTTACCGGCAGAAACAATCAGCTCGGACAATTGCTCGGCTTCTGCAGACACAAATGTTGGAAATGGTTTTTTCATTCCGACAGGTGAACAACCACCTCGAACATAACCTGTTAAGGACAAAATATCTTTTACAGGAATCATTTCGATTTTCTTTTCATCGGCGGCTTTTGCTGCTTTTTTCAAGTCTAATTCTTGTGCTACCGGAATCACGAAAACATAGATTTGTTTTGATGCACCTGATGCGACAAGCGTTTTATAGACAAGTTCTGGCGGATAACCGATTTTACCAGCTACCGATACTCCGTCCACTTTGCCATCTTCTACTGAATAATGGAGTAGCTCATACGGAATTTTTTCCTTGTCGAGTATACGAGCGGCGTTCGTTTTTGCGATTTTTTTTGCCATGACATCTTCCCCTTGCTTTGAAAAGATTCGTTAGTCACAGCATACCATTATCTGTAAAGGGATTCTATTCGCTTTGACCTAGTAATTTTTTTAACGCTTCGGCCATTGCTGTATTTTGCGGTGCTTCGTCTTGTTGCTTTAAGTATTTATTGACGTCTTTTTTATTGGCTTTGGATTGACCGGATTTTTTGCGTTTTTCAAATGCTGACAGTTTTTCACGGTGACCGCATTTGCAAACAAAAATCTTGCCATCTCCTTCACCTTGCAATTCCAATTTTTTATGGCAATTCGGACAGCGCGCATTGGTTTGCATTGCTACTTGCTTTTTATAACCACATTCACGGTCCTGACAGACATTCATCTTGCCACGCTTGCCGTTGACTTCAAGAAGCGGTTTGCCGCAGTCCGGGCACATTTTGCCGGTGATGTTATCATGTTTAAACTTCTTATCGCTCTTCTTAATATCGGAAACCGATTTTTCAGCGAATGCGATCATCTCAGTAATAAACTGCTCTTTTTTCAATTGGCCTTTCGCAATTTTCGTTAATTGCTGCTCCCAATCGGCCGTAAGTTTTGGTGATTTTAAGTCTTCTGGAACGAGCTCAAGCAATTGACGACCTTTTGACGTAATCGTTAAGTCTTTGCCTTTTTTCTCAATCAAGAACGTATTGAATAATTTATCGATAACGTCAGCTCGTGTGGCGACTGTTCCCAGCCCACCAGCTTCACCTAGTGTTTGAATGACTTCTTTTGTTTCGCCGCTCATAAACTGCGCTGGATTTTCCATAGCACCTAGCAGCGTTCCTTCATTGAAAAAAGCAGGTGGCTTGGTTTTGCCGTCTGTTAATGCAATACCTTTAAGCGTCAACTTTTGATTTTTTTCAAAAGCTGGTAATGTCGTGTCGTTGTCATCGCCTTCATCTTTGTAAATGCGTTTCCAGCCTTCATTGCGAACCGTATTGCCTTTCGCTTGGAATGTTTCTTCGCCAGCCGTTAACTTGACCGTCGTTTGATCAAATTCGTATTGCGGATAAAATACCGCGAGGAAACGCTTGACAATCATGTCGTATAATTTATGCTCTTTGTCCGATAACTCGTGTAAAGGCGGCGTTTCTTCTGTCGGGATAATCGCGTGGTGATCGGAAACTTTCGCGTCATCGATTACGCCTTTTTGCGGTGCTACAGGGTTTTTCAAAATCATCGAAGCTGCACTGCGGTATGGTCCCATTTGTATGGCTTTGATGCGATCTTTTAACGTATCACGCATATCGCTCGTTAAATGCTTCGAATCAGTACGCGGGTATGTCACGATTTTATATCGCTCGTACAAGTTTTGCAGCGTATTCAGCGTTTCTTTTGCTGACCAGCTATAGCGCTTATATGCTTCTTTCTGCAGTTCCGTTAAATCGAATAAAGGCGGTGCAGGCTGACGTTTCGGCGTAATTTTAATATCCGTTACAGTACCTTCATGCGTGTTTTCGAGTTTATTGAACAGCTTATCGATTTTTTCTTTATCAAATGATTGTGTCGAGTTTCCATCTGTCCATGTAAATGTCGCTTGGTCGGTGATAGCTTGCATACCGTAATACGGTTTCGGCTGGAAATTGCGAATTTGTTTTTCCCGTTCCGCAATCATAGCAAGCGTCGGCGTTTGCACGCGACCTGTTGATAATTGCGCATTGTATTTAACCGTTAGCGCGCGTGTAGCATTAATGCCAACAACCCAATCCGCTTCTGCACGTGCAACAGCTGCTGCATATAGATTTTCGTAAGCGCGACCGTCTTTTAAGTTATTGAACCCGTCCTTGATGGCTTTGTCGGTAACCGACGAAATCCATAAACGCTTTACTGGTTTACGTGTATTGGTTTTTTCTAAAATCCAACGTGCGACAAGCTCACCTTCGCGGCCAGCGTCTGTTGCGATGATAACTTCTTTTACATCGCCGCGCTGTAATTGGGATTTTACTGCATTAAATTGTTTCATTGATTGTTTGATTGGCACTAACTTGAATGGTTTTGGAATGATTGGCAAAGTGTCCATTTTCCATTCTTTAAAGTCATTATTGTATTGCTCTGGTTGCGCATGCGTCACTAAATGGCCAAGTGCCCACGTGACAATATACTGCTTGCCTTCTAAATAGCCGTTGCCTTTTTGATCACATCCTAATACACGCGCAATGTCACGTGCAACGGATGGCTTTTCTACTAAAACGATTGATTTCATTTATATTCACCCTCATTTCTACTGTGATTATTGTAACATTTTCTGTTGGGACTGGCTTTTGAGAGGTGTTTTTGGGCGTTGGACAGTATTTTCTTGATTTGGACAGTATTCCGTCGAATTCGGACAGTATTCTAACCAATTTGGACAGTATTTCAACCATTCCAGACAGTATTTCCATTTACTTCAAATTCTTCTTGCACAGCACTCAAATTCTAGCTATATTTAAAGTAATTTCACATAAAGGAGAGGATCGATTGATCATTAAAACACGCAACAAGCCCCCGGAAATTTTCCAACTCGAAAGTTTGCTTCAACGAATGCCCACCGTCCATCCCCAATATCCCCACTGGACTGAAAAACTTCGTCGCATCACCGCCGGTTACCACGGCGAATTGCGCGTTGACTCCTTTTGGCACGAAATCGACCTCTCGTTACCGCATTATTTCATCCACGACTTATTCATCCAAAAAGAGAAGTCTTCCCATCAAATTGATAGTGTTCTTGTGACTAGTCGTTTTGTGCTTGCGCTAGAAATCAAAAGCATTTCCGGCTTGCTCAATTTCGATCCTACTTTAAGGCAATTTTCCCGAACCAACAAAGACGGCAGCATCGATGGCATGAACAATCCCGACGATCAATTGTGCCGCCACGAGAAATGGTTGAAACAGTTTTTACTCAAGCAACGCATCCAGCTGCCAGTAATCGGCGCCATCGTTTTCACGTACCCATCATCTGTGATTCAATCTCGCGCAGGCAGCCGCATCATAATTCAGTCATCCGGATTGCCGCATCTCATGGAGCAATTGTTGATTCGTCATCCGCGCGATGTGTTATCTAAGAAAAAAACTGAAGCCCTGGCGCAAAACTTACTTATGCTACATTCAATAAAACCATTTGTGTCACTCGGACTTACAGATTCGTTTTCGTCTGGCGTGTTATGTCCCAACTGTCCGTATTGCTTGTTGCAGTATCGCGGTGGAAAATGGCGTTGCAATATTTGCCAGCACTTTGATCCTATCGCGCATCTTGATGCGCTCAGGCAATACCGCAGTTTGGTCAAAACGACGATCAACAATCGAGAGTTCCGCGACTTTACAGGAATCACATCTCCTTCGATTGCTTCTAAGCTATTAGCGAGCATGAAAATGCCTTATCACGGCAGTTTTAAAGATCGACAGTATGTGATTCCAGAGGCTTTTTAGCGTTCCGACAGTATTTTCGTGATTTGGACAGTATTTGATTGAATTTGGACAGTATTTCACCCGATTCCGACAGTATTTCGTCTCATCTCGACAGTAAGCCCTATTAATGGAATAAAACCTAAATCCATTTCAAATAAAATCCAAAAAGAAGAAACCTCCCACAGGTAGTGCACCCCAAAAGTTAGATTTGAACTCTAACTTTAAGGGGTGCACTACCTGTGGGAGGTTTCTTTCACTACTTAATCAATGATTATCTAATGTTTCTTTCGACAAATGTTTGCTCATTTCAGCGTATTGCACGAAAACACGCGCCAATTCGCGTAAGCGATTGTGAACATCTTCGCTTACAATCGTATTAGTTTCGTCAAAATGACTCGTATGTGTGTACACATAGTTTGGCGTTACGAGACAGCGGAAGTAATCTAGAATCGGCTTCAACTGATTTTCGATGACTAAGTGATGCTGATACGTTCCACCATTTGCAACGATCGATACTGGTTTATAACGCATCGTGCGTGGATGAAGCATATCAAATGTATTTTTTAACACGCCAGGAATCGATCCTTGGAAAATCGGTGTTGCAATGATATAGCCATCTGCTTCTTCAAAGCGACGAACGATTTCTTGCATGCTGTCATTGTATTCACCAAGCGGTCGCCCATCAACAAACTGATGGTCGTAATCAGCTAGTTTCAACAATTTCAATTCAATTTCTGGATTTGTTTCATTGATATAAACTTGGATTTGCTCTAGAATGGCACCGGTTTTTCTGCCGATGATCGTACCGTCTACTAATAAAACTTTCATACTCTTTTGTCCTCCTCAAAATACGTTCTTGCTGTTAACTGCATTATTGCAAGCAGCATGTTTGTCTTCATCATAACAAACCCTGTTTCACAATACGTACCGAAATTACTTTTGAGTGAGAGATTTCATTCTTTAGTCTGAGAACCATTTTTCGAACGCTTGCTTTCTAGACGTTCCTGCGTCCGCTCGGATTCAGGAGAAGTTGCCGTAAAGCTGACAATGGTATCTCCAGCTTTCGGTTCGAGTTTGTTGTTTTCTGCAAAAAATTCGATTTTGCCATGCGCGTAATGAACAAATAGCGGAATGGTATCTTCCGTCCATTTTGCTTTGAAATCTTCATAACTAAATTGTTCCGTCAACTGGGTTTTTCGCATCGTGTATCCTTCTTCTGCTTTCCACTCCAACTCATGAATATTCCATACTTCTCCGAACAAAGTTCGTCCGCTTAACGATGAATGAAAATCTCCAGGATCTCCTTCATGAATCGCAGTTTGATAAAGGTTGGCTCGCCCCATTTCAGGAACAAAGTTATTGACCACAAGGGCATTATACGAATCGGTACCCGTGGCGACAACCATTGTTTCATATGGCGTTAAATCCACTTCGTAATCTGTATGCTCTGATAAAATATCTCCCGCATAGGTTTTCAGCCCACTTTGACGCGCTTTTTGCAGTCGCCCCCAAGAAGAATCAATAATTAACACACCTTTTTCAAATTCCGTTAACACTTCTCCAAGCTTTGTTGCAAATCGGCTCGCACCAATAATAATGACCCCTGGATCTTTTGCTGCCACAAGACCGAGTTTCTTGCCTACCCAGCCAATTGTAAAACCATGAACCACTACGGTAGAAAACACTAGGGCAAATGTTAAGGCTGTCAGCAGTTCTGCATCTTCAAATCCTGCTTCAAGTAAGACCCCCGCAAAATAACCTGAAACGGTTAATGCCACAATACCACGTGGTGCTATCCAACTGACTAAGGTTTTTTCTTGTATCGTTAAATCTGTACCAATTGTGGAGAGCCAAATCGATAAGGGACGCACAATAAACAACATCGCCAATACGAATGAAATGATCTCCCAATTAAAAATTCCGATTAATACATCAAGATTTAAAGAAGCAGTCAACATAACGAAAATACTCGAAATTAATAACACTGATATATTTTCTTTAAAATGGCGCATGTCGTTAATTGAGGCAATTTTCATATTCGCCATGACCATACCCATCGCGGTTACTGCTAGTAAGCCTGTTTCGTGCATTACAATATCGGAAATAACGAAAATTAGCAAAACGACACCAAAAACCATTGGTGCTTTTAAAAATTCAGGCACTTGTCCTTTTTCGAACATCATTCCCATCAAAATCCCTGCTCCTGCACCAAGAGCTACAGCGAATAAGGAAGCTAAGAAAAACAAGCCAAATGCCGCTGCTGTTTCATCTCCAATAGCGAATAACACAAACTGGAATGCAAATAATGCAAGCAACGCGCCAAAAGGATCGACTACAATGCCTTCCCATTTCAAAATAGCGGCTGGACGTGATTTTAATTTTGCTTGGCGTAGCATAGGCAAAATAACGGTTGGACCCGTTACGATAAACAAACCACCAATAACAAATGCCACACCAAGCGATAATCCGGCGATGTAATGGGCCGCAAGCGAACCAGCAATCCACGCAATAAATGCACCAAAAGTAACGATTCGTAAAATTGGTTTCCCAAACGTACGGATTTCCTTAAAGTTCAAATTTAAACTACCTTCAAATAAAATGATGGCAACTGCTAATGAAATAAAAGGATTAAATAATTCGCCGAAACTGTCAGCGGGATGGATTACTTCAAAAATCGGGCCGACAAGAAGTCCGGCAATCGACATTAGAACAATGGCTGGAAGCTGAAGACGCCAGGCAATCCACTGGGAGAGTACTCCTAGAAAAATAATTAACATTAAGTCGAACAATAAGCTGTCGATAGCGCATCACTTCCTTTAGTTTCTTTTATGGAATTATACAGGTTTTATATACCGAATGAAAATCGTAAAGCATTCAATTTCTACGTTATTGTGTTACAATGATAGAAAAATAAGGGTGATTTTGTGAACAAACAGGAATTGGAGTATGCGATTGCTGAACTGAAGATGGATTACGTGCGCCATCAAGGTGATATCGAGAAGCTAGAAACCACTGGACATGCAGGTATGGTGGAGAAAGCCGAATTGCGTTTGGAAAAAATGGAACTACAACTTGCGGAATTAAACAAAAAACTCGCGGATCTGTAACCGCGGTTTTTTTTATGATAATGGAGGAATTTATTAAATGAGTTTATTAACAGTAGAAAATTTAAGTCACACTTTCGGGGATCGGACACTTTTTAACGATGTGTCGTTCCGTTTAGTCGAAGGTGAACATGTTGGATTAGTTGGAGCTAACGGTGTCGGCAAATCGACGATGATGAATATTATCACAGGCAAAATCATTCACGATGATGGGCGCGTAGAATGGCAGCCACGGACACATTATGGTTATTTAGATCAGCACACGCAGCTGCAGCCAGGACGTACAATTCGTGAGACTCTTCAAGATGCCTTCTTACCACTATATAAAAAAGAAGCCGAATTGAATGATATCGCGATGCAAATGGGCGATGCAGATCCTGATCGTTTAGAAGAGTTACTAGAGCAAATGGCTGAAGCACAAGACGCTTTAGACGCTGGAGATTTTTATACATTAGACGGCAAAGTTGAAGAAATTGCGCGCGGTTTAGGTCTTGATGCAATTGGACTTGAACGTAACGTAGAAGCCCTTTCAGGTGGACAACGTACGAAGCTATTACTAGCGAAGTTGCTTTTGGAAAAACCAAAAGTTTTACTACTAGATGAGCCGACTAACTATCTTGATGA
Source organism: Planococcus donghaensis MPA1U2 (assembly GCF_000189395.1). GTDB lineage: Bacteria > Bacillota > Bacilli > Bacillales_A > Planococcaceae > Planococcus > Planococcus donghaensis_B. The sequence continues at coordinate 132,334 of NZ_AEPB01000027.1, read as the reverse complement.
AGAACATATTCAATGGCTCGTCAATTACTTGAAAAACTATCCACATGCTTTCTTATTGATTTCACATGATACAGAATTTATGAGCAGTGTGACTGATGTTATTTTCCACTTGGAATTTTCACGTTTAACACGCTATACAGCAACGTATGAAAAATTCATCGAGCTTGCTGAATTGAGCAAAAAGCAACATTTGGAAGCTTATGAAAAACAAGAAGACATGATTAAAAAAACCGAAACTTTTATCGCGAAAAACAAAGCACGTGCGTCTACTACTGGCCGTGCTAAGTCGCGTCAAAAACAATTAGACCGTATGGATCGTATTGAAAAACCAGAAATTGCAGCAAAACCGCAATTTGCTTTTAAAGAAACACGTAGCCCAAGCCGTTATGTTGTGGAAGCAGAAGCTCTTTCAATTGGTTACGACAAGCCTCTTTTACCACCATTAACGTTTATGATTGAACGTGGTGAAAAAATTGCGCTTGTGGGCATGAACGGTGTTGGTAAATCGACACTCCTTAAAACCATGCTTGGCAAAATCAAACCACTTGATGGCGATGTTCTTCGCGGAGAATATTTGACGCCTAGCTATTTTGAACAAGAAGTAAAAGCACCCACGCATACACCACTTGATGAGATTTGGTCAGCTTATCCGAGTATGGACCAAGGTCAAGTCCGCGGGGCACTTGCTCGTACAGGATTGAAAAACGAGCATATTTCTCGTCCTATGACACACTTGAGCGGTGGCGAACAAGCGAAAGTTCGTCTTTGCAAATTGATGATGGAAGAAAGCAATTGGCTGATTTTTGATGAGCCGACGAACCACTTGGACATTAATGCAAAAGCTGAACTTAAACGTGCAATGCAAGCTTACAAAGGCACAATTGTTTTAGTAAGTCACGAACCTGATTTTTACGAAGGACTTGCAACAAAAGTCTGGAATGTAGAAGAGTGGATTGCAGCTGGAAAACCAGAAGAAGCTTAAAATCAAAAAAGGGCTATTCCTGAAGGTCATGAAAATGACGTTCGGGGATAGCCCTTCTTCTTTTTTTAATAGGTCGTCAATTTGAAGATTTTTTGGAACCCATAAATTCCGCGCTGCCAAAATGTAAAATCATCTTGGTATTCTTCCACATCTAATGTGTAAAGCGCATCTTCATTATTCCACAATCGGTCAAAATAAGTCGTCATCTCTCCTGTTAATTCACTATCATTCGGAGCTAAAATACGAATCGTACTTTCCATATTGTAATCATTAAATGCTCGTTCTGTGTAATTTGTCGATCCACCCATAATCACCGTTTCGTCTGATGTTTGAATCATAATCGATTTGGTGTGAAATTGCCCAACGATCGCGTTATACCAACGTACCTTTATCCGATCTTCCGATTCTGCTAACATCTCATGGACGACTGGACGATTTGGTAGTCCTGTTTTCTCCGTACCAAATGCGTTTTCATTGGCATCTAGTATTAAGCTAACATCTACTCCGCGATTGGCAGCATCTGTCAAAGCACGAACAACACTGCTTTCTGCAATATAAAACATGGCAAGGTGGATCGAATCGCCCTCTGCTGTTTTTTCAATATCCGAAAGCAACGCATCTAACACTTTGCGCTCGGTCAAGTACTGCACTTGATAGTCTCCTTGTTGTTCTGCGACATCAATTCTCGGAAAATCAGGGCCGTTCGAATAGCGAGATACCGCTTCTTCAGCTTCGAGAATATCATTGATCACAGGACCACTCACTTTAAATGCCATATTGCCATGTAAGCCACTAGCATCGTGAGGATTGGCTGAACTGATGATGGCTTCTTTTTCAGTAATCACGACTTTTCGGTGATTGGCTTTAATGTTCATTATTTTAAGATATGAAGACAAAGTTAAGTCAGGCGCATCACTCGACATGCCATTTGGGATCCATCCTTTACCTCCTGTATCAAACCACTGGAAAATCACCCGGTACAGACCAGAGTAAAGAGGTGTAGAGTCACGCAACTTGTCCAAATCGGTAATGATTACCTCGATGTTTGCTTCCTCTAACGTATCTAAAAACTGGTTTTCATAAGAACCGTAGCCGATATTGATTGGGTCTGTAATAAAGTAAATCGGCATATCTGGATTTTCTGCTTTTTTGTCGAGTAAATGACTTGTTAACATTTCTGCTACTGCAGGAAAATCCGTATCCAAGTCATTGTAGTTATCAAAAAGAAAAAGATCGATGACGATAAATTCTTCAGCTTGGTCGATCATGTCATAAATTTCATTGAATATCCGCAATTCACTTTCTGTTTCCGTTCCTTCTCTGTCTTGTGCAAAAGACAAATCGTAAATCATGTCTACTTGCTCTACGCTATGAAAATCACCTTTACTTGAAACCCCTTCAGGCAAAGGTTTAAATGTTTGCCACACAATAACTAAAATATAAAGGAATGCAAGAACTCCGATACTTCCCATAATAATCCGCTTTTTCTTATCCCAATTTTGAAACCTTTTCTTTTTCATGATCCTGCCCCCCTTCCCTCCATTATAACCAGTAGGAGAACAAAACCGTTATTATATTTTTCACATACATAAAAGAAAGAGGGATTGGAATAAACTCATCCCAATCCCTCTTTTGCTGATGTTTTAAAACAGCCGAAAATCGGTTGCTTTTTTACATTGCTACTACATATTCACGTGTGCGATCATCGTCTAATAACATATCTTTTAATCGTTGTTTGCCTCGGAACAAGCGTGATTTTACTGTACCAATCGAAACTTTCATCACATCTGCAATTTCAATCAATGAATATTGATGAACATAGAAATACAGAATCGTCGTACGATAAATCGTGTCTAGCTCTGCAATTTTATGGCGAATCATAACAGAGACATCTTGTGTTTCAAGTATTTCAGAGACACCCGGCGAATCTGAAGGAATCAAGTCAAGCAGCGAAACATCTAAGCCTTCTGGCTGTTGAACCAAGTGCTTGCTACGTCTTACATTTTTGCGGTAACGATCACGAAACGTATTCATACAGATTGTTGTTAACCACGCTTTAACATGATCTACTTCGGCAATAGAAGACTCGTAACGAACTACTTTCAACCAAACTTCTTGCATCAAATCTTCAGCTTCCGCTTTATTGCGCGTTAGTTTCAAACATAAATGGTAGATATAGCGATTGTATTCTGTATATAACGTTTCCATGATCGTGCCCCCGTCTAGTATATTTATCGAGCGAAGCCAATGTCGCTTCCGCTTTCTCTTATAACCTTATATTGACGGAGTTGCACCTTTCACTCTATCGCTTCTACTTTCATTTCCCTTACAATTGTGTAATAAAGGGAACTTTTTATTATTTACCAAAAAAAGATACCTGTCCGGAGACAGGCATCTTACTAAGCTAATACTTCTTCTTCTTTTTCTTCTTTTTTAGTAATGGTTAAACGGACAATTCGGTTGCGGTCCATTTCGTTGATTTCTACGTGAAGGTTTTCGTATGTGAACTCTTCACCTTCGTCTGGTACATGTCCTAACTGCTGCATGACAAAGCCCGCGATAGTATCGTGGTCATTTGGCACTTCTACGTTGAACATGTCATTTACATCTTCGATTTCTAGACGACCGTGACAAGATAATACTTCGTCCGTCATTTCAAAAACTAGTTCATCGTCTTCTTCATCTGTTTCATCTTCGATATCTTGACCAATCATTTCTTCAATAATGTCCTCGTGGGTGACAATTCCGAGCGTTCCGCCGTATTCGTCGAGAATAACAGCCATATGTTTTTTCTTCGCCATCATCATTTTAAAGACTTTTTCAACACTTACAGATTGCACGACGAACAATGGATTGTCATCCATTAACTCTTCTAACGTTAAGTTTGGATTCATCGACCATTCAATCAGTTTCTTCGAATAAAATAACCCAACCACGTTATCCATGCTTTCTTCGTAAACAGGATAACGTGTGTAAGAAGAATCCAAAATCAAGTCACGAACTTCCTCGTATGTTGAATCAATGGCAATCCCTACTGTATCTGTACGGTGAGTGGACATAACGTCTGATACATCTTTGTGAGGAAAATCCAAAACTCCTTTAATGCGTTCTGATTCTTCTTCCTCAAACGTACCTTCTGTAGAGGCAATATCAACCATTGTACGCAATTCTTCTTTTGTCATGGTCGCTTCTTTTACTGTACCTTTCGAAATGATGCGAATAAACACATTCGTAAATTGCGCCAATAGCCAAGTTAAAGGCAATAAGATTACCACTAAAAAGCTAATGACTGGAAAAACAATATAAGCTACTTTGTCGGCAAACGTCGCAGAAATGGTTTTCGGTAAAACTTCTCCAAAAATAATAAGCACCAGTGTTAATATAGCAGTGGCTACACCAACTTCCCACCCTCTCGAAATGGCAATCATTGTTACCAATGTTGGCAGCATGATGTTGGCGATATTGTTACCAATTAAAATTGTAGTGATCATTCGGTCCGGCTTCGCAATTAACTTCTGCAGTTTCTGCGCCTTGGCATCACCCTGCTCCGCGCGAAGATGGACCTTCATCCTATTTACCGCAGTTAATGCCGTTTCGCTTCCCGATAAGAAAAACGACATGATTAAAAAGATTCCTAATGCTATAAACAATTTTATTTCCTCCAGTGTCATAAACACATAATTTTACGAACTCTTTCCGTAGTAAACACTATACCATAGCCAATTTCCCCTTGTCGAAAACCAAAACTTGGTATGTTATAATTTTTTCAAACATAAATATACTGAATCGAGGGATCTTGATGAACGCTCAAGCAATAGACCAATATTTTAAAAACAATCGTGAAACACATTTAGAAGAATTAAAAGCATTTTTACGCATTCCTTCAGTCAGCTCTTTATCCGAGCATAAAGAAGATATGCAAAAAGGGGCAGAATGGTTAGTTACTGCTTTAGAAAATGCAGGACTAGAAAATGTGAAAATCGATGAAACCGAAGGACATCCAGTTGTTTATGCAGACTGGCTTCATGCAGAAGGCAAACCCACAGTACTAGTATATGGTCATTACGACGTGCAACCGGTAGATCCTCTTCACCTATGGGAATCTGCTCCTTACGAACCGGAAGTGCGTGACAATAAATTGTATGCACGCGGCGCCAGTGACGATAAAGGACAAGTATATATGCACGTTAAAGCTGTTGAAGCTCTGTTAAAGCTAAATGGCGAATTGCCAGTAAACATCAAATTCATCATCGAAGGGGAAGAAGAAATTGGCAGTCCGAACCTTCCAAAATATGTAGAAGAAAATCAAGAGTTGTTGAAGTCAGATGTTATTGTTATTTCTGATACGGGCATGCAAGGTCCAGGACGACCTGCAGTATGTTATGGCTTACGTGGTCTTGCTGGTATCCAAATCGATGTTAAAGGACCAAAAGGCGATTTGCATTCTGGTTTATATGGTGGTGCCGTTCAAAATCCGTTGCACGCAATCGTAGAAATTTTACAATCATTCCGTGATCAAGAAGGGGTGATTCAAGTAGAAGGATTTTATGACGATGTACTTGAAGTATCTGATAAAGAACGTGAAGAATTTGCAGCGCTTGAGTTTGACTTAGAGCACGAGAAAAAAGAAATTGGTATTTCTGAAGACTTTGGCGAAAAAGGCTATTCTTTTGTCGAGCGCACGTGGATTCGCCCAACACTTGAAGTGAACGGCATTACCGGTGGATTCTCAGGCGAAGGCATTAAAACAGTGTTACCTGCAGAAGCTAGCACCAAAATCACTTGTCGCTTAGTGCCAAACCAAGACCCAGATGATATCATCGCAAAACTAAAAGCACATGTAGAATCTCATAAACCAGTAGGCGTATCTGTAGAAATTTCTGAGTTTGATAAAGGCAAACCATTTTTAACTCCTTTTGATCACCCTGCGATTCAAGCAGCTGGTCGCTCTTATGAAAAAGTATATGGCGTGCCAACTGCATTTACCCGAATGGGTGGATCGATTCCAATTGTTGCAGCGTTCGATGAAATTTTAGGTTTACCTGTTGTCTTAATGGGCTTTGGACTAGCGTCTGAGAATTTCCATGCACCAAACGAACATTTCCATCTTGAGAACTTCGACAAAGGTCTACGCGTTATCAGCGATTACCTTTTCGAAGTAGCCGAGTTAAACTAACCTTTCCTATAAAGGCCTTCCCATCTGTAGGGGAGGCCTTAACTTTATTGTTATTTTAAAACTGGAGGCGCTTTATGATTGTTTACTGGTTAGTATCTTATTTTATCGGCAACTTACTGACAGCTTGGTGGATTGGAAAATGGAAAGGCGTCGATTTGCGCCAACAACGTAGTGGTAATCTTGGTGCTAGAAATGCGGGAGCCATTCTTGGAAAGCCGGCCTTTCTCTTAACCTTTCTTGGTGATGCTGGTAAAGGAGCATTAGTTGTTTGGATTGGCTTCTTTTTCGACTTTTCTATTTGGGCAATCGCGGTGGCTGGTTTCGCTGTTATTGTCGGTCATTTGTTTCCATTCTGGCTTAAATATCGTGGCGGCAAAGGCATTGCAACGTTTATTGGAGTAAGTTTTTGTTTAACACCTGATTTATTTTTAGCGATGTTCATCTTATTTTTCGCCTTTTATCCATGGTTAAAAAGCGCAACGTTATCGATGTTAGCGAGTTTTGCTGGATTTATCCTGATGGCGTTTATTCTTCAAGTTTGGATTGTTGTCTGGCCCCTTGTTATGGCAATTATTATTATTGTTATTAAACACAAATCCGATATTCAAGAATCATTCAATAGCCGGTTTCGCTGATTTCCCATTAAAGATAAACCGTTTACAAAGCTCACACTACCGCTAGAATATTATCCATGGTATAGTTTTTGTATTCTAATTATTCTAAAAGATAGGGGTATTTTATGAAAAAATCAATTGCTTGGATTATCGATACGACGGGATTTGTAACAGAAGAATTTAAAGCACATCCTGATGTGTATGTTGTACCTTTGAATATTCACTTCGGGACAGAAGAATTTATAGACGATGGTGTGGATTTAACAAACGAAGACCTTTATAAGCGCATTAAAGCATCGACCAGCTTTCCTAAAACCTCCCAACCTTCTGCAGGAAAGTTTGCAGAGCTGTATGACCGACTAAAAGAGGAATACGAATGCGCGATTGCTGTTCACGCTTCTGCAAAACTTAGTGGCACCATCGCTTCATCTACTGCTGGTGCTGAAATGAGCGAATTCAAAGTGTATACAATCGATTCGCTAGCGCTTTCTTATGGTTTATCCGGTCTGATCGAACGCGGTTTAAAGCTTCAAGAACAAGGTCACCCTGCAGAAGAAATCGCGGAAAAACTCGCCAAGGAAACAGAAAATTTCCGGAATTACATTTTAATCGGTAATTTGACTCAACTTTATAAAGGTGGACGTATGAGCGGCGCTCAATATTATTTAGGGAGCTTGTTGCAGATTAAGCCCATTGTTCAAATTACTCCTGAGGGCGAACTGCAGCCTATCGATAAAGTTCGTTCACATAAAAAAGCCATTCAGTATTTAATCAATCACGCAAAAAAAGATCATGCGGAATTTGGCGTAAAGCGCTTTCAAATTATGCATGGTAATGTATTAAAAGAAGCTGAAAATCTAAAACAAGAAGTACTAAAAGAAATTCCAGAAGCAGATATTTTAATCGGTGACTTAAGTTCTTCACTAGCTGTTCATGCTGGAGAAGGCACAATTGCCTTTCTTTGGAGAAAAGAAAATTTCTAACTCTTATTAAAGACTAAATTCATGCCATTTATTATATTTTTCAGACTTTCGTCACGAATGCAATGGTCCCAACGGATATTCTCGTTTTGTTCTGATACAATAAGAGGAGAAGATTAACCGTGAGGTGGATTTAATGCAACATGTTGAACGAGAGCTTACTGAAGTCGTAAAACTTTGTGATGCAAAAGGCCAATTAAATCCAAATGCTATTGGATATGCAAAGCAGCCGTTGGTAGAAAGCAATTTGCGTGGAAACTTTATGCGTAAAAAGAAGTGGAATTATTGGTGTGTATTTGGAGATGAAATTTTATTTTCTGCAACCATTTCCCACTTGGATTATGCGACTGTCTGTTTTGTTTATTTTTTAAATTATGAGACACAACGTTTTCATGAAAAAACCATTATGCTTCCCTTTACAAGACATTTGAAACTATCCGAAAACGTATTGGATCCTTGTTACTTCCGAAGTGATACGATGACAATCGAATCTGTCTATAACCAAGATGCAACACATTTAACTGTTAGTGTAAAAGAATTCGATGGCGAAGATTTAGAAGCCCTACTGGTCATCTCACATCCTAAAGAGTACGAGTCTTTAAACGTCGTTGTTCCTTGGAATCGTCAAACCTTCCAGTTTTCCGCTAAGCACAACTCTCTTCCTGTCAGTGGTATGGTAAAAATCGGCAATCAACGTTTTGACTTTGAAAAAGTCGATAGTTTTGCTGTATTAGACTATGGGCGAGGTGTTTTGCCAAGAGAATCACATTGGAATTGGGCTATGGCTTCGCAACGCTCGCTTGGAAAAGTAATTGGTTTGAATTTAGGTGGAAAATGGACCGATGGCACTGGAATGACAGAAAACGCTTTTTTTGTTAATGGCAAAATGACAAAAATTCATGAAGATGTTCTGTTTCATTACGATCCGCAAAACTACAAAAAGCCGTGGCTAATTCATAGCAAATTCTCTGATGACGTCAGACTGACATTCTCTCCATTTTTTGAACGCACTTCAAAAACTGATGTACGTCTCATCAAATCGGAAATTCATCAATTGTTTGGCTACTATAATGGGTATGTTCGTTATCCCGATGGGAAAAAGCTAAAAATTATACAGCTTCTTGGTTCTATCGATGATTATTATGCAAAATGGTAAAACAAAAAGACGCGTCGGAAACTCGACGCGTCTTTTTATGCGAAATGTGCCAACATTTTTTCTGGATAGTCTGTAAAAATCCCATGAACACCGATTCTTTGTAATTCTTCTGCATAACTTACATCATTGACGGTGTAAACATACACAATGGCGCCTTTGCGCAAAGCGTCAGTGGTCATTTTTCTAAAAGCCGATGGCAATGAAACGTGAATCCGCTTTGTTCCAATGACTCGCGCGTAATCATAAACGTCGACTAACACTTCAAAAGTTAAAATCGCACTTTCTACTTGTTTGCCTTGGACCACGGATTGAATGTCTTCATGGTTAAAAGAGGACAATAAAATTCGATTTCTAAAGCCGCGCTTGGCAGCCAAATCGATTACCTTATTTGCCAAACCGTCGTATGGGAATACATCTGATTTTATTTCGATATTTAAGCGATGATTGGTGTTTTCAAAAATATCGAATACTTCATCAAGCGTAGGAATTCTTTCCTCGCTCCATTCTTCAGAATACCAAGAACCACAATCTAGTTGTTTTAACTCTTTTAACGTTAATTCTTTTACATAGCCTTTGCCATTGGTTGTGCGATTGACTTTTTCATCGTGAATAATGACAATTTCACCATCTTTCGTTAAATGAACGTCAATTTCTACACCTGTAATTGGCAATTCAGCTGCTGCACGAAAGGCCGCTAAAGTATTTTCCGGATATGAACCCGAGCAACCTCTATGAGCAAAAATCTTCACAAAACCCCTCCTAAATATCCGTTCGTATTTCCCACAGTTCTGGGAAGAAATATTGATCCAGTACTTTCTTCAAGTAATTCACACCAGAAGAGCCACCTGTTCCTTGCTTAAATCCGATAATCCGCTCTACTGTTTTCATGTGACGGAAACGCCATTGCTGAAGCCAATCTTCAATGTCAACCAGCTTTTCCGCTAGCTGATATAGCTCCCAATGCGTGTCTACATCACGGTAAACGATTTTCCAAGCTTCGCGCACACTTTCATTTGATTCGTAAACCATACTTACATCTCGCTCTAAAACTTCTTTATCAATGGCAAATCCACTTCTCGCTAGTTTTTGAATCGCCGCATCGTACAGTCCAGGTGCATTAAATGCTTTCTCTAATTCAGCATGAAGCGGTGCATCTTTTTCATAGATTTTCAATACATGCTTTGTTTTGTAGCCAAGTGCAAATTCAATCATTCGGTATTGATAAGACTGAAATCCACTAGCATTGCCTAAATCATCGCGGAATTCCATATACTCTGCAGGCGTTAATGTCGACAACACATCCCAGCCTTGAATAATTTGTGATTGAATGCGGGATACTCTTGCCAATTGCTTGAACGCAGGTTGCAAATCGTCTTTTTCAATATGGTCGATGGCCGATTGCAGCTCATGCAAAATCAATTTCATCCATAGTTCTGATACTTGGTGAATGATGATGAATAAGGTTTCATCGTGATGTCCACTAACGCCATCTTGTGCAGTTAACAGCTTATCTAGATGAAGATAATCTCCATACGTCATGCTTTCTTTAAAATCAGTCCGAATGTTTTTTTCAGATGCTGCAGCGATATTTTGACCATTTTCATAGTTGTTCATCAATGTCACTCCGTTTAATCTCGGCTTTACCTCTGCTAGTCTCATTTTTACCTATTCTGCATATGATTTAATTATTCCTAGTTGGGTTTGATAGATTTTCTTTAGACTTCCAATAAGAAACGGTTTGCATTCGGACAAATCCAGATTTTTCGTATACGTGCAATGCTTGGTTATCGGTTTCAACATCAAGGTAAACCGAATTTAGTTTTCGTTCATATGCCAACTCTCGACACCACTTCAATAGTTGTTTGCCATATCCTTTACCTTGATGATCTGGATGAACTGCAAATGCCGTAACCCATAAAACCTGCTCTTCTACAACAAGCGTAGCCGTTGCAAGCAATTGTTGATCTTTCTGAAGCAGCCAAATTTCTCTTTCGGGGTCGACCATATTATGTTCTAATATCGGTAAAATCGTGTCATCAAACGCGGATGTTAATAGCTCCGATAATTCTTCAGCTTGTCCTGCGAAAGGTACGATAGTTAGCTCCTCCGATATTTCACTTTTGGGTAACGGTGTTGCCGACAAAAGGATTTCATGAAAATCAAGCTCGTACGCTACACTCTCCATGAAACCTGAAATTTCAACATCATTCACAAATGCGACTAACTCACTTTCTGCCTGACGTTGTGCTAAGCCATGCGAAATGCCATCGGCTAAAGCCGTACCAAGTGACAGTCGTCTGTACTCTGGGTGAACGTAAAGTGACCATTCGTAATGATGCAATCCAACCATATCTGCCGCTGATGCAAAACCGATTAATTCTTCTTGTTCTGTATAAGCCAGTACCACAAATCCTCTTGCATCCGCTGCTCTCCAAAGCGATGGGTGAAGCACTGTTTTTGCTTCAGCGGATAGCCCTTCTAGCAATTTTGACATATCGTTAGCTGTTTGCTCATCTACTGGAAATGAACTGATTGATAAAGATAAATCCATTTTGACACCTCCTAATAATTTGATTTTGTTCGCATACGTTTTATCCGTTTCTTAAACCATCCGGTATTTTTATCCTATCATACCGCATGAAAGAGTGGCGCTAAGAAAATAAAGAAAAAGGCCTGCTCCACATAAACTGGAACAGACCTCATCTTATTATTTAGCTTCCGATAACATGGTAGCGTAAATTCCATTTGCATCTAACAATTGTTGCTGCGTACCAGACTCTACTAATTTCCCCATCTCCATTACAAGCACCAAATCAGCTTTACGAATGGTATTCAGTCGATGAGCGATGACAAAACTTGTTCGTCCGGCCATAAGGCGCTCTAAAGCTTCTTGGATTTTCAGTTCTGTAACTGTGTCAATGCTACTCGTTGCTTCGTCTAACAATAGAATAACCGGATCTGCAATAAGTGCACGTGCAATAGACAGCAGTTGCTTCTGACCTTGACTAATCATTGAACCATCGCCTGTTAAAATCGTATCGTAACCATTCGGTAACTTTTCGATAAATTCATGTGCGTTAGCCCCTTTGGCAGCTTCGATGACTTCTTCATCTGTAGCATCTAGTTTGCCGTACCGAATATTTTCACTAACTGTCGCTTCGAATAAGAATGGATCTTGCAATACAAAAGCAAGTTGTTTACGCAATGTTTCACGTGGCATAGAAGCAATCGGCAATCCATCCAACCGAATCTCCCCTCTATTGGCGTCGTAAAAACGTGCCAATAATTGCATGATGGTTGTTTTTCCCGCTCCGGTTGCTCCCACTAATGCTGTTGTTTGACCAATGCCCACCTTGAAACTAACATCCTGAATGGTCCAGTCTTCTTCTGCCCCTTCGTATTTAAATGAAACTTGGTCGAAGACTACTTCACCTTTTAGTTCTTTTTCAACATTCAAAACTAAATCATCTTTTTCTTCAGTTTCGTCCATAATGGAAAAAACACGTTCAGCTCCTGCAATAGCTGACAACACCGTATTAAATTGGTTTGCCAAATCATTTAAAGGACGTGTAAATTGCCGAGAATACTCTGTGAAAATAACAATAACTCCAATAGATACAGAGCCATTCAAAGCGAGAATGCCACCAACCCCCGCTACAATTGCAAAGCTTCCATTGTTTAAAAAGTTCATGACTTTTGGGATAAATCCAGCATAGGTCCATGCCCAGAATCCAGCTTGTCGAAGGTTTTCACTTTTTTCGCGAAACTCTTCCATCACACGCGGTTCTTGTGAAAAAGCTTTAACAATTTTTTGGCCAGAAATGGTTTCTTCAATCATGCCATTCAATTCACCAATAGCTTTTTGCTGTTCTTTATACAACCTGCTCGTACGTTTTGTAATCCATTGAATGGATACATACATGAGTGGAATGATAATTAACGTTAATAATGTCAATAGCGGACTCAGTGTTAACATAACGATCGCTGTTCCTGTTAGCGTTAATATGCTCGAAAAAACTTGAATAAACGAAGTATTCAATGTAGACGAAACGTTTTCAATATCATTAGTCATGCGACTCATCAATTCTCCGTGTTGCCGCTTATCGAAAAACGTCACAGGCAAACGTTGAAGATGTGAAAAAAGACGAGTTCGCAAGCGATAAATCACTTGTTGAGCAATCCCAACCATCCAAAAATTTTGCAAATACAAAGATGCCGAATGGGCAATGTAAACCACAATCAACCAAAGCACAACTGTGCCCATGCCATTAAAGCTTTGAGGAACAATATACTCGTCAATGATAAAACCGATTAAATACGGTCCAAGCAATGCCATTGCGGAGCTGACAAATACCAATGCCAATACCACAATCAGTAACAAGCGCTGTTCATCAACTAGCTTCCAGATTTTAAGTAGCGTCGATTTCCAATTTTGCGCACGTTCGTCTTTTTTGTCTTTCTTTTTCGTTAAATCTTCTTTAGTCAAAATGGGTTCATGACCAAATGGTCGGCGGATGGCATCAAACATATTCATCAACCTCCTCTTCTTGTTGAGACATTGCAATTTGACGATACAGTTCTGAGTCATGCACGAGTTGGTTGTGCGTACCGTAGGCAGAAATCTCGCCATCTTCTAGCAACAATATTCGATCGGCTCTCATCGCTGTACGAATTTTTTGCGTAACTACGAGCATGGTTGCATGTTCTTGTTCAAGCTCTTCCCACAATGCACCTTCTGTTTTAACATCTAATGCACTGGTACTATCGTCTAAAATCAAAATGGACGGATTGCGAACTAAAGCTCGTGCAATGGATAAGCGTTGCTTTTGTCCGCCTGATAAATTCACGCCTTTTTGACCAACACGTGTGTAATAGCCTTTCGGAAAACGCTCTACAGTTTCATGAATTTGCGCTTTAATCGCGGCATCTGCTAGTTCGTCTTGGACGACTTCATCTTTTCCCCAAGATAAGTTATTGGAAATTGTTCCTGTGAAAAGAAGCGATTGTTGAGGGACAATGCCGATCGTTTTCCGCAACTCCCGCATCGACCATTCAGTAACATCGCGACCGTGCAGAGATACAACGCCTTCTGTCGCGTCATAAAAACGCGGCAGCAATTGCAGTAAAGTCGATTTCCCAGATCCGGTTGCCCCCATAATTGCTAGTTTTTCATTTGGTTTTAATTCAAAAGAAATGTTTTTCAAGACCGGTTTGTCTGTTCCAGGATACGTAAATGAGACATGGTCGAATCGAACTTCACCTGGATGAATAGCTTCTTTTTCTCCAATGTCTTCTTGTTCATGTCCATCTTCTGCATCGAGCACTTCTTCTATGCGTTCAGAAGATGCTTTTGCTCGAGCAAAAATCATGATGATAAATGAAAACATAGAGAAAGCACCAGTCATGCGCATCGCGTAGTTGACGATTGCGACCAATTCACCAATTTGTGCACCCCCTGCTCGAATTTCAAAAGCACCGAACCACAAAACAGCGAGCAATGAAACGTTCATCCCGAATAATAAAATCGGCAAAATAATTTCCATGATTCGGAATGCTTTAACAGTATCTATTTTCAAGTCTCCAGCGACCTCTGAAAAACGATTCGCTTCATATTTCCCCCGTAAGTAAGCTTTGATCAAACGCACTGCTTGAAGGTTTTCTTGAACAATTCGGTTCACACGATCGAGTCGTTTTTGAACAAAGCCAAAATACGCCACGCCTTTTTTGACCATAATATAAAGAAATGCCAGCAAGAATGGAAAGACAACCACTAAATATAAAGCCAGTTTCGGGTTGACCACAAAAGCCATAATCATACTTCCCACAACAAGAAGCGGTGCGCGCAACATAATTCGCAAGCCCATGTACAATACTTGTTGAACTAATGTTACATCACTTGTAAGACGCGTAATTAATCCTGACGCTGGGAATTTATTGAACATTGCCAATGAAAAAGACTGGATCTTCCCATAAACAGCTTGCCGCAAATCAAAAGAAAAGCTTTGAGAAGCGTGAGCTGCAAAATACGAATTGACGATTCCAGAGACAAAAGCAATTACCGAAAGAGCCATCAGGACAATTCCTAATTGGATGATGACATCTTGATCTCTTGCGACAATTCCTTTGTCAATAATACTGGCAATGACTAGCGGTTGCATCAATTCTACCGTTAGCTCTAGCAGCATTAAAATAAGTGCAATCACAATATAAAACTTATATGGTTTTGCATAAGAAAAAACTGTTTTCATACTCGTTCCTCCTAAATGTTTCGAAACCCGAACCTTTGTACTAAATAGTATGCCATAATTTTCAGATATCGAATAGCATTTTTACCCAATTCAAAAAACGACACCCCAATAAGATGTCGTTTTTCTTTGACTCTCTATTTTTTTAGTTGATAACCTGAGGCACTCGACTCTTTTTTTTCTTCTTTTTCGGATTTCCAGCAAGAGATAACCATGCGACAAATACTAACATTGCCAGTGCGCCTCCTAATTGAATAGGAGACAAGATGTGACCAAACCAAAACATGGAAATGACCATTGCCGTCAATGGTTCAAAAGAAGACAAAATACTTGTTTCCACAGGTGTAATAAAACGCATGCTACTAAGGAATAATACAAATGCGGCAGTTCCAAAAATAATAATTCCTAAAATCGAACCACTGACTGCAGGTACTGCTAAAATCGCGAATTCATTAATAAATGTGATTGGATTGACCAACCCTATAAAAATTCCGCCAAAAAGCATGGACCATGCAACAATGAGTAACACCCCCCACTCCTGCATAAGGCGTGCGGGATATAGCGTATAAAAAGTGAAAGCTAAGCCCACTAGAACTCCCCAAAATAAAGCTTCTGCACTAATGATTAATTGATCTGGTTTTCCATTTGTCAGTAGTAAAAACAAACCAGCTAGAGTTCCCAACATCCCAATCACTTGATAGAGAGGCGGTAATTTTTTATGAGTTATGGATACAAAAACAATAATATAAACCGGCGCTAAAAATTGCATGAGCGTGGCTACTACAGCATTACTTGCTTCGATAGCTGCAACAAAGCTATATTGAGCACCCAACATGCCGAACAAAGAAAAAATTAGCAATGGCCGAATCCAAAATTTATTGCGGAAAATAGCCGTAATAAGGACTCCTTTCAGCTTCAAGAACAAGAGTAGGAAAGTGCCTGCCACTGTTAGACGTAACGTTATGATAAATGGCACTGAAACAACGTAATTATTCATTACCCATTCCATTAAGGGACCAGTGGCTCCCCACATAATAGCCCCAATTAATATCATAGAAACTCCTTTTAGACGTTCCATTTCCATACTCCTCCCTATAGAAAAACCAACCTTAAAAGATTGGTTTAGTTCTTTATTAAAATGATAGATTCAGCATCAAGCCTATATAAAAGCAACAAATAAAACCAATACTGAAAACGAGAGACAACCAAGCATTTGCTTTTTTGAAAAAAGCTACTAGCATGACGATCAATAGTAAAAAACTTAATATCATTAGTAAAGTTCCATTTACTGTCGCATCTAATTCAGCAGCGATAGGAATATAAAAAGGACCTGATAGCTTATCAACAAGCCACCCACCGCCTTCAATCCGCAATGTATCATTCACATCATGAGGTGGGGCTTGTTTGCTCATAAAGGCCGTTAAAACAAAAACAACCAGTAACAGCAAACTTTCAACTTTCAACCAAGCTTGTTGAAATTCTTTTTGCTTATTTAAAAATCCGTTAATCAGCGCCGCCAAAAGAACGGGGATAATACTGATATGTTTTAACAAAAGCAGCTGGCCATATGGCAATACCCATGAGTCCACGTAATCTGCAGGGGCTACGAAAAAAAACATAATGACGATTCCACTAGCAAATACTCCCGTAACAGAAATAACCGCAAGCGGAGTGAACCATGTTAGAAAAGGCCGCCAATTAGCTCCATTTTTCGCAAACCACGCAACATGGAGCAGCACACCTGTCCAAATTGACATGAAAAAGATATGGCTAGAATGAAGAGCAAAACCGGCCCATAGGTTGATAGTCGAAATATGACTATAAAATCCGACAGTCAAAATAAGCAATAACACGTACAGTGCTAGTATGTATCGATTGCCATTCAAGTAAATCGCAATTGCTAAAATAACACTAAGTAATAATGTAATCAGCCATCCTTGTCCAATACGAAACTCCATAATCGCTGTTCGAAAAGCTTCGACTGAACTTTGACTGCTTTGCAAAAACACTGCCAGTTCATAAACAGGAATAAAAGATAAGAGAACAATACTAGCCGTGCTGATTAATAATAACCCTTTAGAGCTTGATAGCTTTGGTTTTCGATTTTCTGGTACAAATTGCAACACAATAAAGCCTGCTAAATAAGAAAAAGCAATATATAAAAGAACGTCTGCAAATGCCGTTAAAAACATCATTTCTTCTTCAACCGCAGTTTATAAATTCCGTAAACTACTAAAACAGCACCTAGTACCCATACAAGTGGTATTAGTACATTACTGTTTTTTTCAGTTGCTGTTTCTGCTAATTTCTTCTCAGTTGCCTTTGCTTTTTCCTCTGTAACAGAAGTTGTCATAGACGCTTCTCCTTTTTCAACTTCGTTTGCCATATTAAATGCAATCTGACCTTCAACCGGATGTCCATCTTCTCCAATGATGTTCCATACAATACGGTAAGATCCATCTGGTAAGGTTTTATCAAAGTTGCCAATCATCCCATTCTTATTAATCGCAATCTCTTCAAATTCGAAAGAGCTTGTTTCATCTTCAATATTCATCGTACTGCCTTCTTCGATATTCGTATCAAAAAGTAATTCTACTTCTGTTAACTTTTCTGATACATTTTGATCTTCACTAGGTGCAGAAGAAAGTAATGTTGTATGAGCTTGAGCCGGAAAAGGAAAAATAAACATTAAAAAAAATAATGCTAAAAATTTTTTATACATGGATTTACCTCAATTTTCATATGATTTATGCCTATTCTCTCACGATTACTAAGGAAAGGATAGAAATATTCCACAAATCTGAGTAGAGATTATTTTGAAAAGGATGACGATAGACCTTTTCTTCTCTATAATGAAAGTAAACTACGGTTAAGGAGCGTCAATGCATGAGCGAAATAAAAGAAAACCTAACTGACACCCTTGTTTTCAACCATATTCCCTTCCCAATTATCATACTCGATAAAAACGGCTTAGTAACATGGTGCAATCAGCACGCTGAGCACGTTTTTCAAATAAAAGCCGAAGCGGTTATAGGTCAACTTTCTTCTTATATGAATCCCGAAAAAGCTGCATTAAACAAGCACTCTTGGGATAAGCTACTACATACTGAAGAATCAGTAAGATTTGAAAACATTGAAATAGAGTTAGCTGGAGGAGTTACAACTTACACGACTGTAGTAGCCAAATCCTACACATTCGATGGTGAACAATATGTCATGACCATTTATGAAATGAACGAAGCAGATAAAGATGGCTCTTCTTCTATTGAGTTAAATCATTTACGCAGTGGTTTAGATGACTCTTTCATGCTGCTTTATTTTGATCAAGAATTCTTGATTACGTATGCCAATCCGTTATTTTTAAAGTTGAGTAAATGGACACCTAAACGAATTTTAGGAAAGCCTGTATGGCATATGTTCGGAGACGGTGATGAAGACGTTCAATTTGTCGACTCAATTTTATCCACTTTGCGACAAGGAGAAGTTTGGAACGGCGAAGCGAAAAAAGTGAAAAAAGATGGCGAAATTTATTGGGTCGAATTAACGGCTATTCCGATGCAATTATCAAGCGAAGATACGTATTATATTTTCCTTGAAAAAGACATTACAGCCAATAAACAAGCTCAAAAACATCTTGAAGAAATTGCATTTATCGATCCGGTAACCGGTTTAGAAAATCGCCATAGACTTGAACAAATAGTCAATGAATACATAGAAGAAGGTCGTCATTTCTCCTTTGTTTTTATGGATATTGACCGTTTCTATACGCTGCGCGATGTGTCGGATACAGATGTTGAAAATGAACTACTTATTGAATTTACAAAGCGTCTTCGCATGTATTTTTCCGATTCGATTATTACACGTGCCGGTTTACATGAATTCGCTTTGGTCACTCCACTAAGCAATTGGTTTATCGAAGGGTTTCTTCATTATTTACAACAGCACCCTATCTACTTACAAGGTACAGCCGTGCCATTGACGGTTAGTGGCGCTATTACCAAATACCCTGAAGACCAACATAGTTTTATGCATTTGATCAAAGCTTCCTATGCAACCATCAAAAAGGTAAAAGAACGCGGAGGTAGTGAAATATCAGCGTTGACACCTGATGATCATGAACGATTAAGCCGTAAAGCATCAATTGAAAAACACTTAATCTATGCGCTAGACAGAAAAAATTTACAGCTTTTATACCAACCAATCGTCAACTTAGCAAATGGTAAAGTTGAACGTGTAGAAGCATTTGTCCGTTGGACCGATTCAGAAATTGGCGTTGTAACTCCAGACGAACTAATTCCAATTGCAGAAGAAAACGGATTGATCAACAAAATTGGTAGCTTCGTTGTTGAAACGGCTTGCCTTCAATTAAAAGATTGGAAATCGAAAGACATTGATCTTCAAATCAGCATTAACTCATCGATTCATGAATTTAGAGACAAAGATATGGCAAAAATGTTGCTCGAAAACTTAAAGCTGAATGATTGTCATCCAAGTTCCTTAATGATTGAAATTACCGAAAAATTTGCACTCGAAGCTGAAGCTGAACGTTCAATCATGACACAAATGAAAAACCTTCATCAAGAGGGTATCACATTTGCATTAGATGACTTCGGAACTGGATATGCTTCGTTCCGCTATATGCTCTTATTGCCAATATCTTCAATAAAAATAGACCAAATGATCATTCAATCTATTACTAAGCAAGAAAAAATTCAAAAATTAATTAATGGTATGATTCAATTCGGTAAATCACTTGATTTCCAAGTAACGGCCGAAGGTGTCGAGACAAATGAACAATTTGAACTTCTACGCGCCATGGGATGCGACAGCCTACAAGGCTACATCATCGGACACCCGATGACAGCCACAGACCTAGAAAAATGGCTGGGGTAACAAGAAAAGCGCAAGCGCCCGTGGAGCTCTGACGGGCATAAGGCACATTGACGAAGCGGCGTTCTTTGCCGCACAGTCAATTTGACTTATGACCCTAAGAGCTGAGCGCTGGAGCTGGACATAATGAAAAGCGCAAGCTGCCGTGTAGATTCGACGGGCATAAGACGCTCCGGCGACGTGGCATGTTTTCAGCCACACAGTCGGAGTGGCTTATGACCCTAGAATCTGGCAGCTGGAGCTAGACATCCAGAAAAGCGCAAGCTGCCTTCACTCAAAATACGATATAAAAAACGGGTCTGACAAACAAGAAATTATTCTTGTGTCAGGCCCATTTTTTTCTGTATTCTTTTGGCTTGTCGTTTAAAAAACAGCTGCATGATTACTTCCGCAAATACTAATCCCATCGCAACAGCTCCGGAAATCATCATTGCCTCTGAAGCAAATGCGATAGCTTCTAAATAATTATTTTCTACAATTTTCCGCATTGCATTGTACGCTTTACTCCCAGGTACTAAAGGAATAATCCCTGCAATACTGAAAATAATCATCGGCATCCGAAACTTTTTAGCTAGCAAGTGAGCCACGATTGAAACTACAAACGCACCTGCAAAAGATGCTTGTACTGGATCGTCAAAAGTTAGAAAGAATATGCGGTAAATAAGCCAACCACTCATACCAACTAGACCACAACTGATTAACGTGCGACGAGGTGTATTAAAGATGACGCCGAATGCGCCTGCAGCCATAAAGCTGAGAAATGCTTCTAATGGCCAGTTCATCTGATCTCCTCCTTAAAATGATAAAACGACCGCAATGCCCGCTCCAATTGCAAAAGCTGTCAAAAATGCTTCTGCTCCTTTAGATAAACCAGACATAAAATGACCTGCCATCAAATCGCGTACTGCGTTTGTAATAAGTAATCCGGGAACAAGCGGCATAATTGATCCGATGATTAAAGTATCTAAATCTGATGCAAAACCCGCATAGACAGCAATAGAAGCTAAAATTCCAATAACAAAAGAGCCGATAAATTCCGCAAATATTTTTACGCGTGTTTCTATTAAAATGGTTTCCACAATGATAAAACCAGTTCCCCCAAATAGAAATGCAAAAGGGAGGTCTTTCCAATTTCCACCTAATAAAATAAAGAAACAGCCACTCGCTACGGCAGCAGCTAGAATTTGAATCCATATATGAAATCGATAATTGGTTTGATCGATAATCAGCATTTCGTCATAAGCTTGTTGCAACGTATATTCACCCGCGACCAATTTTCGGGAAACCGAATTGATCAAAGCTACTCGTTCAAGGTCCGTGCTTCGATTGTTAATCCGAACAAACCGCGTAGCTAGTTCTTCACTTGGAGAAAACATGATACCCGATGGCGTCACGAAACAATGGGAGTTTACCATATTTTGCGAAACAGCCATTCGAATCATTGTATCTTCAACACGATACGTTTCTGCGCCACTTTCCATCATGATTCTGCCGGCCAATAGAAAACAATCTAAGGCAAGTTCACGTCTCGTCTCTCCTATTTGCGCCACATGTCCCTCTCCTCTCACAGTCAATTTCTTTCCTTATCATAACGCAATTAAACAAAAAACTAAACGCCCCAATAAATCGGAGCGTTTGACGAGGCTTGCTATAGGCATGTTAATAACTACGGTTTTAATACAACTTTTGTACAATCATCTTGATGGTCATTAAAAATTTGATAAGCATCACTTGCACTTTCTAAAGGCATAATGTGCGAAATGATCTCTCGCGGATCGAATTCACCGTTTTCAATTTTTTTGTAAAGCATTGGCATCAAGTGGATAACTGGGGCTTGTCCCATTTTCAAAGTCACATTTCGCTCAAACATATTTCCAAGTGGAAACTGATTATAAGTCAATCCATAGACACCGGTCAATTGAATGGTTCCAAATTTACTAACAGCACCTTTCGCGATATCAATAGCGCTGAGTGTCCCACCTTGTAACATCAATTTTTGTTGGACAGCCTCTGCCGGGGATTTTTTCCCGTCCATTCCGACACAATCAATTACAATACGGGCTCCTCCTTGAGTGATTTCATGAATCAAAGCCCCCGTATTATCATGCTGGCTAAAGTCAACAATCTCTACATTGTTTATTTTTTTAGCAAGTTCCATCCGATAAGGAATTTCATCCACTGCAATAACGCGGCTCGCACCTTGCATCCACGCAAATTTTTGGGCCATAAGACCAATTGGACCGCATCCGAGAACAACGACTGTATCGCCTTTCTTCACGCCCGCATGTTCTACACTCCACCATGCAGTGGGTAAAACATCCGACAAAAACAACAAGGATTCATCTTCTAGCTCTGAGGACTCTGGAATTACTAAAGGAGTAAAATTCCCATAAGGTACACGCAAGTACTCTGCCTGTCCACCTGAATAATCCCCGTAACGTTCTGTTAATCCAAAATATGCGCCTGTATCGAAATGAGGGTTGCTGTTAGAATTATCACATTGACTCTCCATTTCATTGCTACAATAGAAACACTGACCACAACTAATATTAAAAGGCAGTACAATGCGATCTCCTTTTTTTACTTTAGTAACCTTTGGTCCTACTTCTTCTACAATTCCCATTGGCTCATGTCCGATGACCGTGTCTTTTGTAGTCGGCAATGCTCCTTGATAGATATGTAGATCTGTACCACAAATAGCTGTTGATGTTATTTTGACAATAATATCATCTTGCTTCTGGATTTCAGGATCTTTCACTTCTTTCACTCTCATATCTTTTGTGCCTTGAAATGTAACTGCCTTCATTATTATCCCTCCATTATTAATCAGAATATTCCTCATTTTCCCTTTTCCGACTAATTAAAACCTAAAAGAAGAAGCGAAATATATTCGCTTCTTCTTCTTATTATTCATCAAATTCCAATGTAGCAATCGGTTCAAAACTTTCTAATTCATAGCTCTTTATTTCGCCGTTTGCCACGGTATACAGTTCTTCATCAATATAGAGAATCCGTTGAACAAAAGTATTCCAATCTTCATACTGATTATCGGTTTGTTCGATTAAACTCGCTGCTTGTGAAATACCATCAGTTGTAATCGTGTAAATCAATGCACCTTCACCTTCAAACTCTATATACTCATCAGAAGCTTCATCATATAAGCTTACGGGGAAGCCAAAGAGATTTTTCTTTTGATGAGTAAACAAAGCTTTGTGATCGTATTGGAGCGCAGAGTAAGTTCCTGGCCCGCCGATAACCTCAGTGTCTTTTTCTAGAGGGTTTTCAAAGTCACTGACATCAAACAATGAAATCTTCATGCCCCCTGTCACAACACGCGGTTCTCCATTTTTTACAGGTACTAACTTCGTATCATAACCAAAACCAATTAAATGATTGTCATCCAATGGATGCAAGTAATTTGAGAAACCTGGTATTTTCAATTCACCAAGGACTTTTGGAGAAGAGGGTGTCGAAACATCGATAACGAACAACGGATCTGTTTCTTTAAAAGTTACCATGTAAGCTTTATCTTTAATGAAACGTGCCGAATAAATTCGCTCGCCTTTTGCCAAATCTTCTACAGATCCTACTTGATTCATCTGCTGGTCGAGAACAAATAAATGGTTTTTTGATGGGGAAGTTAAATCCCATGCTATTCCTTCTGTC
This sequence comes from Planococcus donghaensis MPA1U2, assembly GCF_000189395.1. GTDB lineage: Bacteria > Bacillota > Bacilli > Bacillales_A > Planococcaceae > Planococcus > Planococcus donghaensis_B. Next base: position 108,625 of record NZ_AEPB01000027.1, on the reverse strand, counting down.
GTTACAGCTCGAAAATGACCATCGTATTCGTCCATAGAAAATTGGTTGAGCAAAGAGCCTGTTATTTCTGCAGAAGCCATAAATTCAACAGCTGTGCCCGTTAATCCAAATTTAAAAACTTCTGTATTGGCCTGTTGTGGGAACCAAATGTCCATTCTTCGACCGTCCCGCATTTCTTCATCATCCAAAGGTACATACGCAGGTGCTGTTAAATATAAATGGTCTTCATTCATATAAAGCTGTTCACTACCGCCTAAAAAACCATCTGTTGAGATGTCATTAGTTTCTGGAGCAGTTAAATCTACCGATGTAATCACGCTATAACTGCCTTCCATCGTTCCTGGCAGAATCGCGAGGTTGTCATAAGGAACTGGCTGAAGTTCTCCACCTTGTTTCGAATCGTATTGATGAGGACGAAGTTCCGGCTCATCTTGTTCTTCCAACATCCAATAATCTGGATAGACATTGGTTACAAAATAAAGGATGTTGTTCGTTAATCTAGCCCCCTTCAAGTATCCTTCTGTACCAAATTCTCGAATCAACTCAGGAGATTGAGGATTGCTAACATCATATAAATAAACAGAAGTAACGCCAATTTGTGGCGTCCAGCTGCGTGGCATCCGATCAGTCATATTCGGATAAGCTGAATAACGGCTCCCCATGACAACAAGTATATCTTCTGTTAAGAAGAGTTGCTCGGGGTACATATTTTCTGTAAACGGTAGTTCTGCAGCAATGATCATTTCCTGAGGATTTCGCACATCTGAAATCACAACTCGCGATTCGCTAATTGAATAAATGTACGAACCATCCGCTTTCACCAAATCTGCTTCATCTACCCCTTCTACTTGGTTGTTGGTAGTCGAATAATCACCCTCTGCGCCAGCACCATCGCTTTGACTAGCGCTTGAGTCTGAGGACTCTGCTGTTTCTTCCATACCGACATCGTACCGTTGATTATTTTGATACATCTCCATCAATCGCCCAAAATAATCTCGTAATTGTTCTTCCCCTGATAGTTTTTCTAATTGTTCCTGTACAACAAATGCAATTTCTGTATCCGTTAAATTTTTAAAAAATCGATTTTTTAATGCGGCTCTTTTAATATGCAAACGATATTCCCCAGTACTGATACCTACTACTTCTAATGTTTTGCCATTGTCCTGGATGTACATTTCGGTTTCTACACGGTTGTTCTGTGCATCCGTAATGTACACGTCACCTTTCTCTACAGCTTCTTGCTGGAGAGATGAAGAGAAATTGGCCTTCCATCCCTGTTCCGTTAAAGCGATCGGAGAAGCACTTACTGATACTTTGTTATTGATCACAACAAATACTAATCCAACTGCTAAAACGGCCATGATTGCAATAATCCAAAACTTTTTCTTCTTCATGACGCTCACGTCCTTTCAGACATCCCTTTTTCTATTAGACAGGAGAGGACTGGAAAAGTTACACATTTCACATGAAATTTTTTAAAGTCGTTTGAAACACGGATAAAAATGTTGTTGGAGTCTCGTTTGTTTTGCCTCCACCTTGAGCAAATTGGACGTTTCCGCCGCCTTTGCCATCAGTCAATACAAGAAGCTGCTTTAATACTTCTCGCATATCTCCAAGTGCATCTTCACCTTTTGCACAAACAAAGCGCATATCACCTTCTGTGCTACTAATAAACAAAGCAATTGCTGTAGGGTGTTCACTTATGACAAGTCGAGCAAGCTGTTGCAACTCTTTTATCGACCGGTTTTCGAATACTTCTTGTATAAGATGATTTTCTGGAACAATTGTTTTTGCTTCTAAGTTTAACAATTGTTCTTGAAGACTTTTTATTGTTTTACTCATAGTAGCCTTATCTGCCAACAAAGTTTCAACCGCTTGCGTCAATTCAGCAGCAGGCGCATTTAACTTAACGACCAATTGATCGGTTGTTTCCGATAAGAAATTGAAGTACTGCAGTGCTCGATCTCCACATAAGAAATAAACTCGCATACCGCCTTTGCTTTTTTCTGTTGAAATGATTTTTAATAATCCGATTTCCGCTGTATTTTTTGGATGGGTTCCTCCGCAAGCATTTAAATCAATTCCTTCAATTTCAACCAAGCGAATTTCCCCATCTACTACTGGAGGTTTTCTCAATTTCAGTGTATCAGCTTTTTCTGAAGTTACCCATCTTGTCGAAATCGGAAGAGCTTGACCGATCAGTTCGTTAGCTTTTTTTTCAATTACTTGAATTTGCTCTTTTGTGGCTGTATCCAAATCCAAATCGATGGTCACGCGTTCTTTTCCTAAATGAAAACTTTGAGTTTTCAAACCGTACGTATCTTCAAACAAAGCGCTCAACAAATGTTGCCCTGCATGTTGTTGCATATGATCCCATCTTCTTTGCTCGTCCAATTGAGCAACAAAACGTTCTTTTTCTAGCTCTCTATCCGTATAATGGCGAATTTCACCGTCAATTAGTTGTACATCCCAGACTTTTGCTGGCCCTATCTCGCCCGTATCTGCAGGCTGACCGCCGCCTTCGGGATAAAAACAACTTTGATCTAAAACTACATAATGCCCGTGATCGTCTTTCCCGCTGTTTATTACATCTACTTCGGTTGAGAAAACGGTTGAATCTTGATAATACAATTTCGTTGTCATATCGAACCTTCTTTCTTTGCTAATGCAGCTACTTTTATTCTATTGTTTACCGAGTTTCTTTTAGTGGAATTACAAAGGTAAATAGACTTACAGGAGGACAGCAGACATGCCCAAGTTCAATCGTTCCGTATTATTGTATAACGGCAATGCAGGACAGTCTACGGTAGACTCTGTTCTAAAACTAGCCGTACCACACATTGCGCAAGCATCGCATTCACTCGAAATTATTCAAACTGCTTCTCCAGAAGAATTCGAACGAGCGTGTCAAACCGCTGCAACAGATGCAGATATTCTTTTTATCGCAGGCGGCGATGGCACCGTTCATTCCGCAGTCCGTGCTTTAGCGGAGATTGCTGATCCTGCTCCAATCGCCATATTACCAAGTGGTACAGCCAATGATTTTGCACGCACTTTGAATATTCCACTAGATTTAGATTTAGCCGCACCCGAACTGATAAATGGCGAGATTAAAAAAATTGATACCGGAAAAATTAACGGCGGTTCTTTTCTCAACTTTGCAGGAATCGGTGTCATTACGGATGCTTCTTCCAATATTGATCCTACGTTAAAAGAGCGGTACGGAAAAATCAGTTACTTTATGAGTGCATTGCAATCGATGCGGCAAGCTACTCCGTTTTCAGTCGATTTGAAAATTGACGGTATTAGTTATGCAGAAGAAGGTGTACTCGTCTTAGTCATGAACGGAAAGTCGATTGGCACACACAATTTTCCAATGGCAACAATTGACCCAGCAGATGGCTTGCTCGATTTATTTGTTATTCAAACTTCGTCTTTAAGTGCCATACGTGAATGGTTTTCACTTGCTCAACCGGAAGTCGTGACAGAAGAGTTGGAACATATTACGCATTACCAAGGTCAGTCTATCTCCATTAAAACGGACGAGCAGTTAGATGTAGATACCGATGGCGAAATCTATTTGAAAACTCCACTTGATATTGAAATACAGCCCGGTAGTTTGAAAATGTTGATTCCTAAACAACCTGAAGACTTTATTTAAAAAGGACGGCTCCTAAGGGAACCGTCCTTTTACAATTAATCTGCTATGCCGAATTTTTAGTTTTGAAAAGCTGAGCGGTGAATGGTTTCTTTAATTTCAACTCCACGCTTCGCCATTTCTGCAATATATTCTTCTCCGGGAACAATCATCTCTGGAGGATAAGCTCCTCGCTTATCGATAATTCCTTTACCAATCATTTGTGCTACTACGGAAATGGTATAAGCTGTCGCACGCGCCATCGCAGTTACACCTGTTTCTTGATCTTTTATCGTTACCATATTGTATTCGTACGTAACTTCCTCTCCTTCCTTCACCCCGGACACCATCACTCGTAAAACAACTGCGTCTTGTTTATCTCCGAGTTCTGTTATTGGCTCAAGTACAGCTTTTAAGACCGCCCGAAGATTTACTTCACGGTTATCAACCGTCACAGTTTTTGTGCGATCTGTAAGACCCAAATCCACCAATAATTTAAATTTCTCGGCATGTCCTTTATAACGCAAAGTTTTATATTCTAAAGAATGGATGTCGCTAAACGTCTCCGTTAACGTTGATGTTCCTCCGGAAGTATGAAAAGCTTCTAGTTCCCCGAAATCTTCAAATTTCACATGTTCAATTTCAGATAAAGATTCAACTTCGAGCAGCTTTCCGTTACGAAGAACGTGAGATTTGTCTGTGTAATGATCAAACACTCCTTCTAATGAAAAGACATGATTGTATTCTAATGGAGGTTCAGGATGAACTGGAATGCCCCCCACAAACAAGCGAATATCTGACACTTGGTCAAGTTTACTTGCACCGTATCCAGTCAAAATGTTAATCATGCCGGGAGCAACACCTAAATCAGGGATGAGTGTCACACCTTTTTTCTGCGCTTCTTCGTGCATTTCAAGTACTGCGTCTGTAGCTCCACCTATGTGGCCACCTAAATCGACCGAATGAACACCACATGAAAGTGCAGTAGCCGCCACTTTTTCATTAAATGTATAAAATAATGCATTGATAACAATATCTCCTTTGGAAATTGCCGCTACCAATTCCTCATCATTACTAGCGTCCAACTCCAATACTTCTAATTTATTATTGTCCAGCTGATCTTTGAAAAGCACCGTTTGATCTTTATTGCGATCGGCTAAAAAGACCTTTTCGACAGCTTCATTCGCTACTAAATCTCTAGCCGCTTGTTTCCCCATTAAGCCTGCCCCTAATACGACGACTTTCATCTCCCCATCCCCTTTCTTTTATGCTTCATTATCAATTTGCGCGCGTTGCAATTTCCCACTGTAATCCACATACACACTTTTCCATTCCGTAAAGACGTCTAATGCTGCAACTCCTGAATCGCGATGGCCATTCCCTGTCCCTTTTGTTCCACCAAATGGCAAATGAATTTCTGCGCCTGTTGTCCCCGCATTGATATAAACAATACCCGTATCTAAATCACGTTGCGCTTTAAACGCACGGTTTACATCTGCAGTATAAATCGAACTGGATAACCCGTAAATCACCCCATTATTCACACTAATCGCTTCATCTAAACTCGCCACTTCAATAATTGAAACGACTGGACCAAAAATTTCTTCTTGCGCTATGCGCATATCGGGTGTCACATCCGTAAACAATGTCGGAGCGTAATAGTTTCCTTTATCGTATATACCTCCTGTTAAAATTTCTCCTCCTACAAGCAGAGTGGCTCCTTCTTGCTGACCAATTTCAATATAAGAATGAATTTTTTCAATCGCTTTTCGATTGATAACTGGACCAATTTTAATGCTTTCATCAGTGCCATCTCCAATTGTTAATGCTTCCATTTTCGTTAACAAACGTTTTTGAAGCTCTTCTTTAACGTCTTTATGCACGATGACACGGCTACAGGCTGTACAGCGTTGACCAGCTGTACCAAATGCACTCCAAAGAATCCCTTCTACAGCTAAATCTAAGTCGGCATCTTCCATCACAATCACTGCATTTTTCCCACCCATTTCAAGTGATACTTTTTTCAAATTACGACCACCTGCTTCTGCCACTTTGCGACCGGTTTCTGTCGATCCTGTAAACGAAATCACTCGCACGTCTTTATGCTCTAGAAGTGCAGTTCCAACTTCTGAACCGGCTCCAAACACAATATTCGCAACACCTTCAGGGAGACCTACTTCTTCAAAGATTTTCGCCATTTCATAGGCCATCATGGGTGTTTCCGTTGCTGGTTTCCAAATAAACGTATTGCCTCCTACGATTGCAGGAAATGATTTCCATGTCGCAATTGCTACCGGAAAATTCCAAGGGGTGATTAATCCAACTACACCAATTGGCGAACGGATACTCATGGCAAACTTGTCTCCCAGTTCTGATGGTGTGGTTTCACCAAACATTCGTCTGCCTTCTCCTGCCATGTAGTACGCCATGTCGATGCCTTCTTGGACTTCGCCACGCCCTTCTTCGATGACTTTCCCCATTTCTTTCGTTAGTACTTGAGCCAATTGTTCTTTTCGCTCTTTCATTAAGCGACCTATTTCATATAAATAATCTGCGCGTTTAGGTGCCGGTACTTTTGCCCATTTTTTCTGTGCGATTACTGCAGCTTGCACAGCCAAATCAACATCTTGCGCTGTAGACATTCGAACTTGTGCTAACTCTTCTCCATTAGCAGGATTCAAAACAGGTCTAAATTCTGCCTGTTCTATTTGTTGCCATTTGCCATTCACAAAATTAGTTAATTTCATCGTCATTGCCCCTTTCAATTACGCTCTTTTGAAAACGCTTTCAACTTCATTATTTCATAGTTTTCTAGAAAATAGTAGGAGATAACTGAAATTTCTGTATTTAAATAAGGATATGCGAAACTTCTATAGAAGAATAATAGTTTTTATTCGTTTTACTAGTTTTTAAATAAGACAAAAACAATACATTTTTGCGTCTTTTTCATTAAACTATTGACACTAACGGTGCGTTATAGTGTATTTTAAAGAGAGAGGTGATTAGATTGTACAAAGTACAAGAAGTGGCAAAAATAGCGGGTGTCAGTGTTCGGACTCTCCACCATTACGACAGCATAGGTTTATTAAAACCTTCAAATATTGGAACAAACCGATATCGTTACTACAACGGAGAAGACTTGAAATTGCTTCAACAGATTTTATTTCTAAAAGAATTGAATTTCTCTTTAAAGAAAATCCAAGAACTTGTAGCGGATGGCTTTGATCGCGAATATGCATTATCGCAGCATATCGACTTATTGGAACAAAAAAAGCAGCGTATTGAAAAGTTGATCCAAAATGCAGAGCGTACTCAACAAGAATTACAAGGCTTGGAAAGTTTGACTGACCAAGAACGTTTTTCAGCTTTTGTCAGTAGTAAAGCTGAAGATTTGATGGAGAAGTACCAAAAACCTGAAACAAGTTCTATTACTGAATCCCTTGAAATACAAAAAGAAAATTCTTTTGCAAATGTTAAAACTCATGAAGAATCAGCCGTCGCAGTTGCTGTAGCGCCTGTTGAAACAGCTGCATCTGAAGAGGCTGTATCCGCATCAAGCGAACCAGCAGTTGAAAAAGAAGAAGAAGATTTAGAAGAAATCAATCGTGAAGGGGATCGTATTTATAATACGGTCGCTAGCTTGATGCATTTGCCTCCTCAAACTGAGGCAGTTCAACAAGAAATGAAAGCTTACTATACGCTGTTAAACCGTTTTTATGAATGTTCACCAAAAATGTTCCGGGGACTGGGTGATTTATACGCCTCAGATAGCCGCTTTGCAAGCAATATCGATCAACATGGACAAGGCTTAGCAAAATACTTGAAAGATGCCATGTACGTCTATGCTGAAGGTTTGCAAGATGCTTGAGCTGATCGGACCGTGCAGTAATTGTGGTAAGGACGTTTATTGCCGTGATGGTTTTTTAGATGGAGTGTATGTAGACGGAGAACTGGTCTGTTTTGAGTGCCAGGAAGAAGTTGAAAATAATTAAAAGGAAAAAAGGTGTTGGAATAAATTTATTCCAACACCTTTTTTATCTTATACTCTAGTTGTTTCTTTTAATGCATCGAGACGCGCCTGTACTTGTTCTCCCGTTAAACCATGTTCAAATGCATAACGGTTACGTGGATGTTCGCGACATTCGTCTGAACATGAACGCATGTATTTATGCTCGTTTTCTTCAGATGTTAAGATTTTCGCATTACATTCCGGGTTTGCACAGTTTACATAACGTTCGCAAGGTTCGCCTGTAAAATGATCTTTCCCAACAACGACGTGCTCTACTTGGTTTACTGGTACGGCAATACGCTCATCAAAAACGTATAATTGGCCATCCCATAGTTCGCCTTTCACTTCAGGATCTTTCCCGTAAGTTACGATCCCTCCGTGAAGTTGTGAAACATCTTCAAATCCTTCTTTTTTCAACCAACCTGAGAATTTTTCACAGCGGATTCCGCCTGTGCAATACGTCAAAATCTTCTTACCCTCAAATTGTTCTTTATTATCGCGAATCCATTCTGGAAGATCGCGGAAGTTTTCAATATCAGGACGAACTGCATTACGGAAGTGCCCTAGGTCATATTCGTAATCGTTTCGCGCATCCAATACGATTGTATCTTGCTCTTGCATTTGTTTATAAAATTCTTTTGGTTCTAAATAAGTACCCGTTAGTTCGTTTGGATTGATATCGTCTTCAAGTCCAAGGTGAACAATTTCCTTTTTCGCACGAACGTGCATTTTTTTAAACGCATGTCCTTCAGCAGCATCGATTTTAAAAGCGATGTCTGAGAAACGCGAATCATTTTTCAGCATTTCCATATAAGCTTCTGTTTGTTCGATTGTGCCGGAACATGTACCGTTTATTCCTTCTTCTGAAACAAGGATACGGCCTTTCAACTCTAACTTTTTGCATGCTGCTAAATGTTCAACTGCAAAAGCTTCTGGATCTTCAATCGGTGTATATAGATAGTAAAGTAAAACATTGTGTGTATGATTTTGCATGAATCATACCTCCTATTTTCTCTATTTGGTTCTATTACAAAAAAAGCAGTAAAAACCTCAATCATTTTATAACAAATAGCGACAAACTTCAACTTTTGCAAGATAACAGAGTCCGATGCATATGATTTTCAGCAGTAAAAAGAGCAGCTAAACAACAGCTGCTCTTTTTACTATTTAACAAACTCTATTTTTCACTGATTTGTTTTCAAAGCACGCTTTAATAGCTTCTGCATTTAACGCCATCATTTCAAAACGCGTTTGGACAGTAGCACTGCCAATATGCGGTAATACTGTTACGTTGGGTAATGTCAGCAGCGGGTGATCTGTTGGCACGGGTTCTTGTTCAAACACATCCAAACCTGCACCCCAAATTTGCTTTTCTTTTAACGCTTCATATAAAGCCATTTCATCAACGATGCCACCTCTAGCTACGTTGATTAAACAAGCACTTTCTTTCATCATTGCTAATTCTTTTGCACCAATCATGCCTTTTGTTTCAGGCGTCAGCGGCGTTAAAATAACGACAAAATCGGAGGTCTTCAACAGTTCCTCAAATTCCGCATAGCGAACGTCTTCTAAATTTCTCCGTGTTCGATTGTGATATAAAATGTCCATCCCGAATCCTTTGGCACGGCGAGCTACGGCTTCACCAATGCGACCCATCCCAATAATTCCAAGCGTAGCTCCACCCACGTTTTGTCCGGTCATGCCCATAGGTGTCCATGACCGCCATTCTCCTGAGCGAACCGTTTTTTCTGCTTCTATCACTCTTCGAGCAGTGGCCAATAATAAGGCAAAGGTCAAATCTGCTGTGGATTCCGTTAACACGTCTGGTGTATTGGTAACCGTCACACCATGTTTATGTGCAGCTTCCAAATCGATATTATTATAGCCAACAGCTAAATTACTAACAATTTTCAAGTTAGGGGCAGCTTCGAAAACCTCCCTATCCACCCGATCGGACAACATCGTCCAAAGTGCATGTGCTTCTTTTGCTTCTTCAAGTAATTTCTCACGCGGAGCAGGTGTATTTTCTTCCGGCCACATTCGAACTTCATATTGTTCTTTTAATTCGGCTACTGCTTGGTCTGGTAATTTTTGCGTAATGAATACAATCGGCTTCATAACCATCCTCCGTCCCTTATTGTTACACAATTATAACAATTAAAAAAACTCCCGGCAATTGCCAGCAGTTTTCTGTTCTTGCTTATTCTTTTTTTCTAATGTAATACCAAATAGCCGCTACGACACCTAATGCAAGTAAGACATACACTACATTTGAGTAAAGCGATAATTGCCGCATAATTTGTTGTCTATTTTCTCCAACTGCTTCTCCCACAAATACCAAAACAGTATTCCACAGCAAAGTGCCAAGTGTACTAAAAATAAGAAATAGCCATACTTTCATATTCGACATCCCCGCAGGAATCGAAATCAAACTACGGACTAGCGGAACTAACCGGCCGAAAAACACCGTCCAAACGCCAAAACGATCAAACCAACTATCCGCCTTATGTATATCTTCTTTTTTCACACGTAGCCAATTGCCATACTTATCAATGATTTTTTCCAATCGGGCCACATCTAGAAGCACCCCGACACCGTACAACATCATCGCTCCACTAACAGAACCTGCTGTAGAGGCCGCTATTACTCCAGGTATGGTCATGGTCGTAGTCGTTGTCATAAATCCGCCGACCGTCAAAACCACTTCTGACGGAATCGGCGGAAAAATATTTTCTAATAGAATAAGAAGAAAAATTCCAAAATAGCCATAATCGGACATAACCGAAGTAATCCAGTCTTCCATCAAAACACTCCTCTTTAAGAAGTTGATCGGAATTTCATCGTTACCGACCATAACTCCGAGCGGCTTCCGATACGTAACGGTGGTCCCCAAAAACCAAATCCAGAAGACACTAGAAAATGCGTACCTCTTATTAAACGATACCCATAATCGAGTTCAAACATTCGCTTTGTTAACAAATGATTTGGCCACATCTGACCTTTATGTGTATGACCGGATAGATGAAAATCCGCTTCCAATTCACTCGGCGTCTTTAAATCTCCAGGAGTATGGTCCATCACAATCCATGGCAACTTATTTTCTTCTGGTTTTAAAGCCGCTAACGAAAGTCGGTTACTATTTGTACGGTCTTCACGCCCTGTTAAATAAAAACGATCCGCAACCAAAACGGTTTCATCTTTTAATATTTTCACACCTGACTTTTCCATTAACTTTACCAATAACGGAATTTTTTTACCATAATACTCATGGTTTCCTAAAACCCCATAAATACCAAGAGTAGGTCGTAATTGTTCCATCACTTCAGACATGCCATAACGTGCATACCAAACTGGATCATCATCCACTAAATCGCCTGCTAACAGCACAATATCTGGATTTAGCGCATTTGTCTTATCAACAAATCGCTGCAAGTGTCTTTTTCCGGACAAAAATCCTAAGTGAAAATCCGAACCAATCACTAGGTGAAGTGGCTCAGCATCTTCCCCTTCTACTGTGAGTTCTAACTCACGAACAACTGGACTGTATGCAAAATAAGTACCCATAACGAACAGTATTAGTAAGATGAATGCTGTTGCCAATCCAATAACAAACACTTCATTTTTAACTTCTATTAGAAATACAAGGACATTTGCTAATGGAATCAATAACAGAGCATATTGTAAAAATGCAAACCAGTAAGAACCGAGTACAGTAAATCCAAGCCACTTATGACCGATTCTCCCGATAACATAGCTATATGCAATCACGAACCATAAAGTTGCAAATAACCACGGGTTCATGTTTTCTATAAAACTTACGAACCAACTATATGTAGCCCAACCCAAATACGCAACAAGTGCTGTATAAATTAATAACGTACTGCCTATCCCTACGACTATCTTCATAAAAACGCCTCTTCTTTCATTAAAATGCTTCGTCTATTAAAAGGAACATTTTTTCCATGTCATAAAAAATAGTATAGCATTTTGACTGATAAGCTACTCAATTGAACTCCTCCCTTACACACTAAGACACTCTCTCCTTCCCACTTTCTAAGTATCGTTCTTTCCTAAGCGTAATACTTAGACTCTTCTACACCTCAAGACCTAGTAAAAGATGCAGTCAGAGACCGTATTGGAAAAGCCATCCTCTTAGTATGATGTAATTACAAATTAAAGAGGAGGCACACAACATGAACAAATTTTGGTTGATCACACTCGGCATTCTTGCCGGAATCATCGCCCTTTCCAATATCGGCGCTTTATTCGCATTGGCAGTATCCGCTGTCGTCGTCTATGCAGGAGTCCACTATTACTTACGTAGCTTATCCACTTGGTCAAAAGTATTTTGGGCGGCAGTTGGAATTATTGGTGTCCTTTCTGCCATCTCTAACGTACCGGCATTAATCGGTCTCGCTGCACTTGCTGGACTGTGGATGATTTACCGCAAATGGACTGGACAAAGCGTTTCAGTTGATGCCATGAAAGAAAGTGACCCATTTACAAATTTTGAATACCAATGGAACAAGTTAACTAAATAAGGAGGAAACGAACATGACAACTTTATGGGAACGTTTAAAATTTGCAGTGGCAACGGACGTCGATGCCCTGGTCGCAAGAAAAGAAGATAAAAATCCTTTAGCTTTACTTAATCATTACATTACCGAGGCAGAAAACCAGACATCCGCAACAGGAAAATGGGTTGAACGCCAAGCTCAACTAAATGGTAAACTAGAAAAAGAATTAACCGAAGCTTCTACTATGCTTCAAAAACGCCAAAGTCAATCCGACTTGGCACAAGCTTCAGGTGAAGCGGATCTTGCTGACTTTGCAGCGATGGAAGTTCAAACTTACGCAGAACGTGTAACGACTTTGCAAAACAACCTTGATGAAAACATCAAGGAACTGACAGGTTTAGAACACCGCTACGAAGAAATGAAACACAAAGTAAAAGACATGAAAGTAAAGCAACTTCAGTTAATGGGCAAAGAAAATGCTACTCGTGCGCATTATCAAATGGACAAACTACTGAGTCCTGAACTTGTCGCAGAGCGCATTGGCTCTTTTGAAGATATGACTTCGTATATTACGACACTTGGCACAAAAGTCGAAGAACGTCACGAACGCTCCGCAATGGAACGTCGTCTGGAATTTTTAGAGAAAAAGAGCGAAAATCAAAAAGAACTTGTTTAAATTAGGATGAGGAGAAGATTTCTTCTTCTCCTTTTTTCTGATACAAAGAAGGAGGCAAAAGCTATGTTCCATTTTTCAACAAACAAGCAAGCGTTTTTTATTTTGAGCGCTTTATTTTTAATTTTTGTAGAAGCTGCCTTTTTTGATAATGGCAGTGTGTTTTTGATTCTTCTTGGTATTGGAACCATCTACTATGCATTAAAAAACAAAGTAAAATACCGTCGTTCTTATTTTTGGATAGGTACTTTCCTCATTGGGATTTCTATTTTGTCGATGTGGAGTTTACGCTTAATGGTCTTTAGCCTTGCCATTTACTTGCTGGTTCGTTTGTGGAAAGGTAATGATTGGCTTCAAACAGCTCCTATATACGAAGCAACGGATAAAGGGCTTATTCAAAACAAAGTATTGTCTGCGCAAAGCACACCCATTGAAGCGTATGAATGGAAAGACATACACGTGCAAGGATTTGTTGGCGATATTTTAGTGGATACCACACAAACAGTCTTGCCGAAAAAGACATCACTCGTTTCTATTCGTCAAGGTTTTGGAAAAATCCAAGTTATTGTTCCTTATGAAGTTCCTGTACGTGTGTTTTATTCCACACTTCTTGGGGAATCCCGTTTTTTCAACGGGGACAAAAAGCGTATTATTAACGGAACAATCCATATAGAAGATGGCTATCCTATAGATGAGGGCAGCAAAGTAGAACTAATCGTTTCTGTCACCACTTGGATGGGCGATGTCGAGGTGATTCGCCGATGAGACAAATAGTCCCGCGCAGTTTATTCTTTATTACACTGTTTGCTTTGATTGTCTTTAGCATTTTATTTGCGTTACTCGGCTTGCCTTCGTTTAAAGGATGGGCTGTTTTATGGGAGGATTTTATCGCAGGATTGCCACTTGGTATTTGGTTATTGGTTCTTATGCTTGCTTTGTCTGTTGGTATCTCATGGTGGACTGAATCATTATCCCGATCAAAAGTACAAGAAATCGAAAAAATTTTTCAAGCACTTTTGCGGAACGAAGATAGCACTGTCGTTCAAGCAGCAAATATGAAAACCTTGCCGCGTAATTTATCCAGCTCTATATTAAAACTACAAAAGCTTCTGGAAACGCAGCGCAAAAGTTTAACGCGGATTGCCAACGAACGAGCGGAAACACAAGATCAGGTGATTCAAGAGCGCTTGATCATGGAACGACAACGACTAGCAAGAGAATTGCATGATTCTGTTTCGCAGCAACTTTTCGCTGCGTCGATGCTGTTGTCATCTATGACAGAAGGCGAAAATGTCCAGCCCGGATTATTGCAAACAGAAAAAATGGTGCAGCAAGCTCAACTAGAAATGCGTGCCTTGTTATTACATTTACGCCCGGCTGCTCTTCACGACAAGAGCTTACGTCAAGGTTTGTTTGAATTGGTTACTGAACTGAAAGAAAAAGTATATTTTACGATTAATCATAAATTAGAAGAAGTACCTTTACAAAAAGGCGCGGAAGATCATTTATTTCGGATAGCACAAGAAACTTTATCAAATACTTTGCGCCATTCGAAAGCTACTGAAGTTCATATTTTGTTTGTCGAACGAGACCACTTCGCCATCTTACGCATACAAGACAATGGGGTTGGATTTGAAAGCGAACAATCTAAATCCACTTCTTACGGCTTAAAGCATATTGAAGAACGCGCCATCGAAATTGGGGCAACAAGCAAAATTGTTTCTGTACCTTCTGAAGGCACCATCGTAGAAATAAAAGTTCCGATTGAAAGGAAGAAAGCCGATGATTCGAATCTTATTAGTGGATGACCATGAAATGGTACGCATAGGTGTCTCAGCTTACTTGCAGTCTCAACAGGATATGGAAGTCGTAGGTGAAGCCACAAATGGACAAGAAGCTGTTCAAATGGCATTACAGTTGCGACCTGATTTAATTTTGATGGATATGGTAATGCCTATTATGAACGGGGCAGAAGCAACAAAAGCCATCATCGAACAGTGGCCAGAAGCCAAAATCATGATTGTTACAAGTTTTCTCGATGATGATAAAGTATACCCAGCTCTCCAAGCGGGAGCCGTCAGTTACATCTTGAAAACATCAAAAGCTTCCCGAATTGCGGATTCGATTCGTGAAACTATGAATGGCACACCGGTTCTCGAGCCAGAAGTAATGACCAAAATGATGAAGCAAATGCGTCATGAACGTGTTCTTCACGACGATTTAACTGAACGTGAAATGGAGATTTTATTGCTTCTCGCACGTGGCTTAACCAACCAAGAAGTTGCCGACCAATTGTTTATTGCAGTAAAAACGGTAAAAACACATGTTTCCAATATTCTTGCGAAACTAGAAGTTCATGACCGAACGCAAGCCGTAATTTATGCATTTCAACATAAATTGATTACCCCTCCCAAATAAATATAAAAATGCCGAACAGTCTAGATACTGTCCGGCATTTTTTAATTATGCATTTAATTTTCGTAACTCAACGCGGCGAATTTTGCCCGAAGCAGTTTTTGGCAATTCTTCTAAAAATTCAATAACACGCGGATATTTATAAGGCGCAGTAATTTCTTTTACATGGTCTTGTAATTGTTTAATTAATGCATCTTTATCCGTTAAGTCTTGCGGGTTGCGCAACACAATATACGCTTTGACAATATTGCCTCGAATTTCATCAGGCGCTGCAACAACGGCGCATTCTTGAATCGCTTCATGCTTCATCAACGCATCTTCAACTTCAAACGGCCCAATGGTGTAACCTGAACTGATGATAATATCATCACTTCTTCCTTCGAACCAGAAGTAGCCATCTTCATCGCGTGATGCTTGGTCTCCTGTTAAATACCAATCCCCACGGAACGCGGCTTTGGTTCGCTCAGAATCACGGTAATATTCACGGAATAATGCTGGACAATCACGGTGAACAGCAATATCTCCTACTTCCCCTACTGCTGTCGGATTGCCTTCATCATTGATGATATCAACTGGATTACCTGGTGTTGGTTTGCCCATTGACCCCGCTTTTACTTCCATGTCTTGTAAAGTGCCAACAAGTAAGGTGTTTTCTGTTTGCCCATAACCATCCCGAACATTTAAATTAAATGCTTGTTGGAATGCTTCGATTACTTGTCGGTTTAAAGGCTCTCCAGCAGACACGGCGGATCTTAACTCTGGTAATTTGTAAGAATCGAGATTCTCTACTTTTGCCATAATCCGGTATTCTGTTGGCGTACAACAAAGAACGTTGATTTCTTCAGTTTTTAGTAAATCCAAGTATTTTAAAGCATCAAACGGTCCGTTGTAAACAAAAGCTGTGGCACCTAATGTAATAGTTGATAGGAAAGGACTCCAAATCCATTTTTGCCACCCAGGCGCTGCCGTTGCCCAAACCATATCGCCACTTTTAACACCTAGCCACTTTGTTGCGGCTGTCCGGACATGGGCATAACCCCAACCATGAACGTGAACTACGCCTTTTGGATTACCGGTTGTACCTGATGTATAAGACAAGAATGCCATATCTTCACGGTTTGTATCGACAGCATCAAAATTTGCTGACTCATTCTCTGCTAGCTCCTCAAAAGATTGCCAGCCTTCTTCTTTGCCGCCGATAATCAATTTGTTGTTTAATGCTTCAAGTTCTTCATCAATCGAGTTGGTCTCAGCAGTCGTTTTATAATGTGCTACAATTCCTTTCGCGCCTGAATGATGCATGCGGTAAACTAAATCTTTTTTACGAAGCATTTCAGAACACGGTATTGCAACGATCCCTGCACGTAAACAAGCTAAATATGTGATGTACGCTTCCGGTATACGCGGAAGAATAATTAGCATGCGGTCACCTTTTTCAATCCCCAACTTTAACAAAGCTTGAGCGTATTGATTCATTTTATCGATTAGCTCTTTATAAGAAAGATCTTCGCGATTGCCTTCGCTATCTAACCATCTAATAGCCAAACGCTCAGTATCTTCTTTGTATTTTTCCAATTCCAAAGTAATATTGTATTGCTCCGGTGCAATTAAATCGTTGAATTCCATAAAATAGCCTCCATTCTAATTTTTCACGCTGGCGGTAAGATTAAATAGTAGACACTCGCTAAAAATGCAAAGGCCGCCAACGCTGCTAAATAAGCTTTAGCTGATGTGAAATTTTGAGTTGTTTTAATAATTTTAACGGACACGAGATACATCCATACAATCCCTATTGCGAGTAATACATAAACTAATGGATGCCCATTCGCTGCTTCTACTAAATATGGGGCCCCAAGAAGCCCAGGTAGTAAAGCTACGGGTGCCGATTGGTTAATGTCCCGTAATAGCCCTTTTCCACCAAAAGCTTTTGATCCTGCCCAGAGTAACAATGCGAGACCAATTTTTGTAACAAACGCCATAAGCAAACCAAACAAAAGAAAAATTGCTGGAACAATGACGTTTTGTAACAAAGTTGAATCGAAACTTGCTATGTATGAGGCATTTGACGCGATTGAAATCGCGCCATAGCCTAAACCAACGATGAACAGCAATAGATTGCTGACCCATTGTGTTTTCGGTAATGCTAAAAATGACCGAAAAGATGAATCATTTAATGCAACCATTTTCCCGACCATTTTACTCACCTTCTCTTTCATCTGTTACATTCCCCATGGCATCAATGCCCATATCGCGACAACAGCGGAAACGACCACCGTTACTCCAGCGCCAAGTGTACTATTGTAACGATATGTTTTAATATCTCTCCACCCATGAATGCGTTCAATCAATTCAATATCGGATTGCTTCGTTAATCTTCTTTGTAAACTTGGCATACGATTCGTAATATACGAAACGACAATTAGTAAGATGAAACTAATCGGTACAGCAAGCATTGCACCTGATAATCCCATACCGTCTGTTACCCCATGCCCAGTCAAAACAATACTCGGGAAAACAAATGGTGACACGATGATGTAAACTGCACCACCAACGACCGAAGCTGCAATGGCGCCGAATTTATTGGCTTCTTTCCACCAAACTCCGACAATAATTAGCGGAGCATTTGTGACTCCAGCTAAACCAAATGCCCATAAAATACTAACTACTAAGAAAGCCGGAGGTTCGATTGCTAGCAAAATACTAACCAATCCGCCTGCAAAAATCGCAATAAAGCCGATACGTAAACTTAGGCGTTGTGGAATATTTGGCTTTAATGTTGCGATAATATCTTGTGAAATCAAAGCGCCAATTGCTAGCAAGTTACCGCTTAACGTTGAAAGTCCTGCTGAAATGGCACCTGCAATGACAAGTGCCGTTACCCATTCTGGGTTATAAACCAAGTTCAAAATAATCGTTAGTTTATCTGCATCTCCTTCTGAAATGACTAGACCTTCAGTGGTGGTGGCAAAGACGCCTACAAAGCCCATGGCATAAGTTGCCGAGAACACTAACCCAAGAATAAAGGCGAACCAAACCATTGCAGAACGCGCACTTTTCAAGCTAGATGCAGTGTAAACACGCATCGCTAGGTGAGGTAATCCTAAAGCTCCAATGGTTAAAGCTGGAATAATAGAGAAATACCATTTAGGTGAAAATTGATAATCAAAGAAAGTTGGCAACGACTCAAGCATCGCCGGAACCATATCCGCATAGAACAGTGGTGGGAAGTACCATCCCGATGCTCCAATTGCTTTCATAATTGCGCCAAGCGGGATGATAAACATTAACGCGATAATAACCATTTGAATCGCAGCATTGTTTGTGGCTCCAGCCATACCACCAATTGTGATGTAGCCCACAATAAGTAGCCCAAACACAAAAAGTCCAGTTAAATAAGGAATTCCGAGTAAGGTTTCAAATGTAATGGCGATTCCAATCATTTGTCCTAACGCATACATAACAGAAACTAATATCATAAAAAGAGCAGCGATAATAGAAGCTGTTACACCGTATCGATCACGGATAAAATGAGTCGGTGAGAAAGCACCCATTCGACGAAGGCTAGTACCATAAATAATCGTGATTAATGGAATTGCCAAAATCAATTGAATCCAAAGCATGATAAATGGCACCTGTAATTTAAGAATTAATGCAGTAATACCAAGGAATGTTGCCAAACTCATGTAAGTCGATGCCATCGCTAAGCCATTAGTAAAAGCTCCAACGTTCCCGCCACCTATGTATAGGTCTTTAGCTGACGCACTTTTCCGGTTGGATATAAATCCAACAATATAAAACAATAAAAATGTTGCTCCTACAACTGCTAAACCGAGAATCGGATTGGATAACTGCCAGTTTTGTGCTTCCATCATTTACACATCCTTTACTTCGCTGGAAACTCCAAGCGCATCGTTTTCACTATCGATTTCATCATCAATACGATTTCCAATTTTCCCAGCTACTATGGTTAAAATGAAAACACCAAACCAGCCCATCAAAATCGGAACAATATACATCACTGGAAAACCAAATAACATCGCATCAACTGGAAATACTGAGAATATTAATCCTACATTACCAACTAGTATAAAGGCCGCTGTCATCCAAATTGTAAATTGAACTTCCTTTTTATACGCTTTCATCATATTCCCCATTTCAATTAAATTCTATATTACCCATCCCCCAACTGAGCGTTCGCTCAGTTTTTAAAAATACGGTCCCCCTTTTTTATTATCTAAAGAATAACTCTCTTGATTGTAACCGCTGTCATAAAATCAAGTCAACTGAATTTTTTAATTATTTAAACTACTATATTAAAAGCATTTATACATTAACAGCGCCTTTTCTTTCTTAGCTAGTATAAGTTTCTTTATTTTTAGTGTATAAGTTATGTATACATTTAACAAAAGGAGTTCATTTATTTATATTTCAATATAATTTTAACCTCCTTCGTTTTCCACTAGCATCTCCCTTGCCTTTTAATTTTTTTCCAAACAACAAAAAAATCCCCTTAGGTTGATATCAACCTAAGGGGATTTGAGAATGAACTTATAGATCTGGCTTATCGTTTTCTTTTTCCATTTTAGCTTCAAACTTCTCAAGTTGGCGCTTCGCAAATTCGCGTCCACCCATACCGAAGGAAATGGCAAATGCTACAGCCAGTCCAGCGATAATGAATAGGAAGGCCAAGTTAACAATGTTTGTCGCAAAATTCAACTGATCAAGCGTCATGAATACGGCAATAATGATAATGATGTATTTCACGACAGCTCCCATAAAGCGATTTCCAGAAGCTTGTTTTACGTAGTTTCCAAGTAAGCTACCACCAATCAATCCTAAACCTAGAATAATTAATGAACTAATGAGAAGCGGCAAGTATGCAATTACTGCTTCACCAATTCCATTTAGTACGTCTAGTTGCAACACGTTCATCGCTTCTACAGTAAAGAAGATAATGATGATCGCTTGCACGACTTTTCCGATGATATTGGCAATATCAAAACTTGGTGTTTTTGTTTTATCCGTGTTCAAATATGTCGAGAAGCGGTTGATCCCTGTTCCATTCAATAAGCTAATCAACAAGTCTCCAACAAATTTGGCGATTAAGACACCCACTAGAATGAGAATGATCGCTACAAAGATGTTTGGAATCATGTTTAAAACTTGGTTGAGCATGTTTACAATGGGTTCAGAGATAGACTGGATGTTCAATGTTTCTAACGCAATTGTCAAAATTGGAATTAAGACAATAACAAAGACGATATTAGCTAATACATTTGCTAATGTTGCTTTGTCTCCAGCGTCCATTCTAGTTGTTCCTGTTGTGCCACTTGGTTTGTTAGTAAACTTATTAAACCACTTATCAATGTTAATGGCTGTTAGTAGGCTGAAGACAAGATTTTTTACAAACTTTGCTACAAAGTAACCAATTACGAGGATAATAATAGCCATGAAAAGATTTGGCAAGAATGCCAATAGCTTATCCATCATATTTGAAATTGGCTGTGCTACATTGTTCATATCCAATGCTTGCAAAACGCTCGGAATAAACAAAATGAAGATTAGGTAATAAAGAATTTTCCCTATAGAATCCAGTATGCTGTCTGCGTCTTCTTTTGTTTTCGCCATATGCCCTTTGACCATGGCCCGATCTGCACCTGCTTTTTTCAATCCTTTAGTGAAAATAGCCCGCACAACCGTTGCTACAATCCATGCGACAAGTAATAATAATAATGCCCCTAAAACGTTTGGAATGTAGTCGATAATCGTGTTTCCAACTCCTCTAAAAGAGTTGCCAATATCATTCATAAACTCGCCCTCCTTTTGTTTTGTACACATTCTATTATTATTATCCCCTTACTTATATGAAACTAAACTCCTAATAACTAAATTGTATAAAATTAGTTGAAAAATCAGATAAAAATACGTAATATCTCTTCCTTAAAGGTTCTACTATATAGAAATCAGAATACTAATGGTTTGAGATAGCCCTCTCCTTCTATTATAATAAAAGAAAAGAGGAGGCGATCCTATGTATATGACAGTCCAGGAAACTGCTGCCTTTTTGTCTATGCCTGAAGAACAAGTCAATCGTTATGTATTAGAAGGCCGTATTCGCGCAGTTCATGACGGAGAGCAATACATGATCAACACTTCTCAATTCGGTACGCATTTTCAGCAGTTGGAACAGGCTAAGTTAGCGTTAGAAGAATGGCGCGCTACGCCAATTCCAGATGATGTGGATATTAAAGATGAAGACTAACCAATAAAAGCATCTAGGACTAACCAGTCCTAGATGCTTTTATATGCATTTTTCTATAATTGATTCTACTAAATTTGTTTACCGAATAAGCTCCGGCACTGAAAGGCTTTTTAACTTTTCTTCTATAAAGCCTCCCCATTTTTCAAACTCTACCAAAAATCCGTCATGACCAAAATCCGTTTCAATGATTTTCCAAGCTGCATTCGTTTGCTTTTCAAGCCACGGAATCATCAGTTCATTTGGATAAAGTAAATCATGGGTAAATGATAACGAATAGACAGGAACTTCTAAAACCGCATCTTCGATATTATGCGTATTCATCGCTTTCAACAATACCAAATAACTATTCGCATCAAAACGACCTGCTAATTTTTCTCCTTGATAATTTAAATAGGACTGGACATTAAATTCATCATCACTCCCACTTCGACCAAAGCGCTGATTGAACATTTTACCACTACGGTAAGTAACCATGCCAGCCATTCTAGCGATTTCAAATCCTTTTAATACACTAGTATCTTCGTAGTTTCCGCTGTTAAAATCTTTATCATTTTCGATAGCTACTATCCCGATATGGTTAAATGCTACCCCATAATCACTATAATACGGCGTAACAGCTAATGGAAAAATCGCCCCGATAAATTCAGGGTAAGTTCTTCCCCATTCTAGGGTTTTCATTCCGCCAAGTGAGCCACCGATCACTGCAGCCACTTTCTTAATTCCTAGCTTTTTTAACGCTAAATATTCGGCTTGGACCATATCACGTATCGTTAGTGTTGGGAAATCAGCTTTGTAAGGTACTCCACTTGTAGGGTTTATCGATAGAGGTCCGGTTGATCCATGACAACCACCCAATACATTAAAAGTAATTACTTGGAAAGCAGTCGTATCCACTGGCATCCCTGGACCAACTAATCCTGCCCACCATCCTGGGTTCTCTGCTGTGCCAACTGCACGTTGATCTCCAGTTAGCGCATGACAAATTAGAATCACGGGGGCATTTTCATCTCCGAGACGTTCATATGCAAGTTCTACATTGTCTATCGTCTTAGTTGAGTCCAAGGTTAATGAGCCAATAGATACTGTTTTCATGCCAATTCCTCCCTATACGTTTTCCAACACGGTTACTTGGATTGCCTGCTCTAAGTCAGCAATTAAATCTTCTGCATTTTCTAATCCTACAGAGAGTCGGATTAACTCTTCTGTTACGCCTGATGATTTCAGTTCTTCGCTGTTTAATTGTTGATGAGTGGTAGAAGCAGGATGGATAATAAGTGATTTTGCATCGCCGACATTGGCAACATGAGACCAAAGCTTAATGCTATCGATTACTTTTCGTCCCGCTTCTCGTCCGCCTTTAATGCCGAAGTTGACGATCGATCCGTAACCGTCGTTTTTCAAATATTTCTTCGCAATTTCGTGGGAAGGATGATCTTCAAATCCTAAGTAATTGACCCATTCAATTTGTGGATGTTGTTTCAAGTATTCTGCGATAATTCGAGCGTTACTGTTATGCCTCGGAATACGTAAGTGCAAAGTTTCTAACCCTTGTAACAAAGCATGTGCGCTGTCTGGGCTCAACGATGGTCCAAAGTCTCGTAACAATTGAACTCGTAGTTTTGTTGCAAAGGCAGCCTCTGGTACATCAATGCCGTAACGTAGCCCGTGGTAAGTTTCATCCGGTTCTGTATAGTTCGGGAAACGCGGATTGTCCCAATTGAATTTCCCAGCATCTACTGCTACGCCACCAATTGTCGTTCCATGTCCACCAATCCATTTTGTAGCTGAATGAATAACTACATCTGCTCCAAACTCAATTGGATTACTGCCGTATGGTGAAGCAAATGTATTATCAATCAATAACGGCAATCCGTGTTCATGAGCGATGTTCGCTACTTTTTCTACGTCAAAGACATTTAAGCTTGGGTTGCCGATAATTTCACCAAATATAGCTTTTGTTTTATCTGTAATTGCGGCTTTAAAATTTTCCGGGTTTGTCGCGTCTACAAATTTCGTTGTAATGCCATAACGCGGTAATGTATTGGCAAATAAATTATAAGTCCCACCATAAAGACTGCTATCCGCTATGATTTCATCTCCAGCTTCTGCAATGTTCAAAATTGAAAAAGCAATTGCTGCCATCCCTGAAGAAAGTGCTACAGCTGCAGTACCGCCTTCTAATAGCGCTACCCGCTGTTCAAATACGTCAACTGTAGGATTCATAATACGCGAGTAAATATTCCCCACGTCTTTCAAACCAAATAAATCTTGTGCATGTTGCGTATCTCTAAAAACATAAGAAGTTGTTTTATAAACCGGTACCCCCCTCGATCCCGTTGTTGGATCTACTTGTTGGCCGCCGTGTAATAATAATGTTTCCGGTTTTAAGTTTGTCATTTTCTATTCCCCCTATTTTTTGTTTTGTTGCTGCGAAGAGAACGAAAAAAGCCCCCTTCGCTAAGAAGAGGGCCGCATATACGGAGTTTTCCTCCTCTTATCTGTCAGAACCTATAACTCCGGTTCTGTAGGAATTAGCACCTTTCCAGACAAAATCATCTGTTGGTTGCTGGGCATCACAGGGCCTATCCCTCCGCCACTCTTGATAAGAGTATTAAATTTAATTTTTATCTTGTTCTGAAGTATAGAAACTTTTTTTTCATTTGTCAACCCTATTAGTCAAAAAATTTTGAAACTTTCAGCTTTTTCAAACGTTATCTTTAGTAGGAAGGAGGAACCCACTGTGTTTATTTGGATTTCGCTCTTATTTATTGTTAGTTATGGAATTGGTTGTTGTCATGGCTCTTTAGCAGCACAACGATTATCGGGTGTGAACGTCAAAACTGCTGGCGTGAAAAATTCTGGTGCCTCTAATGCCGCCATTGTTTTAGGTTGGAAATACGGATTGCTCGTTGCTATTATTGATATCTTTAAAGGGTTTGCGGCAGTTGCAGGGTTGCACTTCTTATTAGGTCTAGGTGATTTTTCTCCGGAACTCACATGGGCAATGCTGTTTGTTGCAGGTGCTGGAGTTATTTTAGGTCATAATTTCCCGTTCTATATGAAATTTAATGGCGGGAAAGGAACTGCGTCTGTAATTGGTGTTATGTTAGCGCTCGACTGGAAACTCGGTTTACTAGGACTATTATTATTGATTGGCGTATCGCTCACCACAAACTACCTTGTTCTAGGCGTACTTGTCCTGTATGCAATTTTCTTTGTGATAGCATTTGTCCCTGCAATTGGACCTTGGCCGCTGCTGATCTCCATCCCACTTTTTGCAATGGCCGTGTGGAAGCACCGCGAAAATATTATCCGAATAAAGAATGGTACTGAAACAAAAGTATCTGCAGTATTAAAAAAGAAATCTTCCACCCCAATTTAATTGGGAATATAAGCACATTTTAAAAGTAATAAAATAAAAAGCTAATCTTCTTCTTGACTTTTTTGTTATTCCACCATAAAGTAGGAATCACGAATCGAATAGCATACATCACTTTCTTATCCAGAGAAACCGAGGGACAGGCCCTATGACGTTTCGGCAGCAGATTTGTTTAACCGCAAAAACTGTGCCAACTCCTGCAAATGCACTTGTGCATTTGGAAGATGAGAATTAGATGGTTTCTACAGGAGCCCTCTTTTTTCTTATGGTTTAAGAAAAAAGAGGGCTTTTTTTGTCTAGTTTCTCAACGGATTGTGAGCATGAACGATTTGAAAAACCAACAAGGCATGAGGAGGTCCATTCAATATGATTCAATTCGAAGGCGTCGCCAAAACTTACCACTCAGGTAACCAGGAAATCCATGCATTAAACGGCATTGATTTAGCTGTCGAAACTGGCGAAATCTACGGAGTTATCGGCTTTAGTGGCGCTGGTAAAAGTTCATTGATCCGTACAGTAAATTTGCTCGAACGCCCTTCTAAAGGACGCGTATTAATTCACGGAAAAGATATTTCGACTTTGTCTAGCAAAGAAATCCGTACCATCCGAAAAGATATCGGTATGATTTTTCAACACTTCAACTTACTAAATTCTAAAACCGTTTTTCACAACGTGGCGATGCCACTACTCTTAGCAAAGACACCTAAAGAAGATGTTAAAAAACAAGTTAAAGACTTACTCGACTTTGTGGGACTTGCAGACCAAGCACAAAAATACCCAGATCAATTGTCAGGTGGACAAAAACAACGGATTGGTATTGCTCGCGCCTTAGCTACAAACCCTTCCGTATTATTATGCGATGAAGCAACGTCAGCACTAGATCCTCAAACGACTAAGTCCATTTTAGATTTACTGAAGAAAATCAATAAAGAATACAACATCACCATTTTACTCATTACCCATGAAATGGGCGTTATTCGAGAAATTTGCAACAAAGTGGCGGTTCTAGAAGCCGGAAAAGTTATTGAACAAGGCTCTGTTTTTGAAGTTTTTTCAAATCCACAACAAGCTACAACAAAACGTTTTGTGCGCTCTGTTATGAACGATGAATTACCTGAATCCTTGTTAGCCCAAATTTATGATACCCATAGCGATCAGGCAATTTACCGGTTGCAATTTACAGGGAATTCCGTCGGTACACCCATTATGTCCCAGGTATCACGCGACTTTAACGTTAATTTAAATGTGTTATTTGGAAATATTACCGAATTACAAGGAGTTCCATATGGCAATTTAATTGTGGAATTTTCAGGTGAACTAAATAAGGTAGAACGTGCTATCACCTCTATTCGAGATAACAATATTCACATAGAGGAGGTTACTCATTATGTCAGTTAACTATGACCAAATTTTAGAAGCGTTGTGGGAAACCATTTATATGACCGGCGCAGCATTTGGATTTTCTTTATTGATTGGCTTTCCACTTGGAATCTTTTTAGTAGTAACACGAAAAGGTCATTTATTAGAAAACGAATCGGTATCTAGCGCACTAAACATGATTATTAACATATTCCGCTCGATCCCTTTTATTATACTAATGGTCGCTATTATTCCGTTGACAAGACTGATTGTCGGAACCTCTATTGGAACTGCAGCAGCCATTGTTCCTTTAGTTTTTTATGCTGGTCCTTATATTGCTCGATTAATCGAAAACTCGCTTCTCGAAGTCGACAAAGGCGTCATTGAAGCGGCGCAAGCAATGGGTGCTTCACCAGCGCAAATCATTTTCCGGTTTTTGATCCCTGAAGCTCTCAGCTCACTCGTTCTTGCATTAACAATAGCTGTAGTCGGATTAATCGGTGCATCTGCTATGGCCGGCGCTATTGGCGGTGGAGGTCTTGGGGACTTAGCCATTACATACGGATATCAGAGATTCGATACCTTCATCATGTTTATCACTGTAGCGATTCTTGTCGTACTCGTGCAAGGTGTTCAATCTTTCGGAAATATTCTATCAAGACGTGTAAGACGCAGTTAACACTAAACAAGCCCACACAAAATTGGAGGAATTATTCATGAAAAAAATTACAGCAACAGTATTACTAACATTACTTGCATTGGTTTTGACCGCATGCGGAGACGATAGCAACGCTGAAGGCACCACGAAAGTAACACTTGGCATTAGCGGTTCGGATACGACCATTTGGGATTATATTGCTGAAAAAGCTGAAAAAGAAGGCATTGATTTGGAAATACAAACATTTTCTGATTATGTAGCACCCAACTTAGCTCTTGCAGAAGGTGAATTGGATTTGAACGCTTTCCAAACAATTTCATATTTTGATGAATTTGTTGCCGAACACAATATTGATATCGTACCCATTGGCTCTACAGTCATCGCACCAATGGGCTTGTATTCCGATAAATACGAATCTATCGAGGAACTTCCACAAGACTCACAAATCGCTGTACCTAACGAAGCAACGAACATGGGACGTGCACTTTTACTTTTAGATGAAGCTGGCTTAATTACTCTTTCTGAAGATGCAGGGCTTACTGGCACAGCTGAAGACATTACCGAAAATCCGAAAAACATTGAAATTGTGCCAATGGTATCCGGTCATACACCGCGCGCTATGCCCGATGTTGCCGCTTCCATTATTAATAATGGCGTTGCAGTAGATGCTGGATTGAATCCCACAGAAGACCCTATCGCTCGCGAAAGTGATACAGCAAAACCTTATATTAACTTGATTGCAGCAAATGCTGAAGATACAGAAAACGAAGCTTATTTAAAAATCGTTGAATTATATCAACAAGAAGACACGACTGAATTTATCATTGAACATACAAAAGGAGCTCAAATTCCTACAACGGTATCAGTAGAAGAACTTGTTGACTATCAGTAAACCTTATCCCACCAAGGAGGCATTCTTATGGCACTTATTAAAGAGGCAACACAGTCTATTTCTCAGTCTATCGACGCAAAACGCATAAAATACATTCAAACGAGTCATGAAATTCATGCTCGTCCTGAAATTGGCAACCAAGAATTTTTTGCTAGTTCATTATTAATCAGCTTGCTTGAAGAAGCTGGATTTGTGGTTGATAAAGGTGTCGCTGGACATGAAACTGCGTTTTTTGCTCGTAAGAAAAGTGAACTTTCTGGCCCCACTATCGCTTATCTTGCTGAATACGATGCACTTCCTGGCATTGGACATGCTTGTGGACACAATATTATTGGCACAACGAGCGTAGCCGCCGCGATTGCCTTGTCTGAAACTCTCGACGCTGTGGGTGGTGAAGTTGTTGTTCTTGGCACACCTGCCGAAGAAGGTGGCCCAAATGGGAGTGCAAAAGGCAGTTTTGTCAAACACGGTTTCCTTGAAGAAATTGATGCAGCGCTAATGCTGCATCCTTCTGGAAATTCAGCTATCACAGGTCCATCGCTTGCAGTGGATCCACTAGAATTTCACTTTTCCGGTAAACCTGCTCATGCAGCGGGTTCTCCTGAAAAAGGCATTAACGCATTAGACGCTGTACTTCAACTGTTTAATAGCATTAACGCATTGCGTCAACAATTGCCGTCAGATGCACGTGTTCATGGTATTATTACGCACGGCGGAGACGCCCCTAATATTATTCCAGAGTATGCGGCTGCGCGATTTTATATCCGTGGAGACTCATGGAAGAAAACGGCTGAGACCGCTCGTAAAGTCCGTGCGATCGCTGAAGGCGCAGCTTTAGCTACTGGTGCTACTGTGAAAATTGAACGATTTCAAAATGAAGTTCGGGATTTAGTGTTAACTTCTCCTTTGGATGATGTAATCCGCAGCGAACTCGAAGCACAAGGTGAAACCGTAGCCGATTCACGAATTTCTGGACTTGGTTCTACCGACGCTGGCAATATCAGTTATGAAGTTCCAACCGCCCATGGTTATATCAAAATTGGACCTGAAACATTAATTGCACATACCGAAGAGTTTCGTGAAGCTGCAAAATCTTCTCAAGGTGATAGAGCATTAATCCGAGGTGCTAAAGCTTTAGCTAACACGGGATATCGTTTATTAACAGACAAAAATCTATTAGAACAAATCAAAACTGCCCATCAAGCATCTCTTCAACTTAAGCAACAAAATTAATGAAACGATGTCCTATATGGGCATCGTTTTTCTTTTGCGACAGAATTTTCTTGCTTCGTGGTAAAATAGAAACAAGACTGATTTTAGGGGGATTTATACATGCTTGAAGCGTTAATTGAACGATTAGTTCGTTATGCAAAAATTGATACACAATCTGATTTCACGAGTGAGTCAACACCTTCTACACCCGGGCAATGGGACTTACTGCATGAATTAGAAAAAGAAATGAAGAGCATTGGACTCACAGAAGTTGGAATGGACGATGCGGGATATCTTTTCGGGACATTGCCGGCCAACACCGATAAAGAAATTCCAGTAATCGGCTTTTTAGCACATGTTGATACAGCAACAGATTTTACAGGCAAAAATGTTAATCCAAAACGCATTGACAATTATGACGGTCAAGACATTCCATTAAGTGACAGTGTCCAAATGACCGTATCAGATTTTCCTGATTTGAAAAATTACGTTGATCATACATTAATTACAACTGACGGGACGACACTTCTTGGTGCAGATAACAAAGCGGGAATTGCTGAAATCATGACAGCAATGGACTATCTAGCTCAGCACCCAGAAATCGAACACGGAAAAATTCGCGTCGCGTTTACACCTGACGAAGAAATTGGTCGTGGTCCTCACAAGTTTGACGTTGAGCGCTTTGGTGCGAAATATGCTTATACGATGGATGGTGGTCCACTTGGCGAACTTCAATACGAAAGTTTTAATGCTGCGAGTGGTAAATTAACGGTTCAAGGGAAAAGTGTTCATCCAGGATCTGCAAAAGATAAAATGGTCAATGCTCAAACTGTCGCGATTCAGTTTCAACAAGAAATGCCGAAAAATGAAGTTCCTGAATTAACGGAGAACTACGAAGGATTTATTCATTTGAATAATTTCGAAGGCACGGTGGAATCTGCTGAATTAAGCTATATTATCCGTGATTTTGATAAAGAAAAGTTCGAAAGTAAAAAACGCCATATGCAAGCTGTCGCTGAAAGACTTCAGCAACAATATGGCGAAAAAGCAGTTCAATTAGAAATTGAAGACCAATATTACAATATGCGTGAAAAAATTGAGCCGGTAATGGAAATTGTCGACAACGCCGAGCGTGCAATGATTACGTTGGGTATCGAACCGAATATTGTTCCTGTTCGCGGTGGTACGGACGGCTCTCAATTGTCTTACATGGGACTTCCAACACCGAATATCTTTACAGGTGGCGAAAATTACCACGGGAAATATGAATTTATTTCTGCTGAGAACATGGAAAAGGCTACACAAGTCATTATTGAAATCGTCAAATCAGCTAAATAATGATCAAAAAAAGACGTATTGGATTTTATTTCCAATACGTCTTTTTTCTTATATAATACTTCTGCCATTTTGAGCTAAGGCGTAATGAATGCCGTGTTGTAAAGTTTGGAAACATTCAAATTTTGATAAATTGATGTTTGCTTCTGTAATGGTCTGGCTCATCTTCGCAGAAATACCAACCAAAATAGTTTGTGTCCCAATTAATGAAGCTGTCGATCCAAGTTTTTCAATCAACATAGCCGCATGTTGTGTGAAATTAGTATTTAAACCTGTCAGATCCAAAATTAAATACTTTGCTTTGTACTTCGGCATATTTTGCAAGGTTTTTACTAATAGTTCTTCTGCACGTGCCTCATCATAAGTTCCAAGTAATGGCACGACAACAATACCTTCTAGCACCGGAATAAGTGGCGATGAGATTTCTTTAATCATTTCACTAAGTTCTCGCGTTTTTTCATCTACTAATCTTTCGAGTTCATTGATTTTTTCAGCTTCTTTTACACGGGATAAGCGATGAATATTTTTTTCGATGGTTTCTTCCGAAGGAAAATACTGAATTATACTTTCTTCATAGCCGTCTAACTGGTGATGCACGACCTTGTACCAAATGTTTTCATTAAATAGCGATGAAAATATCCCTGCGTAATGGGCAGGTAAAAAGCTTCCGCCCTCTTTTTTCTCTTGTGCTACATTAATCAAATGCTCCCAGCTGTTTTTCAAATGAACTTCTAGCGTACGCGCTTCCATATTTAATTCTTTTATTTCTGCTAATCCCCATCCTGCAGAGGCATAGGTGTTGGTAATTAACCTTGCTGCCTTTACTACCGAAACCTCTTCCATGCCATGGAAGTACTCTCCTACTACAAGTCCTTGACGATATCCAGTAGATTCCAACACAACATTTGCTGCATCTTCGCCTGAAATTTCTTCAATCGAATCAAAAAACATCTTCATAGCCGTTGATGTCCAAAAAAGTACGGATTCTTGTCCTTCAAACAAAAATCGTCCTTTTTCCAACTCCCATTCGAAACTTAAGCCACCTACCGTGATTGCTGATTTAGTGTTCATTGTAAAGCTCCTCCCGTACATTAATTTTATCTTATCATATTTGTTATTTCTTAATAAGAAACTTCATGTTTTAAAATTTTCATTTAAGGAATACAAAGAATAATATGAAAAGGAAGAGGTGCACAGTATGTCAGAAAAAGAACAAGAACGTAAACCAAATGATAATGCTTCTATGGACAATCCGGAACAATATAAAACGGATAAAAAAACATTGACCGAAATGCATGAAGAAGAAATGAATGTCGATCCTATCCCAATGGAAGACTTAAAACAAGAAAAGCGAGAAGAAAAAGATAAACGGGGCACGAAAGACAGTTCTTCAAGTGAAGAAAAATTCCCTGAGTAAATAAGATGAATTTTCGTAAAAGTGAATCCTTTTGAAAAAGACCGCAGAGACTATTCTCTGCGGTCTTTTTATGCTATGATTCTCATTTGAACAGGAGTGAAAAGAAATGAAAAACTGGATTTATCCACTTATGGTCGTTGTGGCAGCAAGCTGTTATGGAGTCCTCTCAACTATTATAAAGGTAGCCATGAAAAATGGCTTTACCGCTGCAGAAGCAGTTACTAGCCAATACTTTATCGGGTTCGCCATGGCGGCTCTTTTATTTTTTGTCACACAACGCAAAATGCCTAAAATGAAAGGCTGGAAAATACTAGTTCTTTCCGGCAGTCTCACGGCTGCTACAGGATCGGTTTATGCACATTCACTTAATTTCCTACCGGCTTCACTGGCGGTAGTCCTGCTCTTTCAATTCACCTGGATTGGCATGTTCTTAGATTGTATTGTCAACCGTAGATGGCTTAAACGGACAGAGGTGTTTTCATTGCTTATCCTGTTTGCAGGTACTTTACTTGCGGCTGGTATTATCGGAACCGACTTGAGCGGAATTCCTTGGCAAGGTTGGGCTTGGGGAATAGGTGCCGCTTTTTGTTTTTCAGCATTTATGTTTGTTAATGGCAAGGAAATCCATGGCATGGATACTTCCGCACGCCTATTTTATGTATCATTTTTCGCAGCCATTGTAGTAGGGATGTTTCAAACACCTGAAATCGTTTGGAACGGACAATTATTCAATGAGGGCTTATGGATTTACGGCGTATTATTAGGATTTTTCGGTATTATTATGCCCATCTATTTTTTCTCGGTTGCCGTGCCGCGCGTCGGCTCTGGTCTCTCTTCTATTTTAAGTGCTATGGAATTACCAGTAGCCGTAATAGCGTCAGTTCTTATCCTTCATGAAACGTTATCCCTTCTTCAAATTCTAGGGATTTTCATCATTCTAATTGGCATGATTCTTCCAAGTGTCTTTGATCGAACGCCTAAAATAGTGCAACAGATTTAACGACCTGCTACTCTAGCAGGTCGTTTTATGTTTAGTTCGAATCAAAAAAGGAATAGATAACTACAAAGACAAAAGGAGTGGTATTGGATGAATCAAGAAGAAGTGAAAAAAGAGGCATTAAAAATACTAGAGAATAGTTATGTGGGTACACTCGCGACTATTAAAGGCGACAAACCCCATTCGCGCTATATGACTTTTTTTAACGATGATTTCACACTCTATACAGCTACTAGTAAAAAAACGCAAAAAGTTGATGAGTTGGAGGCCAATCCTCATGCTCATATTCTGTTAGGCTATGATGGTGAAGGAGTCGGCGATTCATTCCTAGAAATAGAAGGAAGCATGTCGCTAAATGATGATCGTGAAATGATTGATAAAGTATGGAACGAACATTTAGAAGGCTGGTTTGAAGGTCCGGATGATCCGAACTTGACCATTCTTGCCATTAAACCTACTCGCGTACGTTTAATGAATAAAAAAGGACAAGAACCTCAATCATTGGAATTATAAATGCAAAAACGGCTCAGAATTCTGAGCCGTTTTTTTATGTCTTCAATATTTCACGAAGCCCTTCTTTATTGAATAGAAGATCTTCAAGCGTGTATTCATCGAGTACCGTCAAATAAGCATGTAACGCTTTCCCTAAAACACCTCGAAGTCCGCACACTGGTGAAATCGGGCAACGGTTCGTAGCCGGATCAAAACATTCAACCAAGTGAAAGTCGTCTTCCATTTTTCTAACGACGGTTCCTACATTAATGTTTTGCGGGAGATCCGCAAGACGAATACCGCCACCCCGCCCTCTCACCGTTTGAATAAAACCTGCTTTTCCGAGTTCAAATGTCACTTTTGTTAAATGATTTTTAGATATATTGTATGCTTCTGAAATTTCTTGTATCGTTGTCAGCTTATCTGGTTTTTTTGTGCCTAAATAAATCAACACACGTAATGAGAAATCTGTATACATGGTCAACCTCATTTTTCTCACCTCTTCTGACTGTTTATTATAGCGATTTTACTGTTTCTTCGAAAGCAAATGAACCTCACTGTTTTAGCTGTAGTGGATTTAAGTATAAATCACGAATAGTTAAGTGAGTCGCTCAGCATTTGTGGGCTTTTTTTGCGTTTGGACAGTATTTTGTTGATTCGGACAGTATTTGTGGTCATTTGGACAGTATTTCATCGATTTGGACAGTATTCAGAAGAAAGTCGACAGTATCACCATTTACTGGAAAAAATGATCTACTTTAATGGTTGTGACACCTTTGTGAAGTTAAATGTGTCGAAAATTTAAAGGTGTATTTTAAATATATCTTTAAAGAGATTAAAGGCGTATAGTCAATTTATAGAAAACAAAAGGAGAGATTGACTATGTTATCAGTTGAAACAAGAACAATCATTAAATCCACAGTACCGGTATTAGAACAGCACGGAGAAGCGATTACAACTGTGTTTTACAAAAACCTGTTTGAAGCGCACCCAGAACTTTTAAATATATTTAATCACGCAAATCAAAAAAAGGGTCGTCAACAAGCAGCCTTGGCAAATACGGTTTATGCTGCAGCGGTTCACATCGACAACCTAGAAGCCATTCTCCCAGCAGTTGTTCAAATCGCAAATAAGCATGTGAGCTTAGGCGTCAAACCAGAACATTATCCGATTGTTGGCGACTTCTTATTAAAAGCAATCAAAGAAGTATTGGGTGATGCAGCGACTGAGGACATTATGAATGCTTGGGAACAAGCTTATGGCGTCATTGCTGATGCCTTTATCGGTGTTGAAAAAGACATATATACAAATATGGAAACTCAAGAAAATGGTTGGAGTGTCTTTAAGGAATTCACCATTATCCGCAAAGAAAAAGAAAGTGAAAACATCACTTCTTTCTACTTAAAACCAGTAGATGGCAAAAACGTTCCTTCTTACAAACCTGGTCAATACATTTCTGTTCGCTTGGCCATTCCCGGTGAAAAGTATTTGTTTAATCGCCAATACAGCCTGTCTCAAGCAGCACGCGAAGATGAATTCCGCATTTCCGTTAAACGTGATGCAGATAATGACCCGAACGGACGCGTCTCTGTTTACTTGCATGATGATATGAACGTGGGCGATCGTTTTGAAGTTAGTGCTCCTGCTGGTGAATTTGTTCTTGATACTACAAAAAATACACCCGTAGCATTTGTCAGTGGAGGTGTTGGCATTACACCAATGATGAGTATGTTTGAAACAGTCGCAACATCAACACCCGAACGCCCAACTGCCTTTCTTCACGCTGCGCGTAATGAATCAATGCATGCTTTTGATAAAGCTATTCAAAAGCACATTGACTCTATGGAAAATGCAAGCTATAAAACACTTTACTCGGATCAGCCTGAAGGCTATATCACTCGCAATGTATTAGAAAAATACGTCGATACTACAGGTGATGTTTATGTATGTGGTCCTGTTCCTTTTATGGAAGCAATGATCAAAGAGTTACGCATACTTGGCATGAAAGAAGAACAAATTCATTTTGAATTCTTTGGTCCAGCTGTAGCACTTCAAACTGTATAAGTTCTTCAAAAGCTGTCCATTTGGGCAGTTTTTTGTTCATAAAAATCGCTCTGCAAAAAAGCAGAGCGTTTTTATTTATTTTAAAAACTCTAGACGATTCCCAAACGGGTCGAAAACAAAAAAACGTTCAACGCCTTGAATACTATCATCTTCTGTTATTTCGATATTGTTCGCTCGTAAATGCGTTTTCATTTCCTCGTAACCCGCCACGCGAAATGCCAGATGCGCTTTTTTGGCTGGTGAGAAAGGTTCTTCAACTCCTACATGCAATTGCTGATTGCCAAATCCAAACCAGGCCCCTCCTCTTATCTTTAACGCTTCGGGTTTTTCGATTGGTTTCATTCCTAAAACATCCGCGTAAAACGCACTTGCCACTTCTTCTTGTCCTGCAGGTGCTGCTACTTGCACATGATCAATATGTAAAATAGAAAACGTCATAATCTCACTCCTTTTCTTCAGTTTAGCCATGCGTTTAAAGAAATTTCAACTCTCGCTTTGCAAAGCTCTCGCATTTACCGTAGCATATTTAACAAGAGGTGAACCGTAATGACATTTCCTCAACACGCCAAATATGGATTAAGTGCGCAATCTGTAGTAGTCGACCGCATCCCCCACCATGCACTTAGTCGAGATATTCCTATCATGATAGAAGAATTAAAGGTTTGGTGTGACACCGATAACGCGGGTGTCGCAGTGTCTTATTTTTTCCGGCAATATGCGCTCTATGTAACGGCTCAATTTAGTTTACTCCATCAACAAAATGGTTATTTTGATGTAGATTGGTGCGAATTACAATTTGACCGTGTTCATAATTACGGATTGCCCCTATTGCAAACGCATGTAAAGTCCGCAACATTTAAACTTGTCACGCCGGATAAACGACACCAAGCATTTCATGATATTCTTTATAAACAAACTGATGAATTGTTAAATGAGTTTAAAAAAATCATTAAAATTTCGTCCATTACTTGTTGGGAAAATATTTTAGGGTCTGTGTTGTGGTATTATGCTAGTTTAGAGCCTCGAAATCCCCGACTCGTTGCAGAAGATTTAGAGTGGCTGCTGCAGCATGAAAACTGGGAACCTATTAAAACCTCTTATCTAGCTAGATTGCTTGGAAATACTTCGCTACAACAAGCTGTTTCAAAACCGCTACGAAAAACTTGTTGTCTATATAAAGAAATGCCCGCTTTTGCGACTTGTACGTTTTGTCCAAATCCAAATTAAAACACCTCAGCATTTTGCTGAGGTGTTTGTTTATACTTCAAATACTTCGTGTAAAATTTTGCCCGGATCGTTGTTCATTAAGTTTTTGTACACGCAGCTTTTAGGTTTCTCATGAAGTGTTTTCGCAAATGACTTAGCGTGATCTGCTTCTCCAACCACATGAATCTCTTCCCATTTGCGTTCTTTTTTCAACTTCTCCATTTTACTGCCCATGTCTTTATAGAAACGCTCTAAGTTTTCTTTCAGTCGGTGGTCTAGTTCATCAGAGGGACTACCTCCACCACCACCCGTGACTGTGCTACCTGCACCAACACCTACTCGACCTGAACTGCGTGCGCCTTTTTGTTCTGTCCAAACTTCTAGACCAGAATCAAATTCATAAAAGAATTCTTCGTTAATAATTCCCATAGATGTGTCTATGACACGAATTCCTTTAAAGCCAGGTAAAACAATTCCTGCATATGGATAAGCTTTATACATATAGCGAAGCTCTTCTAATTCCGGCTTATTTTCCCAATGGAAACTCGTTTTCACTGGAACTTGTACGTAATGTACAGACCACAAATCATTGTGTTCTGAGGCAAAAATTACGACACCTTTTTGAAGTTCATTTTGATTGTCTAAAATTTCTTTTTCTACTTTTTTTCTTAAATTTCCGTATGCTTTTATTTCTTCTTCATTATTTGAAGCTTTTAAATATTCGTCTAATCGTTTTAAACCATTTTTAAGATGGATCTTCCATGCCCCATTTTGGGCATTCAAGTCAGCTGGATTAGTATTCAAATATACACTTAACACGCAACGGTCTGGACATTCAAAACTTTTCAATTCCTGAATTTTGTCGTATAAGGTCATTTAATTGTCCTCCTCTTTGTATTCCATCATCACTACCTGATTACCCTTAAGGAGTTAATTTAAACGAATTTTCCGAACCTTTTATTGTAAAACCGATGTTTAAATCCTAGAATCAGTGGTAAATATACCTTGTACAGAAAAAAGACAAGGGAGTTGGCGAACAAATGGAAAACATCAATAAACAAGTTGAAGAAAAATTATCGAATACAGACGAGCAGAAAAAAGAACAGATTTTAGCAGATTTCTCCGTGTTCATTAATTACTTAAGTGAAAAAGTAGAATTAGGCGAAAAGATGGGATTAAGCGAAGAGCGTATGGCGCAATTAGCTGAAAAAGTAGCATCTTACCTTGCGAAAAAAGAAGATCCTAAAAATAGTGAAGAATACTTGCTACAGCGTTTATGGCAGGTTGGCGATAAAGACCAACAACATATGTTAGCGCATATGCTAGTGAAATTAGCTAAAGACCAAAACTAAATTAAAGCAAAAGAGGTTGTAGAATGAATTCATTCCGCAACCTCTTTTTTTTTTTGCTAGAAATGGGTCTTCGAAAAATACCGTAATTAACTCTATTCGGTAAAAATTCCTATACAATAAAGACGATAACAATTGCAGTAATTATTCACTTAACGAAGGAGCGTGTAAAAATGAAAAGGCAACTTCTGTTTGGGTCGATTGTCGGCGTGTTGTTGGTAATAGTTCATCAATCAATTGATTTTATCAACATCCCGGCCTTGCAGCATTACCAACTTCCACGGTTTATTTTCTTAGCTGTTTTTGGCATACTGGCGTGGTCGATTGTCGGTGTCTTCAAAAAAATCTTCGCCCCTATAATCATTTTAGTGGTCGGTATCGGCCTAGTGAATCTTGCATTCCATGTATTTGAAGTCGAATTAAACTATTATGTGTTTCAAGACGAACGCAATGAAATAATCGATCAGCTATTGGCCGGAGAAATCCAGAAAGAAGACCCGACTCATTCAGGATTTGCTTTTTATTACACACCTCCAGAATATACATTAGCCAATAGAGATTCCTTTATTGACGCGCGCATGTATTCAGAAGAAAAGCATTTCATTTTTTTCCAAACAGCTACGCCACGCTTTCTAGACTTTATCGGCTTAACGGAAGGCTTTGTCTATTCTTCTACAGGTACATATCCAACCATGTCCGAGTTGGACACTTCTTATACCTACCGGAAAATCAATGACCATTGGTATTTTGTTTCGAGTGATAGCAAACGCTTTAAAAATTCTTGCTACATAATATGCGAACCACCCGAAACTGCTTATTGATGCAAACTTTCAAGATCACAACGTAGTTTTTAACCAACTGACACGTAACATTAACATTGTTCGCCAATTCTACGCGAGCACCTCATTCATTCTGTCTAGAAAATATTTTTATCGATAAACTAAAAGACCTTTCTTATTAGGAAGGCCTTTTTTCGTATAACTTAAACATTAATAGATATACAAATCCGCTCGCTATTGCCAGGATACCGAGTATGCCAAACGTCCATGAAAAACCAAACCAAGCAGTCATTGGAATGGAAATTGGCGCAATCATGCGACCAATTGTATAACGCATACTTGCAGCCGCAAAATATTGACCGCGCATATCTTCAGGCGCCAGTTTCGATATGAAGCTTTGCTGTAAACCTACAACCATCAATTCTCCAAATGTGAAAATCGCCATTGCTACAACAAATATCCAAAACCATGAAGTTAATGGGAATAACCACATCGCTAGTCCGTAGAAAGCAGCTGAAGCAAAGAAAACCCATTTCTCCGGAAACTTTGTCATCCACCTCGTCACAACTACAGTTAATAATGCTACGAACAATCCATTTTCAGCAAGCAAAAGTCCAAAAGACGTTTCACCTGTTACAAGCCACTCTCTATCAAATAGCGTTGCGACGGTTTGACTATCAATCGTTTCTTTCAAGTAAATTGGGATTAACAAATCTAATTGCATAAAGGTTTGAGCACCTAAAATTCCAGCGATGATGAACAGCAAGAACAGACGATCTTGAAAGATTAAGCCATATTCTTTAAACTGTTTTGAAATAGCACCAACCCAACCTATCGCGGTTTGTGATTGCCATCTGTCTACCATTGCTTGCGATAATGTTTCTTTTGTTAATAATTTCAACACTAAGCCAAGCAACATCGAAATGACCGTCACGACAAGCAATAATTCAAATCGGTATGAAAAGAAAAGTACCGCACCGAAAAGTGGACCTACCACCACTGCAATGTTCAACGTGGTGTAAAAAATTGCAAACACATCGCT
Source organism: Planococcus donghaensis MPA1U2 (assembly GCF_000189395.1). Taxonomy (GTDB): domain Bacteria; phylum Bacillota; class Bacilli; order Bacillales_A; family Planococcaceae; genus Planococcus; species Planococcus donghaensis_B. The sequence goes on along the minus strand of NZ_AEPB01000027.1, from coordinate 68,931 downwards.
ACGGTATTTTTCTGGTACGACATCTGCAATCATCGCCTGACTGGCTGGCCAATATAATGAGCCGCACATTCCCGCAAGTGTAAATGCGACAAATCCTAGTTCAGGAGATTGCATCCACGGTGAATTTGCAAAGGCAAACAGTAAAAACGAAAATCCTTGTGCAATAGATGCTACAACCAACATGCGCTTCCGACCAAACCGGTCTGCGCAATACCCACCGACCAAGTTTGCTGCTACTGAAAAAACTTGTGAAATTACGAGTAAAAGTCCTGCAGTTCCTTTGCCGAACTCTTCAGCAAAATAAATCGCTAAAAACGGGAACACCATCCAATAACTTGTATTCATGAAAAATTCGCCTATTAAACGAACCTTTAAACTTCGATCCCAGTCCTTAAATCTCATTTCTAGTACCCCGCGTTCTTCTCTATGTCACATCTGCCCTTTCACAGAGGCGCTACTCAATCATTTCTAATAATTTATAGCTTATGCAAATATCAATCATTAAATCTTTTCTTTCTTTTGCAAATTGAATGGAAATCCGATCTTTGTCTCGTTCAACAATTTTGCCTGCCCCAAAAACGCGGTGACGAACGTGAACACCTTCACGCAAAGCCTCTTCGGTTTGAATCGCATTTGGGTTATCCGGGACTTTAACTTTAATAGGCGTTTTGGCGACGCTATTTTGTGTTGTAGCAAGTCTTTTTTCCGGAACAATCAACTTCCGCACTTCCCCGACAAAACGTGATTCATTGCCATGACTAATGAGCTCTAAATGCGTTTTTGCTCTTGTCATGCCCACATAAAATAAGCGACGTGCTTCTTCTAATAAATCAGGTGTTTCTGCATCTTCTTCAGTTGGAATAACGCCTTCTACCAAATCAATCATATACACTCGTTCAAATTCTAAGCCTTTTGAGCTGTGAAAAGTAGATAAGGTCAGCATATCGTCCGTTTTTTCTTTTTTGGCTTGTTGCGTTACTTGCTCTAATTGTTTAAGGCGCTTAGCAAACGCCGTCATTGAGTCGAGCGGTTCTGCGATTTGTTCTAATGTCGTCAGGATTTGTGCCAAGTATGTCATTTTCATACCAAATTTTTCAGCACGACTAGCAAGCATTTGGTCGTATCCCATTTCTCCGCGAATGGTTCGGATCACTTTTAATGGTTTCATGCCATTTAATGCATCAAACCATTTTTTTTGCTCAGCTAAAATTTTTAGTTGATACTCTTTTAACGTAATCGTCAAATTAATGTCATCAAAAGCATGCTCGCCTGTCGGGTTCATTCGACTGAGCATTTTCAATTGACTACTTGACCAATATGCATTGGTTTTAGAAGCGATTTTCGAATATATGTCAATGCGTTCTGGCTTTAAGCTAAAACGCATAAAGTTCAGCATGTCTTCTACAATCCAATGTGAAAAAAAGCGATTATCCGAATCCTTCATATAAAACGGTATGCCTAAACGTTCAAGCTCACTCATTAACAAAGTCGAAGATGAATTATTGCGATACAAAATAGCCACATCGCCGTACTCTGACAACTCTTTGAGTTCTTTTAATACGTATTTAAATTGCGCGTCTTCTGAACTTAAACGTTTCAAGACAATCGGATCGCCTTCTCCTTGTTTCGTGAACATGTTTTTGTCATGACGCTTTTTATTGGTTTTAATAAACGCATTTGCAGTATGAACAATGTTCTGAGAGGAACGATAATTGCGTTCCATTTTCATAATATAGGCATCTGGATACACGGTTCTAAACTTCAGTAAATACGTCGGCTCTGCTGCTCTCCACGTATAAATTGATTGATCATCATCAGCCACAACACACAAGTTTTTATGGCGTGCGACTAATTTTTCCACAATGGCATGCTGAATCTGGGAGGTGTCTTGACTTTCATCTGTCATGACATAATCCCAGCGTCCTTGGTATTTCGCTAATAAACCTTTATCTTTATCTAATGCTTCGTAAGCGAGTGATAGCATATCGTCAAAGTCCACTAACCTTACGTCATAGTTTTCTTTAAAAGCTTCATAAGTTTTCAATATTTCAATCGCACCAGGAAAAGGCTCTTTTAGTTTGGCCCATTGCTTTCTAGGCAACATCTTATTCTTTACGTAACTAATAAAAGAAATCAACTCTTCTAATTGATCATCTGTAATTGGCTCATCGTTTTCCGTACGGTACATTTCCCGAAGCAACTTTTTCTTATGAAGACCATTTGCTTCATTGCCTTCAATCATGATATAGCGTGAGCCCGAAAAATAATCGCGAGTGATTTGAAAAGCTAGACTATGAATCGTCGAAAAATCAATTGGTTGGAGTAAAGGAAAAAAGCGCTTGTAACGCTCTAGCATATCGTTAGCTGAAGCTTTACTGAACGTAATCGCTTTGATGCGTGACGGCGAGACCCCTTTTTCCTCGATTAAATACCCAATTCTCATAATCATCGTGGTTGTTTTCCCAGATCCAGGGCATGCGAGTAGTAATAGTGGACCTTCTGTACGCTCAACCGCTTTTCGTTGAATTTTATTTAATTGAACTCCAAGTTCCTGTTTTTTTCGCTCAAAGAATTGGCTCATAATAAGAGACTCCTTCATTTTTTCAATACTTCTATATTAACACAAAACCGGACCCTTCTTACGGGTCCGGTTTTAGTGAATTTGTCTTTACTGATTGTTATTCATCTTGCTAACTTTTAGTCTCGAACTTACTTTTGAGAAAGAATTTCACAAACTCGTCCCACTTGTCCATCTTCTAAACGCACTTTAATGCCATGCGGATGAGTGGCTGAGTTTGTCAGCAGATCTTTTACAACCCCTTGTGTTTTCTTACCCGAACGTTGATCTTGCTTCAAAATCACATTTACTTCAATACCAGGTTTCACGTCACTTCTCTTTTTGCCGTCCATGCTTAATCCCTCCTAGCTTTCTTCTACTATACGCTATTCTTTCAAGACCGACAAAAAGACGGGGAGGCATCCCCGTCTTTCACATTACTTTATATTAGAAGCGATCACGATCTGTCTGGTTTTCACGGTTCAATTTGTTATCTGTGACATTGGTTTCATCGTCGATATCTGCTTCCTCATGACGAACCGTCTCATTGATTGTTTCTGTATCTTGTACTTTACGTTTTCCAACGACAATTTCTTCAGCTACTACATCTTTTTTCGTAACTTCTACATGTTCTTCTGATACGGGAATATGAATATTTTCACCTTCTTGATAAGCATCTCCTGTTAACGTAGATTCTTTATCAAAAGAATTATCAACTGTTTCTTCGTTTACTGGGCGACGTTCAATATAAACTTCTTCACGTTCTACTGGTACTTCCATTGTTTGGTTTTCTTCGACAACGTGTTTTCCAACATTAACTTCACCCGTTTGTACACGTTCTTTGTCAACGCTTAAGCGTTCTTCATGTAATTGCACTTTCTCTTCTTCGGTGTGATGGTCGCTATCTTTATTTTCAAAACGGTTTGTATCTGTAAAGTTGTCTTCTGTCCGATCAGAGTCAAGGCCAAATCCTGTTCCTGACTCGTTTCTAGCATTTGTTGATTCAGTAGTATCTCGACTGAACGTATCATTTTTTGTATTATAGTAAACATCGTTTTCATCATTCGTATCTACTGTCAAGCCATCTCTGCCTACAGCTTCATTGTCCATATGGCTTTTACCTAAGCCTGCACCCGTTAAACCAGACGCACCCATTGTGCCTGCTTCTGTGCTTGTCGAAGTGTTATCATAAGGCGCTTTGCCTTCGTAGTTCGCACCGTATTCACGATCGACAAACAATAAAATTTTCCCGTTTTGCACTTCATTGTAATAGCGATCGGCTTCGTCTTTGTCTACTCCCATTCCTGAAAATGCTTCACGTGTTGAATCATCTCCTGATAAGAAGCCCATAAATTTGTCCATCCAATTTCCTTCAGCTGATTTATAATCTACGTCTGTTCGTCCTCGTAACATTGAGATTTGGTCTTCATCTCGTGACATGACATACATATCATCTTCACGCGAACCTTGTGCTTTTAGCTCTTCGATTTTGCTTAACACTTCTGTTTCCGTATCGAACGTGCCCATAAATTTATTGTTAGTCATTTCCTATTCCTCCATTTTTTGTTTTTTATATGGTTACTTATTCTAGAAAATACCCAATGCATATTTTCTTAAACCTGCTCGGAATGGACATGAATTTTATAAACTTTATTCGACTGTTCGGTTCCAATGTCGATGTGCGGCGATGGCTTCAATAAATAGGCTTGCAAAATCTGAGGCATTTTCTGTTGCCACAACCCCCGGTTGTTCTTTAATGCCAGCTGTTTGTAGCCATTTCTGTCCATCATGAGTAGCACCGATTGGCTTGTAATGATCAAATGCTTCTCCGACATAACGAGCAGCTTCTTTAGCAAATTTCTTACTTACATCGGGTCCACCTACTGCATAAATCGCATCGTAAAGCACAGGGTCGGTCGTCGTAAATGTATGATCGACTTCCAATTCTTTACTGCCTGAACCTTTTAATGTCCCTTGTGTTTCGCTGACAACTTCGTAATTTACACCCTTACCTTCTAACTCTTCAAGAACTTTCATCACTTCTGCATCGTTGAAACCATGGTCCACTAATACACCCACTTTACGAGTCGCTGCAGATTTAACAGTGTTTTCCATGCTTAATGCAGGCGAAGTTTTTGTCACATCAGAACCGCCACTCGTTGGTGGTGTCACGCCAATGTTTTTAGCAACAGCCTGTGCCATTTCCAAGTTCACATTGGCAAACATTTCAACAGCACCTTCACGAATCCACATTTCTTGGCATTTTCCAAGTTCAAAGCTAAATGCCTCGATAATATGGTCTCGCTCTGGTTTGGTCATGCTGTTCCAAAACATTGTCGCTTGTGAAAAATGGTCTTTAAAGCTTTCACTACGAGCACGAACTTTACGACCTTCCATTTTTTCTTGGTAATGTGCATAACCACCTTCCGCTTCACTTACAGGAGCTGGAGTGCTATTGGTAAACGAACTTTTTTGGTAAGAGACGCGTCCTTTATTGATTGTTTGACGACCAAATCCGTCTCGCTGATTGTTATGGAACGGACATACAGGTCGGTTTATTGGCAACTCATGGAAGTTAGGTCCGTTTAAACGCAATAATTGGGTGTCTGTATAAGAAAATAAACGTCCTTGGAGCAATGGATCGTTTGAAAAATCGATTCCAGGCACGACATGCCCCGGATGGAATGCCACTTGCTCTGTTTCAGCAAAAACATTGTCGACATTACGATTTAATGTCATTTTACCAACGATTTGAATTGGAATTTCTTCTTGTGGCCATAATTTGGTCGCATCTAATAAGTCAAAATCAAATTTATGTTCGTCTTCCTCAGCAACAATTTGAACGCCGAGTTCCCATTCCGGGAAATCTCCTTGTTCGATAGATTCGTATAAATCTCGGCGATTAAAGTCAGCATCTTTACCGGCAATCTTTTGTGCTTCGTCCCAGACAAGTGAATGTGTACCAAGTGTCGATTTCCAGTTGAATTTCACAAAATGAGATTTACCTTCGGCATTTACGAAACGGAAAGCATGTACACCAAATCCATCCATCATTCGAAAACTGCGTGGAATCGCGCGATCAGACATCAGCCACATCATCATATGTGCAGTTTCCTGATTATTGATGACAAAATCCCATAAGGTATCATGGGCACTGGCAGCCTGAGGCATTTCGTTGTGTGGCTCTGGCTTTACTGCATGGACAAAATCCGGAAACTTGATAGCATCCTGAATAAAGAACACCGGCATATTATTACCAACCAAATCATAATTCCCTTCTTCTGTATAAAATTTAGTGGAAAATCCGCGAACATCCCTTACTGTTTCTGCAGATCCTTTGGATCCAGCCACAGTTGAAAAACGGACAAACACTGGTGTCTTTTTGCCTTTTTCCGATAAAAAATTGGCTTTTGTTAAATGCTCCAACGAGTCATAAGCCTCGAATACACCATGTGCGGCATATCCTCTCGCATGAACAACACGTTCTGGAATTCGTTCGTGGTCAAAATGTGTCATTTTTTCCCGAAAATGAAAATCCTCCATCAAAGTAGGGCCGCGTTCACCAGCTTTTAATGAAAACTCGTCTTCAGCCATTTTCAGTCCTTGATTGGTAGTCAAACTTTTACCTGAATCATCTACACGATACTGTTGCAACTGTTCGTCTTTGCTGTTTTCATTCACTTTAGGTTCTTTTGCCATTTTGCCACTCCTTCTTCTTTTCTATTCATTCTCTTATTACCCTGTCTTCTTTTAAAAAACACCTTTCTTTATATTTTCCAAAAAAAATTCCCGTAGACTAATTAAAGTCTACGGGGTCACATTAAAAGATACTTAAATCCCATTCTTTCGAAATTTGTCTTAACATCATCGTGCCTGCTGCACTATTTCCTTGTACGTCAATTGCAGGACCATAAACACCGATACCTGCTCCTGCACGAAACTCGTATGTTTGCGAATGGAGCTTTGGAGGAACTGCTGCCATGATTCCACCAGACACGCCACTTTTTGCGGGAATTCCAACATGCGCTGCAAAGTTACCTGAAGAGTTATACATGCCACAAGTTACCATTAATACTTTTGCCACTTGGGCAATTTCGTCTGAGAAATGTTTAACTTTCGTGATTGGATTATATCCATCATACGCAATGATCAAACCAATTAATGCTAAATCTTTTGTACTTACTTTGATGGCACATTGCCGAATATAAATATCAAGCGCTTCTTCTACTTCAATCTCTAAGAACTTAGCTTCCTTCAAGTAATAAGCTAAAGCCCGGTTACGGTGTGAAGATGCCCATTCAGAATCGTATACTTCTTTATCCATTTCAAGCGGATGTCCAACTAAACTTTCTAGGAAATGCAAAAGAAATTCATATTTTTTTTGGCTTGTTTGTCCAGGTAGCAATGCTGAAATGGTTATAGCTCCAGCATTGATAAAGGGGTTAAATGGTTTGTTGGGGCGGTGAATTTCAAATGGCACAATTGAATTGAACGCTTCACCTGTTGGCTCTACATCAACACGCTCTAATACAAAATCCAAACCGTAATTACAACTCAACGCAATAAATGTCAAAGCTTTTGAAATACTTTGTAACGTAAATTCTTTATCTGTCTCCCCTGCACAATAATAATTTCCGTTATCATCGACCATACAAATTCCTAGCTGACTTGGATCTTCTTTTCCTAAAGCAGGTATATATTGAGCAGTAGTCCCTAATATAGCATGGCCTCTATTTCCTTCCACCCAAGCTTCTAATTGTTCTTGAATCCGCGGATTAGTTTGCATGACACCCCTCCTAAGTTTTCTTTTCTTAATCATGAATGAAACGAGCTATCTTTGTCAAAAGCTTGTAGACAAATCAATAAAACCTTCCCCAATTACTTAAGGAAGGTTCTTTTTTAAAGCTTGTCATACCACTCTTTTGCTGCTTCTACTTCAGGCATCGTTAGTTGATGCCCAAAATCTTCCCAATGCAATTGAACTTTTGCACCAGCTCCTGTTAATAGTTCTTCCAAGTCGGTTGATTCTTCCGCAGGGCATATCGGATCGTTGGTACCAGCGGCAATAAATACTGGAATATTTGTTAAGTCCGGTAAATTGGTGTCACGATTCGGAACCATTGGATGATGCAAAATTGCGCCCTTTAAAGCATTTGAATACGTGAACAACAAATTAGCAGCAATGTTCGCACCATTTGAATAACCAATAGCGATGACATTATTACGGTCAAAATCATATTCTTTTGCAGCTTCTCCAATATAATCATACAGCTCTTCTGTACGGAATTTTAAATCTTCCATATCAAAAACACCTTCTGATAACCGCTTGAAAAAGCGTGGCATGCCATTTTCTGATACGTTTCCACGCACACTTAGTACCGAAGCCTCAGAGTCAATATGAGAAGCAATCGCTAACAAATCTGTTTCGTTTCCACCTGTTCCGTGCAGCATAAGAAGAGTAGGTTTTGCTGGATTTGTTCCTTTTTGAAAAAGATGTTTCATGTTGTCGTATACCCCCAAATCTCGTTTCTTGTGTCATTCCCTATTTACCTTCTCATAAACTTATCTCGAATTAAAGGCAATAATTCCATACTTATCTAGTGGATCAAAAAAAGGCCATGGCGAAGGTGCCATGGTCTTTTTCGATGATTATACTTCTGTTTTCAACATATCTTGTAAATTTTCTTTTGAGAACACGTAGTTTTCATTACAGAAATGGCATTGTGCTTCTGCTTTGCCGTCAGTAACAATCATGTCTTCGATTTCAGCTGATCCAAGCCCTTGGATTGCATTCGAGATACGATCTCTTGAACATTGGCATTGGAACTTAACAGGCATTTCATCCAATACTTTCACATTTCCAGAACCCAATACTTCATTTAAAATGTCTTCGGGCGTCAAACCTTGACGCACCATATTCGAAATGGTCGGAATCACTTTTAAACGAGCTTCAATATCTTCAATAATCCGTTCTTCCGTACCTGGCAATAATTGAATAATAAATCCACCCGAAGCTTGAATCGTATTATCCGGGTTTACAATAACACCTACGCCTACAGAAGACGGAATTTGTTCCGACGTCGTAATGTAGTGTGTAAAATCTTCACCTAATTCACCGGAGACTATAGGAACTTGTCCAACAAACGGTTGAAGCAATCCAATGTCTTTTGAAACCGCTAAAGTTCCTTCTGTCCCAACTGCTCTTTTAACATCTAATTTGCCTTGCTCATTTAAATCAAAGTGAGTTAATGGATTGCTTACATATCCTCGAACTTCGCCTTTCGCATTTGCATCCACTAAAATAGTCCCGATAGGACCACCGCCATTTATACGGATGGTTAATTTTTCTTCGCCTTTCATCATAGCGCCTAACATGACGCTAGCTGTCATTGATCGGCCTAATGCTGCAGAAGCGGTTGGCCATGTATAATGGCGTCGCTGTGCTTCTCCAACTGTTTCTGTTGTCCGTGCAGCGTAAGCACGCACTTGTCCATCATAAGCTAAAGCTCTTACTAAATAATCGTTCATATCGTTCTTCCTTTCTCTACGTGAGCTTCCTATGCTTAAATTACTTGTTTTTTCATACGTACTTTGTCCGGTGTAACATCATCCCCAAGAGGGTCAATAACTTTCATGCTTGTAACAGTTGATTCTACTTGCCCACGAATTGCGCGTAAATAATCTTCGCGTAACACTTGGCGTTCTACTGTTTCAGCATTTGTTAGTCCTTCTTGACGTGCTTTTTGTGCCAATTGATTAATGCGCGGTAAAATATCTATCATCATAATTCCTCTTTTCCGTTAAGTTACTAGTTTATGTTCTAGCCAATCGGCCAATTCGGTCGCTTTCTTTTGAAATCGCTGTTCTTTCATCTTTCGTGAAAGAGACTCAATTGTTTCTTGCTCCATGCGAGAACGCCATGCGCTTTCAGCTTCTACCATTAACTCTGTTAGTAGACAGCAACGTTCTGGTTCTTCGAGCTCTAACAAATCACTCAATACTCCGCTCGGAGAATAAAGCGATTGCTGCCCTTCAATGGCCACATATATATCAAATACATTAATGTCTTCTGGTTTCTTGTTAAGTTTAAATCCGCCTTTGACTCCTGGTACAGATGTGATCAAGCCTGCACTGACCAGTTTTCTTAATAGTTTTTGAAAATAGGTAGGAGAAGTTCCTAACTGCTGACTAATAGCTTCACCTGGAAGAACTGCTTTCTCCGGAAGCATATTCAATAACAATACTGCATATACCGATTGCTCTACACCTGGTTTCATATGCACCCAAATCACCCTCTTTCAATTACGGACAATAACTATCCTTGTTATCTACAATATACCATCTCGAATTAAAAGTAAATACTTTTGCTTACAGGGTCGAAGAAAAGAAAAAGCCATCCAATGACGGATGGCTTTCAGACTGTGACAAAGTCTATTGAAAATGTATCGTTGTGTATAACCACAACCGTTCCAGCCACTGCGCTTTCCATGGGCTCAGCTTCAGCCTCCTCGTCACTGAAAACCCATGCTCCTGCATCGCTGCGCTAGCTTCGTCGCAAAAGCTTGTCCTCGCAGGCTTCGGCCAATGCTATTCCTGCGGGGTCTTCAGCTTTCGCTGTCCCATAGGAGTCTTCGTGGCCAGAACGGTTGTTAGGATATAGCTCTAATTAGAAAGAGTAACCAGTAATTCCACTTTTCAAGAGAATTAATGAATAATCACACAAGGATCCGAAGCGCAATGCGGCGACTCCTGCGGAAAAACGGAGTGATGAGACCCCGCAGGAGCTTGCGACGAGGAGGCTCAGCGCTTCGTCCGCGGAAAGCGTCCGCATGGAGCGAAGGATCCAGTATATAGGATAAGATGAATATTCATTCGTTAACTAACAAAATAATTCTTCTGTCTACAAGCTGAAAGCCATCCAATGATGGATGGCTTTTTCTTCAGGATTATTCACATATTCACTGTATTGGTTTACACAATACCCGATACTGCACCGTAAACGAGCGCCATTAAAATAACGAGCGCCGGATGGACTTTTCTAATTTCCAATAACCAATAGCTGACAACAATTAATACGACTGTTTGTATCGTACCTGAGCTATCGATAGAGGTCATAAAAAACTGAAATGTCATTGCACCAAGTAATACAGCAATAACCGGTCGAACCAGTTTGGTAATATTTTTGACTTTCGGAGAATCTTTGTATTTTAAGAGTGTCACCATTAATAACACCATTAAAATAAGCGATGGTGCGACAGAGGCAAATAAAGCGACAGTTGCGCCGAGTACGCCACCTTCTGCATAACCGATATACCCTGCCATTTTTGTAGCAATCGGACCTGGTAACGCATTTCCTAACGCCAGAACTTCTCCAAATTCTTGCGTAGTCATCCACCCATAACGATCCACCACTTCTTTTTCTACAAGGGGAATCGAAGCCGGTCCGCCACCATATCCTAATATGCCTGGAATAAAAAATGCTAAAAAGATAGACCAATAAATCATTTTACCTTGCCTCCTTTTTTAAAAGAAGTTAAGGAAACGATTAAAACACCTAATATGACAATTGCTGGATGAATGTGCAAAATCTCTAACAAAACAATAGCGATAGCTGTAAACAAAATGGCGCGTCCGATTCCGAGTGCTTTTCCTGATTTTTGAAAAAAGTCCCATGTCAGAATAGCAAGCATAACGCCAACAACTGGAACTACCGCAGCCGACATGCTGTTAACCCAATCGAGCCCTTTGTATTTTTGTAAAATGCCCAATAAGATGATCATCAAAATCGCCGTTGGAACAACTGTAGCAATAAGGGCTACAATGCAGCCAATTACGCCATTAACACGATAACCAATGTAACCTGCCATTTTTGTAGCAATGGGGCCTGGCATCGTATTTCCTAAAGCTAAGGTATCCCCGAATTCATCTTCTGTCATCCATTTATAATTGACGACAGCTTCTCGGTGGAAAAGTGGGATTGCAGCAGGTCCCCCGCCAAACCCTAGAAGACCTACACGGAAAAAGGCTAAAAAAAGATCGATATTTACTTTCAGCTTGGAACTTCCCATTTGCTCTTCCCCCACTTTCTTGAGGCCTACCAAACAGCCACCGAACCATCCGTACGCGATTCAGTGCCTCCGGCTAATACACCCGTCTCAGGATTGCGCCAAATAATTTGACCTCTTCCAAAACTTCCGCCATCTGTCGCTACTTGAATTTGATGACCTTTTCGGGATAATGCTTGCGCTAAATAATTTGGGAAATTGGGCTCAACTAAAATAGTCTTTCCTTCAATCCATTGCCATCTCGGAGCATCAAGCGCAGCTTGTGGATTCATTAAATAATCGATGGTGTTAGTAACCACTTGGAAATGACCTTGTGGCTGCATATAACCACCCATAACACCGAATGGCCCAACAGCCTTATCGTCTTTTGTCAAGAATCCTGGAATAATCGTATGGAATGTTCGTTTTCCTCCGGCCAATACATTCGGATGCTCTGGATCTAGCGAAAAGTCCGCTCCACGATTTTGGAGACCAATCCCTGTTCCGGGAATGACTATTCCTGAGCCAAAGCCCATATAATTGCTTTGGATATAGGAGATCATATTGCCTTCTTCATCTGCCGCAGATAAATAAACGGTTCCGCCTTTTGGCAATTCATATGGTTCTGGGTCAGATGCGTTTTCACCAATGGTTTTGGCACGTGCTGCTGCGTACTCTTCTGAGAGCAAATGCTCAGTACTAACAGGCATATTCTCTGGTTCGGTAATAAACGCTTTGCCATCTGTGAATGCGAGCTTCATCGCTTCGATTTGTTCGTGATACGTTTCCGCAGATTGCCATTTAGGTTGATCGAGTTTTTTGAAAATATTTAAGGCCATTAACGCAACCATACCTTGTCCGTTCGGTGGAATCTCCCACACTTTATAGCCGCGGTAATCGGTTGAAACTGGCTCTACCCATTGCGGTTCAAACGCCTCTAAATCTTCTTTCGCTAAAAATCCTTCGTGTTTTTTCATAAAGCGATCAATTTTTTCGGCAATGGCACCTTTATAAAAAGAACGCGCATCGGTTTGTCCAATTTCAATTAATGTTTTAGCGTGACCCGGAGAAGACCACATTTCGCCAATTTCAGGAGCGCGACCATTAGGTGCAAATGTATCAAACCATCCTTGATATTCTTTACTTGTGAACGAATCTTTGTATTTGGCATAAGCTGCTTGCCAATACTTACCGAGAATTGGCGTTAATGGGTAGCCTTCTTCCGCATAACGAATAGCAGGCTTTAAGGCTTCGGCCAGTGATAGCTTACCGAATTTTTTTGATAGTTCAGCCCAAGCAGCCGGCACTCCCGGAACTGTCACTGGTACTAAACCATAAGTTGGCATTTTTTCGAAACCGAGTGCTTTTACTGCTTCTGGAGAAATACTTTTTGGTGCAGGACCTGAACTGTTCAAGCCGTGCAACTTATCCTTAACCCAGACTAAAGCAAACGCATCTCCCCCAATGCCGTTTGAAGTAGGTTCAACTACAGTTAATGCAGCGGCAGTGGCAATTGCGGCATCAATGGCGTTTCCGCCATTTTGCATCACTTCAATTCCAGCTTGTGCTGCTAGTGGTTGCGATGTGGCAACCATTCCTTTTTTAGAAAATACAGTTTGCCTTTGTGCTGCAAACGGGTTGTGCAAATAATCCATTACAATTCCTCCTGTCAGTATAAAAGCCGAATGCGGAAACGCTTCCGCATTCGGCTTTTTCGTTATCCGGCAAAATGGCAAGCTGCAAAATGATTTTTCTCGTGTTCAATAAATGCGGGTCGATCTACTTTACAAATCTCTTGTGCGATAGGGCATCTCGTATGAAAAGCACAACCCGAAGGCGGATTTGCAGGATTTGGCATGTCTCCAACTAAACGTACGCGTTCTTTCTTAGCATTCACTGTCGGTCTCGGAATAGCAGACAATAATGCTTGCGTATAAGGATGAAGTGGTTTGTTAAAAATTTCGGAAACCGTACTCATCTCTACTGTATTCCCCAAATACATAACAAGTACACGGTCACAAAAATAACGCACCACGCCCAAATCATGTGAAATAAACAAATACGAAAGATTATACTTTTCCTGTAAAGTTTTCAACAACTTTAAAATTTGTGCTTGAACCGAAACATCTAACGCAGAAACAGCTTCGTCACAAATAATGAACTGAGGATTTAATGCGATTGCCCGCGCAATTCCAATTCGTTGACGTTGCCCCCCGCTAAATTCATGTGGATAGCGATCATAATGCTCGGGTTTTAAGCCTACTTCTTTTAACAAGTCTTCTACGGAATCTCTTCTTTCTTTTAAAGACATGTCGGTATGCATTTTAAATACTTCATCTAGCGCATGCCCTACACGTTGTCTTGGATTTAAAGAGGCATAAGGATCTTGGAAAATCATCTGCATTTCTTTAACAAACTTCTTCTTCTCTTTTCGTTTTAAATCTTGAATTTCCTGCTCATTAAAATAAATTTTTCCATCGGTCAATTCTTCAAGCCCTAAAATCGTCCGGCCAAGTGTAGATTTACCACATCCAGATTCTCCTACGACTCCAAGACTTTCTCCTTTGTAGAGCTTTAACGAAACAGATTCTACTGCTTTCACATTTCCAGTAACTCGTTTTAACATGCCGCCTTTAATTGGAAAGTATTTTTTTACGCTATTTAACTCTAAGAGTATATCAGACTTTAAGGGTGATTTTTTCTCGATTGTTGTCAACCGTTTCAGCCTCCTTATCAGCTAGCCAGCAGCTTGCATAATGCCCTTTTCCTGCACGGAATTCTGGAGGCGCATCAGTTTTGCATTTGTCCATCGCAAACTTACAACGTGGATGGAAGCGACAGCCGGATATCTCTTCATTTAGACCTGGCATATTACCAGGAATCGGTTCTAACTCGAATTCCGGATCGTCTACATTTGGGACAGAGTTTAACAACCCAATTGTATAAGGGTGTTGAGGGTTCTCGAAAATTTCTCGAACAGGTCCTTCTTCAATTTTTTTACCTGCATACATGACCATGACTCGATCAGCAACCTCTGCGACAACGCCCATGTCATGCGTAATCATCAACACACCCATATCCAATTTGTCTTTTAAATCTTTGATCAAGTCTAAAATTTGCGCTTGAATTGTCACGTCTAAAGCAGTTGTGGGTTCATCTGCTATTAACAAGCTCGGGTGGCAAGCAAGTGCCATAGCAATCATGACACGTTGCCTCATCCCTCCACTTAGTTCGTGCGGATATTGGTTTAATCGTTTATCAGGATTTGGGATTCCTACTTGTCTGAGTAATTCAATGCTTTGCTTACTTGCTTCTTTTTTAGATAATTTATGATGCAAAAGCAAAGGTTCCCGCAATTGATAGCCGATGGTCAGTACCGGATTCAACGCAGTCATGGGTTCCTGAAAAATCATCGACATCTTATTGCCTCGAATGCGTCGCATTTGCTCTGGTGAAAGCTTTTGAAGAGACTCTCCATTTAATAAAATCTCTCCATTTCCAATCGAACCATTAGAAGGAAGGAGTCTCATTACAGATAAAGAAGTGATACTTTTTCCACAACCTGATTCTCCAACGATACACAAAGTTTCTCCTTTATCTACATGAAAAGAGACATCTCTGACCGCTTGCAATGAACCTTCTCCTGTACGAAAAGATGTTACTAGATTTTTCACTTCAAGTAATGTCTCTGCCATACTTTCCCTACTCTCTTGTTACATTTTGTAAGAACCATTGGCCATTCGGATCTAGTTCAAGACCTTTAATCGATTTATCTGTAGCTGCCGTCACGACGCCGTGATACATCACAACGACCGCATCTTCATCTAACATCAATTGGTTCGCTTGATCTAAATATTTTTTACGTTCATCTTGGTCTACGGTTGTACGTGATGCTTCAACCAGTTTGTCAAATTCCGGATTGCTGTATTGCGCTCGGTTTGAAGCTCCTACATTATCTGAGTGGAAATTAGGATAAAGCATCTCAGAGCCGTCGCTTGTTACATTAGACCAGCTTAAGAAAGTTAAATCGTATTCGCCCGCTCTTGCTGTATCAAGGAAAGTTGCCCATTCCATTGTTTCAATTTCTACATTAAATCCTGCTTCTGTTAATTGAGCTTGAACGATTTCTGCCATAAGGATAAAGTTATCGCGATTTGCCGCAAGTAATTTAATTGGCTCGTCACCAAAACCGTTTTCTTCTACTAATTGTTTAGCTGCTTCTGGGTCATACGCAGTTCCGGCTTCG
This sequence comes from Planococcus donghaensis MPA1U2, assembly GCF_000189395.1. GTDB lineage: Bacteria > Bacillota > Bacilli > Bacillales_A > Planococcaceae > Planococcus > Planococcus donghaensis_B. The sequence continues at coordinate 53,084 of NZ_AEPB01000027.1, read as the reverse complement.
TCAGCCGACTCGTCGTAACCGAAAACTTGAGGCCCGAGAACGCTGTTACTTCTTACCCCGAGTCCATTTAATTTTTCAACAAAAGCATCACGATTAATTGCACTTGCTACCGCTTTTCGGAAATCCGGGTTTTCGTTACGTTCTTGCGAGTGGTTAAATGTTAAGTAATATACAGGTGTGCCGTCTTTTTTCGTTACGTCAATATTTTCTAATGATTCTACACGTGATAGTTGTTCTGAAGGCAACGCATCAATAAAATTGACCTCTCCTGTTTGCAACATAGAAATAGCTGTTGATACTTCAGGCACAACTTTGTACGTCACTTTATCAAGTGTCGGTGCACCATTCCAATAGTCTTCATTTTTAACGAGTACTACTTGGTCACCTTGGTTCCAGCTCTCAAACTTAAATGGTCCTGTTCCCACTGGATTTTGCATCAAGTCTTGTGCTTCATCTGCTGTTGGAGAAATAATTGCCGCATTTGAATGAGACAAAGCTGCCAACAAAGGTCCATACGGATATTTTGTTTTTATTTCGACTGTTGTTTCATCTACTGCTGTTATCGTATCAATTGGCTCTAGTAACGATGCACGTGGTGCTGCAGTCGCCGGGTCAATTAGTTTTTCAAATGTGTATTTTACTGCTTCTGCATTAAAGGGTGTTCCATCTTGAAATTCGATTCCTTCTTTTAACTTAATCACCCACGTTAGTTCATCAGGGTTTTCATAAGACTCTGCAAGTTTCGGTTCAATTTCCATTGTTTCTGGATTCCGTTCAAATAAATTTTCATAAATTTGAGACATGACACTTGAAGACACCGAATCATTCGTCATAGTTGGTGATAATCCCACAGCGTCTGTTGTTGAAGCATAAATCACTTCTTGGTCTCCTGCTTCAGAAGAACTTGAACTTCCGTTACTTTCTGCCCCTTCAGGAATTGTGCTTTCTGAACATGCGCCTAAGATAAGTAAGCCGATCAACACTAATGCAAACAACCATTTTTTATTCATTAAAAATCCCCCTGTATGTTTTATTGTTGTAAATCCATATTCGGATCAAGCGCATCTCGAAGTCCATCGCCGAGTACGTTAAATGCGAAAACCGTTAACATAATTGCAATCCCGGGAACGATGGTCAAATGTGGTGAAGACCACATGAAATCCTGCCCCTGTGAAATCATTGCTCCCCACTCAGGAGTCGGTGGCTGTGCACCAAGTCCTAAATAACTTAATGCAGCAGTCGATAAAATTGCTGTCGCCATTCGCATAGTGGCAAATACGATAATTGGTGCAGAAGCATTCGGTAAAATGTGGCGAATCATAATGCGCAAATCAGATGCACCCATTGAGCGCATGGCCATGATGTACTCTTTTTCTTTTATGGACAGTACCGACCCTCTGACAATTCGAGCACACGTCGGAATTGACCAAATGCTGATAGCGATTGCTACATTTACTAAACTTGTGCCAAGAATCGCAATGATTAACATAGCGAGTAGAATGCCTGGAAACGAAAACAGCAAGTCTACGAAGCGCATGATGATGGCATCTAATTTACGATAATAGCCTGCCAACATTCCTAAAATAATTCCTCCTACAAGCCCTAAAGTAACGGCTACACTTCCTACAACAAGAGAAATTCGTGCACCGTAAACGATCCGACTCCAAACATCACGCCCATAATTGTCTGTTCCCAACCAATGCCCTTCACTAAAAACTGGCATTTCACTATTCGCTAAATTTTGCTTGATCGGATCATGGATTGTAATAAACGGCGCAAAAATCGCGATTAAAATTTGAAGAATTACAATCACTAGTCCAATCACAGCTAATTTGTTCTTAAACAATCGTTTGAGCGTCGTTATATAATATTTTTCTCTTTTTTTCGGCTTTAGCTCGAGTGTTTCAGCTGTTGTCATGGCTTCTCCTCCTCTCTATTCATACTTAATGCGTGGATCTATGTACGTATAAACGATATCCACGATTAAATTGACTAGTACAAATAACGTGGCCACAAGTAAGACTGAACCTTGTACCATCGGGAAGTCTCGAGCAGCAATAGCATCAATCATCAATCGGCCAACGCCATTAATCGCAAATACCTTTTCCGTAATAATCGTGCCCCCGAGTAATAGTCCGAAGTTCAAACCAATTACAGTAATGATTGGAATCATGGCATTTTTTAATGTATGAATCCAAATAACATTTTTTTCTTTCACGCCTTTTGCACGTGCAGTTCGAACGTAATCAGCGCGAATTACTTCTAACATCGAAGATCGCGTCATTCGAGCAATCATAGCCGCCGAACCGGTTCCTAACGTAATTGCTGGTAATATCAATTCCTTAATGCCGTCAATTGTATAAAATGGATTCGACATGCCCCCTACAGGTAACCATTGGAGGTTTACAGAGAACACTAAAATTAACAATGCCCCGAGCCAAAAATTAGGGATGGAAATTCCTGCAAGAGCAAAAGTAGTTGCCGAGACATCTAAAAGAGAATTTTGTTTTAATGCGGAAACCAATCCGGTAATAACTCCAAGAATCACCGCAACTATCATACTGGCAATTGCTAATTTCAACGTATTGGGAAATCGAATCATAATGGCATCAGCAACGGGTTGACTGGTCTGATATGAATAACCAAAGTCACCTTGTACAGCATTCCCCACGTATCTCGCATATTGAGTCAAGAAAGGATCATTTAATCCTAAATTGTCTCGAATCGCAGTAATATCTGATTCAGTCGCTGTAGGACCACCAATAACAGCCGCTGGATCTCCTGGTGCGATATACATTGAAGAAAACACGAGAAAAGAAATACCGACCAACAAGAAAAGTAATTGCAAAGCTCGACGTACGATTAAAGAAATCAACAATACACCTCCTATAATCATTTGTTAAGCATTTTCTTAATTTAGCTTATCAAATGATTATTTTTTGATAATTTTGATTATAGAGGATATATTTCAAAAAAGATACACTCTTTTTACAAAAGTATGAATTTTTTATACTTTAGCTTACACAAAGTTCCATTTATTCTAATTCATATAACTTTTTGTACGTTTCAAACTATCAATAATTTATTTTTGGTTATTCTTATCCAAAAAAATAAAGCCCACAGCTTTTCAGCTGTAGACTTTTATAACTTCATGCCTGTACGGCTCTTGAAACGACGCAGCAGAATATGACTCTCTACTCTCGTAATACCTTCTAGTGCATACATTTCTTCGTTGATGAACTTTTCAAGGTCAATAAAATCATCAACCAGTACATGCATGTGAAGTGTTGATGGTCCAGTCATTTGGTAGCAACTAGCGACGCTCGGATTATCAGCTAAAGCTTGAGCTACTTTTACAAGTGAAGCCGGCTCACAATCTACTTCAAAAAAGCCAGATACTTTTTTACCTACTTTTTCACTGTTAATGACCACTGTAAAACTTTCAATCACTCCAGCCTCTGTCAGTTGATGCACTCTTTCTCGAATAGCCACTCGCGATAAGTTAAGTTCTTTGCCAATATCCACATACGACATACGGCCATTGCCCGTTAGTAATGCTAGTATTTTTCGATCAATCTCATCTAGTTTCATAAATACACCTCAAGCTCTTTTTTTATTAGTTAGTTAAATATAGTTGTGTACAGTAAATACCTGGAGCTATTTCGATCACGCCTATTTCTTGAAAACCGAGCAGCTTGTACAGCGTAATCGCTGGTTGATTGGCTGAGCCCGTACTAACTTTAAAGTCATGCGTACGATATTTTTTCAGTACTTCACTTAATAATTTCCGACCAATTCCTTTTCGAAAGTGAGCAGGAGCAACTACTAGTCGGTGGATATCAATCACTCCTTCTTCTATTTTATAAGAAAGAACTCCTTGCAATTGCTCTTCGCTATACCCAATAAACATCTCCGTGCTATTTTGGATTTCATGAACCGTTTCGCGAAGCTGCGGAATTTCAAAAAATCCCATAAGCTCTGCTTCTATCCGGTAAGCAGCTTGTTGGATTTGCTGAATTTTTTCAGCAACTTGTTTGTCTTGGTGATTTAATGCAGTGAGCATAAAGTGTCCACCCTTTACTAACTTTACCATGATGCCATTCTAGTCGTTACTAAAAATTAGTTTTGCAGAAAACAAAACAACTCATCCAATTGGTTCGTAGCATCTTGATAGCCTTGATTATAAAGAGTTTCTAATTTCACTGGGTTGCGCTCGAGCCCTTTGATTTTGTATAAATCTTTTGGTCGAATCACCATCGCCAACCCTTCTTTTTCCATTTGCTCGATAAACTCCATGGTTTCATTATAATACAAATGGCGGTTCTCCATAGTCTTTGCTATTGCCGGGTATTGTCGAACAAATGCTGCCATAATTCCAGCAAATCGACTCCTTTTTTTCCGGTAGCCTTTTTCTCTCGTCAAAATAATAATGGGTTTGGTTACTCCATCTGATAACGCTTTTCGAATGGGCAGCGGGTCTGCAATGCTACCATCCATTAAAAGTTTTCCTTCAAATTCCACTGGTTGAGACATGAATGGCAAGGAACTCGACGCTCTAACAATTGTTAACACATCTTCTGGGCGTCTTTGCTTTTCAAAATAAATTGCTTCACCTGTTACACAATCTGTTACTCCCACAACAAACTCTTCTGTAGCGTCGTGAAAGCGATCATAGTCAAACGGGACTAAACTATTTGGTATTTTATCAAAAATTAAATCCATCCCAAATAGTTCTCGCTTAGTTAGTAAATTCTTAACTGAAAGATATTCTGGATGATTAACATAACCAATGGTAACTTCTCGATTTCGACCATTCTGTCTCGAAATGTAAGAAGAGGCATGACAGGCTCCTGCAGAGACACCAATCACGTAGTCTACGAAAATATGTTCTTCCAATAGCTTTTCGAGAACACCACCCGTATAGACACCTCGCATACCACCGCCTTCTAATACCAACCCACTTTTCATGTTCATCCCTCCCTCAGCTAATTACATGCACAACTTTTTTGTTTCAGCCAACTTTTTCAATCAATTCTGGCTTGTTGTTTTTTGGAGAATTTACTTCTTGAGAAACACGATATGCTTCCATATCTTTAGCTTGATAAGGTTTTAGTAGCCCTTTCAATGTTTCAACATCTTCTACGCTCGGATCTAACCAAGTTTTTTCATCAGCTTTTGACAATATAACCGGCATTCTATCATGAATGGACTCCATCAATTTGTTTGGAGCGGTCGTCAAAATCGCGCAGCTATTCACTATTTGACCATCTGGGGCTTTCCACGATTCCCAAAGTGCTGCAAAAGCAAAAGGCTCTCCAGTCTTCAACTTAATGCGCATTGGAATTTTTTCTCCGTCTATATGTTGCCATTCGTAAAAAGAGTCTGCCACCACTAGACAGCGTTTCTTTTTAAAAGCCGAACGAAAACTAGGTTTTTCTGCGACCGTTTCTGAACGTGCATTGATCATTTTGTAACCGATTTTTGCATCTTTTGCCCACGGCGGTATTAAACCCCATCGCAGCTGACCCAATCGATTTCTATCTCCATCATTTACAATCGCGACTACTTGCTGAGAAGGTGCAATGTTATAACTTGCGGAATATTCATCTTTACTTAATGCTGTTTCTTCAATATTGAAGCGTTCGATTAACACCGTATAATCTGTAAACAATGAGTACCTTCCACACACTTTAATCGCCCCTTTCTGTAATTCGTTGTTACTATAAATATAACAGAAAATTCATTCTCCTTCTTCGTTATTCCCTTTCTGGTCATCAGCCTTAAAAAAACATCCTTCCTCTGCGAGAAATCTTAGTCTATTTACTAAAAGACGCTTCAATATCTCACTATTGTCCATTTTCTGTCTTTCATTAGTTCGATTTATCGTCTTAAGCTTTTATATTCTCTACACTCTAAATCTATGGAAAATTCGTTAAGGTCCCTTAAATGGCGAAATAGTGTTATAATAGAAGAACTACGATTTATATTAGGAGGAATCACATGGCTACTGCACGCGAAATGAGTCTCGTCAACAAGGATTTTCTGGTTGAAGAATTAGGGCTGAAACAACAAGGAAACTCAACAATTTTTACGAATGAAGATTGTTTTGTGTTGTCCCCATCTGTTCAGCGATATGAAAAGGGATTTGACGTCAGTGAATTTAATTTGGCAAAGTTCGATCCAGAACGCCAACAAGGCTTTTTGATTGTACGGTACATGGATACCTTTTTAATGGCAAAACTGGAAAGCTTCACGTCTAAAATGATGCTTCCTGAACTCCAAATTAAAAAGAAAAACACAAAACCACATTGGAAATTCACTGTTGCTGAAAATCCTGCTTACCATATCGTTAACACACAAAACAAAGAACTGCGTTACCGTTTGCAAGAACCGACTAAAAAACAAATTCTTTCTTTCTTCAATAAGTTATAAGAAAAACCCGCTGCCTCTGCATGCGGGTTTTCTGTTGCTCTTTTTCGAAAAAATGGATGATTAATGGTAAAATGGCAAGTATTATAGACCTCTTCACTCATTAGTGATTGTCGATCGGATGTGATTTATGGAATCTCCACGATACACCGTTAAAGATCGCCAGTTCTGGAAAATCATCCTCAGTCTTCTATTTGCGTCGTTATTTACGTTTGCAAATATGTATGCTGTGCAGCCATTGTTGCCAGTTTTTGTAGAAGAATTTCAAGTTCCAGTTTCCACAGCTAGCTTATCTTTAGCCCTAACCATTATCGGTTTAATACTTGGACTAATTATTCTCGGATTTTTTTCTGATCGCAACGGCAGAAAATCGTATATTATTTATTCCTTAATCGGTTCAGCCATTCCTTTTTTCATCATTCCTTTGACCGATTCATTTTCTATCTTATTATTTCTTCGTTTTATTCAAGGCTTTGCACTAGCAGGTGTTCCTGCTGCTGCTCTTGCATACATAAGTGAGGAAATCGATCGAAAAAACATTGCTTATGCGACTGCACTTTATATTTCTAGCAATGTCCTTGGTGGAATGATAGGTCGAATTTCAACAGGCTTTCTAACTGACCATTTCTCGTGGCAAATTTCCTTTTATGCTTTTGCGGTGACGGGACTCTTCATATTCGTTATTGTCCTTTATTTACTACCACCATCACAGAATTTCAACTCTAGCCAAGTAAGCTTTGCAAAAGATATAGAAGGCTTCTTGTTTCACTTAAAAAACCCTGCTCTACTGGTGGTTTTTGGTCTTGGTACAGTTTTGCAAACTTCTTTTACTGGCATTTGGACGTATTTGCCTTTTTATCTAGCAGCCTCTCCGTTTTCTATGTCGTTGCAGGCGATATCGTATTTGTTTTTCGCTTATGGTATTGGTGTCATCGGCTCGCCAATGGCTGGTCGTGTTGCTGAAAAATTCAGCATACGCAATGTCCGTCTAGCAGGTGTATTTATTTTATCTGCTGGCATTTTCATGACACTTAGTCCTTATCTTTGGATGATTGTTGTTGGTCTTTGTGTCACTTGCCTCGGCTTTTTCACTGCTCACGCCCTAACTGCTGCTTCTGTCAGCCAGCAAGCAACTCACCACAAAGGCAGTGCTTCTAGCCTTTATTTGGTATCGTACTATATAGGCGTCGCAGCAGGAAGTTCTGTATTAAGTCCTTTATGGACCTCTGGTGGTTGGACTGGCCTAGTTCTATTTAGCGCTATTTTACCGCTTCTTTACATAATGGCCATTACTCTTTACCGAAAAAAAGCAGGCTCTTCCCGGAGATGAGCCTGCTTTTTGCTGTTACTTAAATCTTATTTAAGAAAATCCGCTGGGATCGACATTAGATCTATCCCCCAAACAAGCGGTAAGAAGTAGAATACTGCAAGTCCGACAAAGAAAATACCAAAGATATTAAGCGCAAAGCCCGCTTTGGCCATATCTGAAATCCTCAAATATCCAGAGCCGAACACGACCGCATTTGGAGGTGTTGCAACTGGCAACATAAATGCACAAGATGCTGCAACGGCTGCCGTTACCATCAATGCATAAGGGTGAATGCTAAGAGCAACTGCAAGTGATGCCATAATCGGGAACATCATCGAAGCAGTAGCTGTATTTGAAGTAATTTCGGTCAAGAACAACACGAGCGCAGCTACTACCAAAATAATGATCAGAACATTAACGCCTTGTAACCCAATCAACTGATTGCCGATCCATTCAGACAATCCGGAGCTTGTAAATCCAGCAGCAATAGCCAGTCCTCCACCAAACAGCAGTAGAATACCCCAAGGCAACTTGACAGCGGTTGCCCAGTCTAGCAAGTGATCGCCCTTTTTATTTTTAGAAGGAATAATGAATAATACCATCGCAGCAATCAAACCGACCGTTGCATCAGTCATTTCGAGGTTGGGCGCAAAAGCATCCAAGACAAATGAGCGGCTGATCCAAGCAAGTGCTACTGCTAAGAAAACTACAAAGACTGCTTTTTCTTCGTAAGAAGCTCTCCCTAAGTCAGTTTTTTGTTGACGTATTACTTCGCTACCTCCTGGTAAATGTTTCAATTTTTGTGGATAAGCAACTTTCACTAAATAAACCCAAGCAACTACTATAAAAATCCATGCTAATGGTACACCAAACAACATCCACTGGGCGAAAGTGATTTCAATACCATAAATTTCATTGACTGCACCTGCAAGTAACGTATTCGGAGGTGTTCCGATTAATGTTGCAATTCCCCCAAGAGATGCCGAATACGCAATCCCTAGCATCAAAGCTTTACCAAAGCTGAAATTCTCTTTTGAAGTATCGATTGAAGAATTATATTTTAAAGCTTCCGATACTTGATAAATAATGGCTAATCCAATTGGTACCATCATCATCGCCGTAGCGGTATTGGAAATCCACATTGACAGAAATCCTGTCGCAACCATGAAACCAAGAATGATGCGTTCCGTGTTCGTTCCAATTACAGAAATAATAGTTAAGGCGATTCGCTTATGCAAATCCCATTTCTCCATTGTCAGGGCAATCATAAAACCACCCATAAACAAAAAGATTGTATCACTGCCATACGCTGAAGTTGTAGCGCTGACATCGAGCCCCTTAGTCATTGGAAAAAGAATGATTGGCAAGAGTGATGTTGCTGGAATTGGAATGGCTTCTGTAATCCACCAAGTGGCAATCCAAATGGTACTGGCAAGTATTGCTTTCGCTTCAGGTGAAAGTCCGTCTGGATTAAAGAATAGCAAAGTTAAAATAAACAGCAACGGACCTAGGATTAACCCAATGAGTTGCGGTGCATTATAGCTTCGCTTTTTGTTGCGTTCATCGTACGACCCTGCGTCTTCAGCCCGATCTCGATTGTCGGGAACTCCTGCTCCCGGATTCGTAAATAGTCGAAATGTCTCTTTTGCTTGCTCATGTTTTTCCCACATCCAATTCCATGTTGCTGAAATCATGCTATCCCTCCATCTATTTGTTATATTAACCAATAATTACCTTTCTAATTGTATCCGTTTACACTTTTACAAACAAGTTGCTGAAAGGCTTAATTGTTTCCTTATAATTATCTCTATAAAAAGGCAGAGACTTTAAGCCCCTGCCTTTCCATTTATTATTTCATGATTTTTTAGCGCTCTTGCGATTCACCAATTGGATTGTTTTCATCGCCAATGCCTTTATTGTTATGAGCTCCTTTTTCCCTCATCTTTTCCCCGCGGTCTTTTGCCTGTTCGTCAATGCTTTTAAATTCTTCATCTTGTCGCTGGCTTTGGCTGCTTTTTGGATTTGCGTGTTCTGAAAAATCATTTTTTGCCATAAAACGTTCCTCCTTCGAGTATTTATTTTTTCATTTCCCTATGGGATGAAAACAAAACCCTTATTGTGGAAGAAAAACACCGTAGCCGAAGTATACAGTCAGAAGTGAAAGGAGTGAGAAAACCAAATATTCGGAAGCGCCTCCAGTAGTCGCAGTTACTGGAAAGCGAATTGTCCATTTGAATGGAAAAAACAATTTAACACCTCTTTTGGTCGCCATATCCAAGACGATATGACTGAGCATCCCTACTAGCAACCCTGCCGATAAGGCTTCTACTGTCACGAAACTCTCCAATATAAAAGCTGTCAGCGCTAGAAACAGCAGACTATGTGTAAATGTTCGGTGTCCAAAAAGACGACTAATTATTTTTGATAATGCCGGTAACGTTCTCCCAATTTTACTGCCACTATGACAAATATCCGGAATTACCGCTCCAACTACCCCAGCTCCTACTAATAGAACGGGATCATAATTTGTAACTTGTGCAAAAGCAAGACTTGCTGCTATACCGCCAATTATATGTGTTTTACCTGTCATGCTGTTTCTCCTTTGTCGTACTTGATTTGAGCTCATTTTTATTATACTAAAAATCGTGTATGCTTAAGATAGGGAAATTGGCAGTGTATATAGAATTCTATTAAGCAACGGGTTCTACTTTACCTTGAATATTCCACTAAGAATTATAAAAGGAGGCGTCATTATGGGCATTCATCGTTTTTTCACTTCATTAAATGATTTAGAACGGATTATCCGTGCACCTGGAATGTTCAAATTTGAAGAACATAATGTTGCAGCCCATTCGTGGAAAGTCAGTCAGTATGCGATGTTTTTTGCAACCATTGAAGAACGTGCTGGCCGAGAAATCGATTGGAAATCTTTATATGAAAAAACCATTAACCACGATTTTGCAGAGGTGTTTATCGGAGATATTAAAACACCGGTTAAATACGCCTCTCCTGAATTAAAGGAAATGATTGCAAAAGTGGAAGAAGGCATGATGGAAAAATTCATCCTTCGAGAAATTCCTAAAGAATTTCATGACGTTTTCTTTGAACGCATGAAAGAAGGAAAAGATGATACTGTAGAAGGTCGTTTACTAGAGTTAGCAGATAAACTAGACCAATTTTATGAAGCTTTTGCAGAGTTGAAGCGGGGCAATACGGATAAAGAATTTGTCGTGATGTACCGGATTGCGTTAACTAAATTACTGGGTCTTCCATTGCCCGCAAGTGTCGAGTATTTTAAAAACGTTATGCTTGATGATGTTATTAACGAAGACACTGCCATCGATGTAAAAGAGCTTACACGCAAGATCATAGCTGAGCATTGAGCTTGACTCTATATTTCGAGGTAAGATTATGGTAAATTTAACATCAACAACTACTTTCGGAGGTGAATCCCTTAACAAGGGAATTTATTGGACCCCATACTTATATTGAATTTAGCTTTGCTTGTCTTATTAATCGCGTTAACGGCTGTTTTCGTCGGCTCGGAATTTGCCGTCGTTAAAGTTCGGATGTCGCGCATCGACCAATTAATCGATGAAGGAAATAAAAGAGCTGTACTAGTTAAAAAAATTACCAATGACCTGGATTATTATCTCTCAGCATGTCAGCTTGGGATCACGGTTACGGCTCTTGGCTTAGGCTGGTTAGGAAAACCGACAGTTGAACGTCTTTTTTATCCTTTGTTTGATATGCTCGATGTTCCTTCTTCCGCCTCTACCATCATTTCATTTGTTTTAGCTTTCTCATTAGTGACATTCTTACATGTGGTCCTAGGGGAAATGGCACCAAAATCATTGGCACTTCAATTTACTGAACGAATGACACTTTTTCTGTCTCCTTTTTTGTATTGGTTTGGCAAAATTATGTATCCGTTTATCTTTATATTGAATGGTTCGGCTCGCGTCCTATTACGGATTTTCGGAATTGAACCGGCCAAAGAAGACCAAGCCCATTCAGAAGAAGAACTGAAAATCATTATGGCCCAAAGCTTCCAAAGCGGAGAAATCAATCAAACGGAATTGTCCTACATGCAGAACATTTTTGCTTTTGATGAACGCAGTGCGAAAGATGTCATGATTCCACGAACTCAAATGATTGCCTTTTCTGATGATTTAACAAACGAAGAACTTCTTTCGGAAATCCGAGATCATCGTTTTACGCGTTATCCCATTGCAAGAGATGGAGACAAAGATGACCTTATTGGATTTATCAATGCAAAAGAAGTATTGACGCATTATGCTGTTAATGGCCAATTTGAGATGTCAGAACTTGTACATGCCTTGCCTTATTTTCATGAAACGACTCCACTTCAAAGTGCTCTAGTGAGAATGCAAAAAGACCGTACACATATTGCGCTAGTAATCGATGAATACGGTGGAACGTCGGGATTAATCACAATGGAAGACATACTCGAGGAAATCGTTGGAGAAATCCGTGATGAATTTGATGAAGAAGAAGACGAAGAAATTATTAAGGAAAGCGATACACGCTATCTTCTAAATGGTCGCGTCCTGTTGAAAGACCTAGAAGAACGTTTTGGTTTCCACTTTGAAGACAGCGATGATATCGATACCATTGCTGGTTGGATCCAGCATCAGCTGATAGAAGCTGAAACAGGTGACCTTTTTATAAAAGAAGGATGCCAATGGTCAATCGTTGAAATGGAAAATCACCATATCTTAAAAGTTGCTTGTGACATATTACCAAAAACACCTTAAAAAGAATGTCCGTTAACCGGACATTCTTTTTCTATGATTCCATCTAATTGTCTTGTTATAATTTTCTCCTTATTTCAGGGTTAATCTACTCCTTATTAGGGCATATACAAATAGACAAAATTTTTTTAATGGAGGTTATCACATGAGTAAAGCAATGGGATTTGTCAAAGAACTTGGCAATGAATTTAAAAAAGATAATGCAACAACCCTTGCTGCAGCACAAGCTTATTATTATTTATTAGCTATTGTACCTTTATTAATTTTGCTGCTATCTATTTTGCCCTATCTTCAAATTGACCCAGACGAAGCAATTGAATTTATCCGTAGCATTCTCCCAGGAGAAGTAGCTAACACATTCCAAGACACTATTGTTAGTGTTGTCACTACCCCTTCAGGCGGCTTATTGACATTTGGTATACTGGGTACGCTTTGGTCTGCTTCTAATGCCTTAACAGCATTTATCAACGCGACCAATCAAGCTTATGGTATTAAAGAAACGCGTTCTTTTTTCAAATTAAAAGCAATCGCAATTGGTTTAACAATCGGTATGTTAGTGGCTGTTATTATCGCGCTTGTTTTACCAATCTTCGGTGGAACGATTATCGAAATCATCAAATCCACATTGAATCTACCAGAGCAAACTGAAATTATTTTCCAAGTTCTTCGTTGGGTTATTTCGGTTGCAGTCATGAGTTTAGTATTAGCATTGATGTACAAGCTTGCACCTAACAAAAGTTTTCCGTTTAAAGAAGTACTTATCGGAGCAGTAATCGCGACAGTCTTATGGCAAGTTGTTTCATTTGGCTTCTCGATTTACGTTTCTAACTTCGGTAGCTACTCTGCTACTTACGGTAGTTTAGGTGGACTTATCGTATTGATGTTGTGGTTCTTCTTAACAGGTTTGATTTTGGTGATTGGTGCAGAAATAAATGCCATTATAGACAGACGCAGAACTGCGAAAAAGAATGCGTCTTCTGATGCACTCGCTAACAGCGATGTTAAAGGAAAAAATACAGAATCCTCAATGAATAAGTATTAAGTAAAAGACCCTTCATCACGTTGATGAAGGGTCTTTTGGTTATTACTGTTTACTATGGGGTTCACATTCCCGGTCGATGCTCCAAAAAATTACGATACGAAAAGCCCTCTACTTCTGCTTCTGAATAATGCTTCTGCAATTCATTGATCAAATTTGGAAATTCCGATGCATCGTTGAGATCTGTAATGTATGAAGAAATCCCGTCAAAATCTGACCCAATACCAATATTTCTTACACCACCAAGCGAGCAAAAGTGATCAACATGACGAATCAAATCCGATATGGTCGCTTGTTCACTATCTTTATTGATAAAATCCGGACAAAATACTACATCAATCATTCCATTTTTTTCGAACATTGCCTTTATTTGCTGGTCATTTAGATTGCGTGGATGATCACAAAGTGCACGCGCGTTGGAATGACTAGCGATTGGGTATTTCGCTAACTCCATCACATCCCAAAATCCGTTTAACGATAAATGGGAAACGTCTGTGAAGACATGATGCTCATTATTAAGCCGAACTACTTCTTTGCCGAGCAAGGTTAACCCCGCTCCTCTTGGATCTCCAACACCATCCGCGCAAAGGTTGGCATTATTCCACGTTAGTCCGATTGACAGCACCCCTAATCGATAAAGCTGACGCAACTTCATCAAATCATTGCCAAATGCATCCGCACCTTCTAACGTTAAAACTGCGCCAATTTCATCAGGCTGTAGCGAATCAATGTCTTTCCAGTTTTTAATGTGTTTCATCAATGGGTTTTTCCCAAGTACTTCACTATAGAACAAGTCTATTTGCTCAAGAGCATGTTGCCATTTATCATCCGACGGAAATTCAGGATGAATAAAAATAGCGAAAAATTGCACTTTCACGCTACCAGCTTGTAAGCGCTCAAAATTGGTATCCAATTCTTTTGAGCGTTGGAAATCTAATAATTCTCCATGAAATAATGCATTTCGCTTGGCGATTTGCAACTTCAGTAGCGCGTCACAATGGGTATCAAAAACCTTCATCTACTCATCTCCCTCTTCTTTGCAAGCATCCACAAAACCAGAAAAAATCTGGACCGATGCTGCATCCTTTGTTCTTGCCATATTTTCAGGATGCCATTGTACACCAAGTACAAAATGGTGTTGCACGCTTTCCACTGCTTCTATAATGCCATCACTTGCTTGGCCACTTACGACAAATGGAACAGGAACTAATCGGTTGGCTTGATGATGACGGCTATTCACTCTTATTCGCGTTTGCCCTGTCAATCGGTTTAGTAGTGACCCTTCTGTTATGTCCACAAAATGAGAGCCGTGGAATTTTGGTGCTTTTTGTTGATGTTGTAACAAGTCCGCTTTTACTTGCGTCGTAATATCTTGATACATGTCGCCACCCACAGCAATATTCAAAATCTGTGCTCCTCGACAAACACCTAAAATGGGTTTGTTCATGGCCAATACTTTTTTAGTTAAGGCTAATTCAAATGCGTCACGCGACGGAATAATCACTCCAAGGTTTGGATGTGGTTCTTCACCGAATAAAGTTGGATCAATATCATAGCCCCCTGCTAAAAATAATCCATCAATATGTTCGGCAATTTCATCCAAGTCATCTTCTCCAACTACGTGAGGAAGCATAACTGGTAACCCTCCTGCTGCGAGTATTGCTTCTGTATCCGCAAGCTCAATGCCATATTCATCCCGCCCTAATTCTAAAGACGCAGTCACACCAATAATTGGTTTCATCTATGTATACCTCCTGATTTTAAAAAACTGAATATAATAAACATACAGACTTTTCGAGTGGAATACTAGCAAATACAAGAACTTTAACAAATATGAACTACATAGAAAAACGGAAAGCATGAGTGCTTCCCGTTTTTCTATGATTATTCCTCGCTATATTCTGCAATTGTTGTAGCAATTGCATCCTCGATTGGTGTAACTGAAGCTAAATCATTATTGATCACAATAGAGAAGATTAGGGGTTCTTCGTCTTTAGTTGTTACATACCCAGATAATGCAGATACCGCAGTCAAAGTACCTGTTTTTGCTTTTACATTTTGTTGCGCTGCAGTTTCTTTCATACGATTGCGTAAAGTGCCTCCAATAAATCGTTCTGCATTTCCTGCAACAGGGAGCGCATTATTATAGCTATTAAACCACTCTTTTGTTTGAATTCCAGACAATAATTGCGTTATTTCGTTTGCTGGAATTAAGTTGACATGAGACATTCCTGAACCATCGCGAAGCAAGATAGTATCGGTATTAACACCAAGTGTTCCAGCTACACTTTCCATTACATTGAGTCCTGCTTCCCAACTTCCTTGTCCTTCGACTATGCGCCCCATTTCTTTAACAAGCACTTCACCATGTCCATTGTTGCTAAGCTTCATAAAAGGAATCGATAACTCTGCAAGCGTCATTGATTGATGCTCTAATAGTAATGTGCTGTTTGTAGGAGTTTCACCCATCTTCATTGTATACTTCCCAGTCCATTCGATTCCCTCTGCTAATAAAGCATTTTCAAACAAATCAAGCGCATAACCTGAAGGTTCGTCAACAGCAATCCACTCTCTTTTCCGTGAACCATCTACCGGAATATTTCCTTCAATAATAATTTGGTTGGTTCCATGCTCACGACTAATAGAAACCGTCTTTGGCTGGTCAGCTGCTACTGTTTTTGCTTTGTTTATGATGGATACATAATCTGTCTGAGGTGTTAGTGACACTTTCGGCTCTTCGCCGACCGCACCTCCTGCATTAACTTCGACGATAAGAGATCCTGCATCATAATCTTTATTTGGTGATGCAGTTAATGCCGATACTTGAGCTCCGTAATAATACACTTCGTCCTGCCACGTAATATCTTCAGACAACCGAACCTCATCATACCAAGTATCATCGCCGATTAAATCGCCTTTAATCTTTTGAATTCCTTGGCTTTTAAGTTCACGTGCAAATTGTTCGAAATCCTCTTCCAGCAATGTTGGATCTCCTTTTCCTTTCAAATAAAGATTTCCTTTAAGCATTTCCCCTTTTATAGTTCCGTCCGTATGTATTTCTGTAGTGAAACGATAATCTTCGCCTAAAGTTTCAAAAGCAGCTGCAGCAGTAAAAAGCTTCATGTTCGAAGCCGGAATTAATCGAGTGTCTCCGAAATGATCGTAAATTTGTTCACCGGTATCTGCTTTTCTAATACTAACTCCTATTAACGCACCATCTAGTCGTTCGTCATGTAAGATTTCATTGATTTCGCTAACTAACGGTGCGTATTCACCGTCCGCACCTGCCTTATTTTCATAATCTGTGAGATAAACCATTATTACTGTTGCCAACAATAAAGCCATTAAACTTTTCATCCTATTATTCCTCGTCATTACAACATCTCCCATCCCATAATATGTTAAATAATGTAACACAGTATCCATTTAAATTATCAGTTAATTCGACAAATAGATCTTTTCACATAGTCATCCATTTCCGACTCAGGTATATTCTCTATTTGAAATCATGTCAATGTATCCTTTGGTTTTATTAATAGAACAATCCACCTATTCTTTCCCACAAAAAAAAGCAGTAGAAACAAAAAGTTTCTACTGCTTTCCAATTGTCTTTTATAACTTTAACTCATTCGCTCATTTGCTGTTTTGTTGTATAAATTAACCGTTCTCCTACAAAAATACGGCATTCTATTTTACAAAAATAAGAGCCAATCGATACTTTAATCTCTTCATATTCACCGTCTTTGTTTCTCACTTTTCCAAACAACCGGGAAGTCAAATGCAAGCCTACTTGTTCATCTTGTAACACGCCATCTACAAATAACTTTTCATTGGTCCATGTATTAACAACACGAATTGTGTGATCACCGTACTTTATCACCCAAACATCCTTCATCATACTGGCCCCCTACACTAAGTTTTGACCATAGTATACCAGATATTCACCAAATAGCCGCTACAGTGAAAAGTAACAATAAACTTCTAATTTTTATTCTACATAAAAAGCTGTAGATCCACTCAACTATTCGAGTGAATCTACAGCCTGTAATATCCATAACCTTAATCTTATTTGATCAATTCCAACTCAACTGGAATAGATGCTTCAACTTCTTCACCATCAAGTGATTGAACAGCTGTTTCTACAGCCATTTCACCAATCATCGCCGGTTTTTGTGCGACTGTACCATCAAGACGGCCATCTTCTACCGCTTTTACTGCATCGTCTGTTGCGTCAAATCCAACTACAGCAATGTCTTTTCCTGAAGCTTCGATTGCTTCAAGTGCACCTAACGCCATTTCATCGTTATGAGCAAATACTCCTGTAATGTCAGGGTTTGCTTGAAGAAGGTTTTCCATAACCGATAAGCCTTCTGCACGGTTGAAGTTTGCTGTTTGTTTTGCAACCACATCCAACGTTCCACCTGCTACATTGTTAAAGCCTTCGCCACGTTCACGTGCTGCTGAAGATCCCGGAACTCCTTCAAGTTCTGCCACTTTAGCGCCATCACCAACTAGTGAAATTAAGTGCTCTCCTGCCATTTCTCCACCTGCAACATTATCTGAAGCGATATGAGAAACAACTTCGCCACCTGCAGCACTGCGGTCAACTGTAATAACCGGAATGTTTGCTGCATTAGCTGACTCTACTGCTGCCGCAACTGCTTCAGAGTCTACTGGGTTGATCATAATCAAGTCTACACCTTGCTGGATTAAATCTTCTACATCACTCGCTTGTTTTGAAGCGTTGTCTTGTGCATCAACAACCGTTAAAGTTGCGCCTAATTCTTTTGCTTTTGCTTCAGCGCCTTCATTCAATGTAACGAAGAACGGATTATTCAACGTCGAGATTGAAAAACCAATTGTGTAATCCCCATTTGTTTCGCCACCGTCGCCATTTTCCTCTTCAGAACTTGATCCTGGAGCATCCATTGAACAAGCCGCCAAAATCATCATTACCAGTAACATGAACCCCAATTGCAATTTTTTCATTTTCCTGCACCCCTTATGTTGTTTTTTTACGGTCCAGAAGAACCGCTAATAATATGACTGCACCCTTCACCACTTGTTGGAAGAAGGAGGTAACCCCGATTAAGTTTAATCCATTATTCAGTACCCCGATAATTAAAGCACCAATCAATGTACCTACAATCCATCCACGACCACCTGTTAAGCTTGTACCGCCAAGTACAACAGCAGCGATTGCATCAAGCTCAAACATTTCTCCAGCCGTTGGTTGTGCTGAATTCAAACGCGATGTCAAAATTAGTGAAGCCACTGCTGCCAATAACCCAAGCAACGAGTAGACATAAATTTTGATACGATCTGCATTGATTCCTGACAAGATCGACGCTTCTTCATTGCCACCTACTGCGTACACACGTCGGCCAAAAGTCGTCTTTTTCAAAATGAAATACAAAATCGCGAAACTAATTATCATTGTGACAACGGGAATCGGAACTCCAAGAAAATAACCTTTACCGAGCATTTGGAAAGTTAAGCTATCACCCAATCCAGAAATTGGTCGACCGTCTGTGTAAACGAGTGTTAGCCCTCGGTAAATGGTCATTGTCGCTAATGTTGCGATAAACGGCGCCACTTTCCCTTTTGCGATAATGATCCCGTTAATTGCGCCAAGAATTGCTCCTAGCAACAAGCCTAGTAACATCGCAAAAATCGGATCTACGCCACTAGCCATGAGCCCTGCCGTTACAGCACCTGTTAACGCTAAAGTTGAACCTACTGATAAATCGATACCGCCTGTCAAAATAACGAAAGTCATTCCGAAAGCAATCAATGCGTTAATGGACACTTGCCGAAGTACGTTCATTAAGTTTGAGACAGATAAAAAGTCAGGATTTAAAATCGTGATAATTGTCATGATAAGAAATAAACCGATAAATGGTGCTATTTTTTGAAGTACGGATTGATTACTGGTCTTCAACTGCAAGTTTTCCACCTCCTGTAGCAAAATGCATAATTCGTTCCTGTGTCATTTCATGTTTTGGTATATCTGCTGTTATTTTTCCTTCGTGCATCACTAGCACGCGATCGGCCATGCCAAGAACTTCTGGCAGTTCTGATGAAATCATCAAAATAGCAACGCCTCTTTCAGCGAGTTCGTTGATAATCGAATAAATTTCTTTTTTCGCTCCTACATCGACACCGCGTGTGGGTTCATCTAAAATGAGTAATTCCGGCTCAATACCGAGCCATTTCGCGATAACCACTTTTTGCTGATTCCCACCACTCAAAGATTTTGCGGCTTGATCGGGTCCTGATGTGCGAATACCGAGACGTTGAACCATCGAATCGTAAAGCTTTCGTTCTTTATCTTTAGAAATCAGTCCATTTTTAGAAATGGCTTCATAGTTTGTCATGCTAACATTTTCTTCCACTGAAAAGTCGACAACGAGCCCTTCTGACTTACGGTCTTCTGTTACATAGCCGATGCCCATTTCTTTCGCTTTTTTCGGTGTGTCGATTTTGACTTTTTTGCCATCAAATTCAATGATGCCACCATCAAGTTTTTTGTAACCAAATAGAGATTGCGCGACTTCCGTGCGTCCTGCTCCCATTAAACCTGCAATCGACAACACTTCACCTTTTCGAAGTTCAAATGAAACGTTTTCAAAACAACCCGTTCGTTTCAAGTCTTTGACAGACAGTTTGATGTCACCTATTGTAGATTTGCGTTCAGGATAACGTTCACCAAGTTCACGACCAACCATCAGTTGAACCACCTCATCAAACGAAGTCTCACTAATTCTCCGTTCCCCTACAAATTCACCATCGCGCAAAATCGTAATGCGGTCACATAATGAGAAAATTTCTTCCATTCGGTGAGAGATGTAGATAAAGGAAACTCCCCGTTTTTGAAGTTCGCGAATAGTTTTAAACAAACTATCAATTTCACGATCTGTTAATGCTGCAGTGGGCTCATCCATAATGATGACTTCTGCATCTACCGATAAGGCTTTGGCGATTTCGACAATTTGTTGTTTCCCCACGGACAAGGAGCTCGCGGGATCTGTTGGATTAATATCTAATCCCAAATCAAGTAAAATTTGGCGCGTCTTTTTTTCCATTTGCTTGTTTTTTAAAATGCCTGTTCGACCATATGTTTCTTCCCGCCCTAAAAATAGATTGTCTGAAATCGATAGATGAGGCAGGATATTTAGTTCCTGATGAATGACTGCAATGCCTGCTTTTTCCGCTTGTTTAGGAGAAGTGAAATTGACTTTCTCTCCCTTTACTTCCACTGTGCCTGAATCCCGTGTATAAATTCCGGACATGACTTTCATCAATGTCGATTTACCTGCACCATTCTCGCCCATCAAGGCGTGAATTTCGCCTTTTTCCAATGTAAAATGAACATTTTTTAAGACTTGATTGCCACTAAACGATTTGGAGATATCCGTCATTTTAATCATTAAACTCACCTGCCTTTTTTAAAAAATAACACCAGAACGAAGAACGATATTAGCGTATGGTGTCGCTTCCCCTGTGCGAATGATTAGTTTCGCTTGTTTGCTTAATTCCTTTAACTCTTCATGGGTAACAAAGTCAGCTTTTATTCTTTTAAAAATTTCTTGTCCTATAATAGGATTTTTCCCTGCTATTTCCTGGGCAATATACGCCGCTTCTGCCTCAAAGTCAGCAAGAACTGCGTCTAATATGGTTAAAAAAGCAGGTTCACCTATTTTATAAGATAAGTCAACGCAAGAGATGCCTTTTGGAATTGGCAAACCACAATCTGCAATAACAAGTAAATCGGTGTGACCAAACTGCGCTAGAGCTGCTGCAATGTCACGATTGATTATTCCATGCTTTTTCATACGCGATCACCTGCCATTCTCTCTAAAACCGCTGTACGCTCGGGCATACCACCTTGTGCACCAAACTTCTCAACAGATAATGAAGCAGCCGCATTCGCAAAACGCACAGCCCATTCAAATTCTTTCTCCTCTACTAAAGCTGTTGCTAATGCTCCGTTAAATGTATCTCCTGCCCCTGTTGTATCTACTGCTTTAGCAGGAAAACCTTCAACCAGTACGTGCTTTTCTCCATCAAAAAATTGCGCACCTTTTTGACCAAGCGTTACGACAAGTCGATTTGGATACTTTTCTAAAGCCTTTTCCCAATTCACGCCGAATATTTCCTCTGCTTCCGTCTCGTTAGGCGTTAAATAAGTGCAAAACGGCAACATCTCCATCGTAAATCCACTTGCAGGTGCTGGATTTAAAATGCTTGGCACTCCATTTTGATGACAAATTTCCAACGTTCGTTGAACTACAGAAATCGGCATTTCTAATTGCATGATGACTAGCTCACTTTTTACTAATTGGTCAGCTAATGCATCAATTTCTTCTATCGTCACGTTATGGTTGGCACCTGGCACTACAATAATCCGGTTATCACCTTCTGATAAAAGAATGTTGGCAATTCCACTTGTACCATCTGTACGCTTGACCTGATCGATTAATACGCCTTCACTTTTTAAGCCTGCCAAAAGTTCGGTCCCAAAAGCGTCTTGTCCAACTGCTCCAATCATTTGAACAGCACTTCCTAATCTCGCTGCTGCAACCGCTTGGTTAGCTCCTTTACCGCCTGGCACTGTTGTATATAGCGTACCTAAAGTGGTTTCACCTTGTTTTGGAAAGTTATCGGTTTTAACGACCAAATCCATATTAATGCTGCCAACTACTGTAATCATTCACCCACGCTCCTTGTTGTTCCACGAACGATTAACTTTACGGGAACTTCATAAAAGTTTTGTTCGACCATTTCATTTTCAATGCGCTTGATTAAAACACGTGTTGCAATTGCACCCATTTTATAAACATCCTGTGCAACAGTAGTCAATCCCGGCGATAACATCTCACCCATTGCTACACCGTCAAAGCCAATAATCTGTAATTCGTTTGGGACGTGTCTCCCAACTAAACTAGCCGCTTTTAATGCACCGGCTGCCGAGACGTCACTGCTAGCAAAAATACCATCGATTTGTGGATTTTCTTTTAATACGTGCTCCACAATTTTTTGTGAATCGGTGAAATGGAACGGACAAGTTACCACTTGATATTTCGCATTTGACTGTTGAATCGCTGCCATAAATCCTTCATAACGATCATTCGCGGGATTCAATTCTGCTGGACCTCTCAGAAAAAGAATGTTTTGGCAACCTTGTTCTAATAACGCATTCGTTCCCATGATAGCCCCTTCTTTATTGTTAGAAGAAACAGTTGGGATTTTCTCATTAATCGCTCGGTCAAGTGCCACAATTGGCACATTAGCATTGGCGTAATGCGGAGCATCCAATTGGTTGGACGTGACGATAAAGCCGGCAATGTATTTTTTCTTTAATGTTTCAATATAATTCTTCTCTTTTTCTGGATTTTCATCGGAGTTACATAATACAACCGTGTATCCATATGTTAAAGCAACATCTTCAACGGCTCGCGCAAGTTCCGGAAAAAAAGGATTGGTGATGTCTGGTAAGATCAAGCCAATTAAATTAGATTTTTTCGTATTCAACGAACGTGCAATAGGATTTAACTCGTATTTCAACTCTTCCACGGCAGCAGTTACTGCTTTGGCCGCTTCTGCACTAACATATCCGCTGTCATTTAAAAATCTAGAAACTGTAGCTACTGAAACTCCTGCTTTTTTTGCTACATCCTTAATAGTGGTCATGTAAAACGTCTCCGTTTCTGTCTCAGTGTGTAACCGGTTACATATAATATATAATGCAACTTTCTTCTTGTCAATGTGAACATTTTCCAATCATATAAAAAAGGTTTCCGCTAATTTGCGGAAACCTTTTTCTTAAGCATTCATATTTTTCAAGCGTAGCTCTCTAATTTTCTCTGTCTCCGCTATGTACACGGCACATGCAGCATCACCAGAAATATTGACTGCTGTTCGAGTCATATCCAATAGACGATCGATTCCGATAACAAGACCAATGCCAGCTGCCGGAAGACCTACACTACTTAATACCATCGCTAGCATGATCAATCCAACACCCGGAACACCTGCAGTCCCAATACTCGCTAAGACTGCTGTTAAAACGACGGTCATTAAATCCATCGTCGACAATTCTATGCCATACGCTTGGGCGATGAACATTGTAGCTACTCCCTGCATAATTGCGGTACCGTCCATATTAATGGTGGCCCCAAGAGGTTGCACAAATGAACTCACCGACTTCGGCACATTCAATTCATCCTGAGCTACTTCCATTGAAATTGGCAAGGTAGCCGTACTGCTCGATGTACTGAAACCTACACTCATTGCAGGTGCAAACTTCTTGAAAAACCACACTGGGCTCTTTCCTGCTAAAAACTTGATCGTGCCTCCATATGTAAAAACCGCATGGATTAACAGTGCCGCTACAATTACTAGCATATACGAGCCCATTGCTTTCATGGCTGAAAATCCTTGTGATCCCACAGCTGTAGCAATCAAGCCGAACGTTCCGTAAGGAGCAAATTTCATGACAATTCCTACTAAATACATCATGACGTCATTGCCTTGTTCGATAAATGCAACAAGTCCCTTTGTTTTTTCTCCAAGAGCCGTTAATGCTAATCCCACAAAAACTGCAAATACAATTATTTGTAGCATATTACCTTCTACTAAAGAGGCAATTGGATTTGTTGGAATCATGTTCAATAACGTGTCCCCTACAGATGGCGCTTCTGTTGTTTCAAACTCTGCAGATGACAAATCAAAATCACCTGCAAGTCCAGGTTGAATGACAGCTGCTAATGATAACCCGATTGTTATTGCAATTGTGGTTGTCACTAGAAAATACGTTACTGTTTTAATACCAATCCTTCCTAATTTAGCAGGGTCTCCAAGACCCGCAGTCCCAAGAATGATAGAAAACAAAACAAGTGGCACAACTAGCATTTTTATTAAGCCTAAAAATATTTGGCCGAGCGGCACAAATAAATATGTATTTATTACTTCAAATGATCCTGATGCGAATAGGTTTATTAACAAACCAACGACAGCACCAAGAACGAGTCCCGTTAGTACTTTTCCAGTTAATCCAGGTTTTTTCATTCATTTCCCTCTTTCATTTCTAGACGTAAAACTATTTTATAGGAAAGCAGACCTTTTTTACAACTTTTAATCCATTGTCAGAATCAATCTTTTTTAAAAAATTTAATATTATTTTAACATACAAAAAACCTGTGTAAATGAGGGTACATTTACACAGGTTTCTATTTAACAACAGGCCGTTTGCATCTTGCTATTTCCCATTAAACTATAGCTAGCGACTTTAAATCCTTTTTGATGTAATAGTCGAGTTGCTAAGTTTTTTTCAACTTGATTTTCTGCGATTAAGTGAATCGGTTTTTGCGGTATTTCCTTATAACCTCTTGTGAAATAGGAAATTGGTAGATTAAAGGCATCCGAAACTACCTCTTTGTTGGAAACATTATAAGCTCGAACATCGAGTAGCGCATACGAATTACCATCAATTTCATTAAGCTGTGCCTGTTTTACGCCAGAGACTGGGATATGTCTTTTATAAACGCTGTAGACTGCCATAGAAACTGGCAGTCCAATCAGCATTGTGCTTACTATCATTTCATTTCTCCTTTTATACCATAAGCAAAGCTTATCGCATTACGTAATACATACTTGGCTACTTATTTAGTCGCCTTGATTAAACCGATAATACTTCTTGCCATTTTGCATAACCGCCTGAAAGGTTGACCAAGTCGTCAAATCCATTCGCTTTAAGAAGGCTTGCTGCAATCGCTGAACGCGCTCCAGACTGACAGTGAACAATAATTGTTTTGTCGGTTGGCACTTCATCTAATCGTTTTTTTAATGTACCAATCATAATGTGATTGGCCTGGTCGATATGACCTTCATCGTATTCAGATTGATTTCGAACATCAAGCACATTAGCTTCGTCGTCTTTAATCAGTTTCTTGGCTTCTTCGGGAGATACATTCTTATACGAATCTAATTCTCCTGCTTCTTCGATTAGCTTCGAAGCATCTCCGTAGCCAATTTCCCCGTCAATGCCAACAGAGCGTAACACTTCTACTACTTTGTCTAAAGATTCTGGATCGAGTAGCAAGTATAGTGGTTTTTTGTAATCGACAATCCATCCAGCCCAGTTGGCAAATGATTTATTAAATGGAATGTTAATTGTGCCAGGAATATACCCATTAGCAAATGAAGCAGAAGCACGTGTATCAATAACTTGCTCTCCCTCTGCAATTAGTTTCTTCAACTCATCTGCAGATTGAATCGCTTGTGGTTTTGGTAAATTCTTCACTAACTCTACACCTGTTTTATTCACTGATTTCATCACAGCGAAATAAGACGGTGGTTCAGGTTGACCATCTAATAATTCTTTTTGGAATGCTTCAAGTTCATCGTATTGCAATGCCCAGTTAAACATTTTCTCATAACCTACAGTAGTAGATGGTACTGCGCCAAGCGCTTTACCACATGCACTTCCTGCACCATGAGCTGGCCATACTTGAAGATAATCTGGTAGTTTTTTAAAGCGTTCAAGTGATTCGAACATATCTTTAGCGCCTGCTTTAGAAGTTCCTTCGGCACCTGCAGCTTTTTCAAGTAAATCAGGTCGACCAACGTCTCCTACAAAGACAAAATCTCCAGTGAAAATACCCATTGCTTTATCTGCCGAACCACCGCGGTCCGTTAATAAGAATGAAATACTTTCTGGTGTGTGTCCTGGTGTGTGCATCACTTCAAAAATCAGATTTCCGATTTTAAACTGATCGCCGTCTTTTACTAATTGGTGATTTAGATGATCGATATTTTGATATTTCCAATCTGCATCACCTTCGTCAGATAGATATAATTTTGCGCCAAAACGATTTTCAAGTTCGCGTGAACCTGAAACAAAGTCAGCGTGAATATGCGTTTCAAGAGCTCCGACAATATTCAAGTTTTCTTTTGCTGCAAGTTCTTCGTAAGCAGTGATATCACGCATTGGGTCTACAACTATAGCTTCTCCCGATGCTTGGCAACCTACTACATATGAAGCGTGCGCTAAATTTTCATCATAGAAATATCTTAATAACATATCATCAATTCCCTTCAATAATTTAATTACCCTTAATATACCACCGGGGGTATACAATGTAAAATGTTCTGCTTATAGTGAACCTTCAATAACTTATTCAAAATGATAAACGACCTTCTTCTCTTTGTTTAGACAAAAAAGAGAGGGCCTAAACGTTTTTGTACAACGTTTAGGCCCTCTTTTAAGAAAGAAAGCTTATAATGAGACGAGGAGTTTAAGCACTTTCGATTACTACCGCTATTCCTTGCCCTCCCCCAATACATAAACTCGCTACTCCGTATTTTCCGCCACGATGTTTCAGCTCATAAGCCAGCGACAATAATATACGTGCACCACTTGCTCCAACTGGATGTCCTAATGCAATTGCACCACCGTTGACGTTGACTTTTTCTCGGTCTAATCCCAGTTCTTTTTCCACTGCCAAATATTGTGCCGCGAATGCTTCGTTCACTTCAAATAAATCAATATCGTCGACAGTCAACTCAGCACGTTCTAACGCTTGTTTAATAGCTGGCACTGGCCCAATGCCCATAATCGTCGGATCTACTCCTACTACTCCCCAAGAGACAATACGCGCCATCGGCTTTAAGCTATGCTTGTTTACAGCAGCTTCGCTCGCTACGACGAGTGAAGCTGCACCATCATTAATACCTGAAGCGTTTCCAGCCGTCACTGTACCTTCTTTTTTGAACGAAGGACGGAGTTTTGCCAAAGCTTCTTCATTTGCGTTTGGTTTAATATGTTCATCTTTGTCTACTACTAAAACACCTTTACGCGTTTTCACCTCGACCGCTACAATCTCTTCTGCAAATCTTCCAGATTCGACCGCTTGTGCTGCTCGCTGATTAGACTCCACAGAGAAAGCATCTTGTTCTTCACGTGAGATATCGTATTGCTCTGCCAGTTTCTCTGCCGTCATTCCCATACCGTTCCCGGTATATTGATCCGTCAATGTGGCAGTTAACATATCTTCAAATTGTAAATTACCCATTTTCGATTTACTAAAGCGTTGATCAAAACTAGCATATGGAGACATCGACATGTTCTCTGCCCCTCCTGCCAACACCAAATCCGCCTCTCCTAATAATATGTGCTGCGCGGCTGTAACGACCGCTTGAGCACCCGAGCCACATAAACGATTTAACGTGAGCGCTGGAACTTCTTTTGGTACACCCGCTTTTAACCCAATATGCCGAGCAATATAAGCACCGTTTATGCTAGATTGAATAACATTTCCGTAAAAAACATGGGTGATATCTTCTGCTTTGACATTTGAACGCTTTAGCGCCTCAACTGCTGTCGCTGCTCCAAGTTCAGTCGCATCCGTATTGACAAATGCTCCTCCAAATCCTCCAAAAGCAGTTCTTGCTCCATCTATTAAGTAAATATTATTCATCGTGTCATTTCCCCTTTATGGTGTTTTTTCACTTACCTAAACTTGCCTTTAATTGTTCACTCAATTCTAGCCTGCCAACATCTCGAATGTGCACTTGATCTGGACCATCTACTAAACGTAGAGCACGAGCATTGGCATAATGTGCAGCTAACGGAAAGTCTTCCGTTAGCCCTGCTCCACCAAACACTTGTATGGCACGGTCAATGACATTTTGTGCAACTCGGGGAACTGCAACTTTAATCATGGCGATTTCCTTACGGGATGCTTTTGCACCTTCTGTATCTATTTTATGAGCTGCATGCAGCGTTAAAAGACGTGCTTGTTCAATCTCGATTCGACTTTCAGCAATAATTTCTTTTATCACATCTTTTTCCGCCAAACTTGAACCAAATGCTTCTCTACTATCAGCCCTTTTGCACAATAACTCGAGAGCTCGCTCTGCAGCTCCAATTGCACGCATGCAATGATGAATCCGTCCCGGCCCTAAACGCCCTTGAGCAATTTCAAAGCCACGTCCTTCGCCAAGCAATATGTTAGTTGCGGGTACACGCACATTATTGTAGTGAACTTCAGCGTGTCCTTGCGGCGCATCATCATAGCCAAAAACCGTGAGCGGCCGAATAATTTCCACACCCGGTGTATCAAAAGGTACTAAGATCATTGATTGTTGCTGATGTTTTGCTGCATTTGGGTCTGTTTTCCCCATGACAATCGCAATTTTACAGCGCGGGTCCATCGCTCCAGTTGTCCACCATTTTTTTGCATTGATAACGTATTCCTCACCGTCACGGACAATACTACTTTGAATATTGGTCGCATCCGAAGAAGCAACAGCTGGTTCTGTCATCGAGAAACAAGACCGAATTTCTCCATTTAATAAAGGATCCAGCCATAATTTCTTTTGCTCTTCTGTGCCGTATTTAACGAATACTTCCATGTTCCCCGTATCGGGTGCATTACAGTTAAATAACTCCGGCGCAATCAATGACCGTCCCATAATTTCACATAGATGAGAGTAATCGTAGTTGGATAAGCCAGCTCCGTATTCTGGATGATCTAAAAACAAATTCCATAAACCTTGTTCTTTAGCTTTTTTCTTTAATTCTTCAATAATGGGTGGAATTGTCCAACGGTCTTCTGCCTCTTTAAGGTATTTTTCTACCACAGCTTCGTTTGGATACACATGGTCATCCATGAATACTAGTAGTTTCTCTCGTAAAGCTATGGCTTTTGGTGATAATTCCTTAAGCATCTGCTTTCCCCCAATGTCTTATGTACTTTTAAATCAGTTAAAATCTACATTTCCACATGAAACCCCTTACATAATTAGATGGAAATAGTCTGAATAATTGTTCTACTGATTCAAAATTAGTATAGTTGTTCTACTTTTGAATTACAAGCTGAGGTAGTATAACTTAGAATTTTTTCCCATAAAAAAATGCTCTGAATTTCTCAGAGCATCTTTCCCTATTTATCCTTCTAAATCCACGTTGTGGTAAACCTGTTGTACGTCTTCTAAATCTTCAATTGCATCAATCATTTTTTCGAATTGTGCTTGTGCATCTTCTGGCAACGGCAATTCGTTTTGAGCAAGCATCGTCAACTCAGCTACAGTAAATTCGGTAATACCTGCACTTTTGAATGCTTCTTGTACTAGGTGGTATTGATCCGGTTCTGCATAGACAATTACGCCACCTTCTTCTTCCATAATGTCACGAACATCAATGTCCGATTCCATCATTAGCTCTAACACTTCGTCAGCTGTTTTGCCTTCAACACCAAATACCGCGGTGTGGTCGAACATATACGCAACCGATCCACTAACCCCCATATTGCCGCCATTCTTCCCAAATGCTGCACGAACATCTGAAGCCGTACGGTTAACATTGTTTGTTAATGTATCTACGATGACCATCGAGCCATTCGGACCGAATCCTTCATAACGCAATTCATCATAGCTTTCTTCAGATCCACCTTTTGCTTTTTCAACCGCACGGTCAATAATCGCACGTGGAATGCTATAAGTTTTTGCTCGCTCTAATACTACTTTCAAGGCTTGGTTAGATTCTGGATCTGGCTCGCCTTGTTTTGCAGCTACATATATTTCACGTCCGAATTTTGCGTAAATCCGGCTTGTGTTGGCATCTTTTGATGCTTTCTTTTCTTTAATATTGTTCCATTTGCGTCCCATTAAATTTCCTTCTCTCTTCAAAGTTTCACATTACATACTATTCACTATCTACTATTATAGTACAAATCATTTAAATGTAACGCAAATCGCTAATAAAAACCGCAGTCTTTCTCATTTAAAGAGCACGATTATCTTTAACTAGTATGGAGAAGGTTGGTGAAAGTAATTCGGTTTGACCAAATGATTTTGATAAGGTTTATGAAAAATATGCGTTGTAGCTGGAGACATCGGTGGAATAAGCCATACCCAGTTTCCAGTAACATCTCGCCCTTCGGTTTCTTCTTTTTTCTCAAAGTTTTTGAATTGCTTTGCGGCTGTATGATGATCAACGATGGTCATACCCGCTTCTTGGTACGACTCTAAAACGGCAATATTCAATTCAACTAATGCTTTGTCTTTCCATAAAGAGCGATTTGACTGTGTATTCAACCCCATCAGTTTTGCTACTGCTGGCAAAGCATTGTATCGATCTTCATCTGCAAGATTTCTTGCACCAATTTCAGTGCCCATGTACCAACCGTTGAAAGGAGCCATCTTGTATTTAATGCCTCCAATTTCTAATAACATATCAGAAATTAAAGGAACTCCGTACCACTTCAAACCTAACTGTGAAAACCCTTGAATTTCTGAATGATTTATTTCAACTTCCTTAATCACTGCTTGCGGAATTTCTTTTAAAAACAAATCCCCATTCGGCATTTCAAGAACTAGCGGTAAAATATCAAAAGCGGATCCCGCTCCGTGCCAGCCAAGGTTTTGACACTGTTTTGTAAATTCAACTGAATTTGAATCTCCAATAATGCCTTCCACTGTCTCATACCCTGCATAACGAATTAGCTGATGATTCCATAAGCGCATTGCTTTTTCATTTCCTTGTTCTTGGCGAAAAACGGTAATTGTAGGGCGAATTTTGCCACCATTTGTAGCAAAGTCGATATGCCGAACTAAAGCATCAAAAACATCGTCTGCAGTCATTTGATGCCTTTCATCAAAGACCGTTAGTGAGTTCCAAAACAACCGACCGATGCAGCGATTATTATTACGCCAAGCCATGCGTGCGCCATGTTCCAACTCTTCGAAACGATGTGTATAAGTTCCTGTATTTTTAATTTCGATTTTTATTTCGAGTAATCTGCTCGATTTATCGGCCGCACTCTTCCCAAGCTCTTCATAACACGTTTCTATAAAGTTAGTCGCTTCTTCCAATAAAAGCATCGTCGAGTTGCTAATGGTCATTGTCTTCACTCCTTATCCATATCATACACTTGAACCTCTCTCTTTTCTGTGACAGTTCTCTGAACCCCTATATTTCCGTGCGTTTTTCCAGTACACTAAATGAAAAGTAAAGATATTGTCAGGAGGAGCTCACACCGATGGTAAAAGCGATTTTTTTCGATTTAGATGATACTTTGTTATGGGATAAAAAAAGTGTGGAAAAAGCATTTCAAGAAACATGCCGATTAGCCGAAGAATTAACGGGTCAAGATTGTTCCGGTTTAGAAGAAGCCGTGAGAGCTGCAGCAACTGAACTGTATTCAGGATATGATACATACGACTTTACAAAAATGATCGGCATCAATCCTTTTGAAGGACTGTGGGGAACTTTTGATGATGAAGGAGAAAACTTTCAAAAGATGAAAACCATCGTTCCAACTTATCGTCAAGAAGCTTGGACGCTTGGTTTACAGAAAATCGGAATCGAAGGCAGCGCTGAAATCGGCAGCCAGCTTGCTGAATACTTTCCCGAAGCACGCAAAAGAAACCCTGTTCTATATGAAGAAAGTTTAAATGTACTAGCTGAATTGAAAGAACATTACCAGCTGCTTTTATTAACAAATGGTTCACCTAGCTTGCAACAACTTAAACTTGAAATCACACCTGAAATTGCTCCTTATTTCGATCACATCATCGTTTCCGGTGCATTTGGAAAAGGAAAACCAGACCCTGACATTTTCTATCATGCTTTATCTAAATTCGATTTTAGCGCCGACGAAGTATTGATGGTCGGAGATAATTTAATGACAGATATTATCGGTGCCGGAAAAGTAGGCATCCGCTCTGTTTGGATCAACCGAGAAGAAAAAGCACCGCACGAAACCATCGTCCCGACATATGAAATTCAACATTTAGAAGAATTGCTTCAACTGTTAGAACAACTTTAATGAAATAGGAGGTATTGGAATAGACTTGATCCAATACCTCTCTCCTTGTATATTTCTTGATAGACATGTCTATTTATCATAGACGCTAGTGCTGGCGCGTCCACGGGGTAGACGAAGCAAGAAGACAGGTGATTTCCCTGGCTTCTTGCGGGAGTCATCCCCAAAGCGACCAGCGCGGTTTTGTTGTCTCACATTGTGCAAACGGACTTTGCTTAAAACCTCAAAGGAGATCCTCGTAGCGAGGACCTCCTTTTCTTTGATTATAAGTTAATAGCTGTAACTGCTTGAATTTCATCTAATTTTGCTAATTGCTCAAGACTGCTTGTTTCTGCAGACTTATCAATTGATAACATCATGATGGCACTTCCTCCAACAATTGAACGTCCAACTTGCATCGTAGCAATATTGACGTTTTCCTGCCCAAGTAGCGTACCCACTCGGCCAATCACCCCTGGGCGGTCATTATGACTAACGTACAATAGATGCCCTTCTGGTACAACATCTACTAAATAATCATCTACTTTGACAATACGGGCACCTTGTCCATTCAACAATGTCCCAGCCACTTTCCGAATGCCATTAGCTGTCTTTACTTCTACTGTGATGAGCGTCATAAACCCTTTCGATTCAGTAGTCTTTTGTTCGGTAACGACAATGCCTTTTTGGTTGGCAAGATACAATGCGTTTACATTATTAACTTGTTTGCCAAGATGACGCTTTAGCATCCCTTTTAACATATTACGCGTTAACGGTCTTACATCCATATTCGCTAATTCTCCCGCATAACGTACGGTAACTTCTTCTGCTGTTGCACCTGCTAAATCTGTCAAAAAAGCACCTAGACGTTCTGATAAATCAAAATAAGGTTCGATCTTTTTCATAATTTCTTTTGGTACGGATGGCAGATTCACTGAGTTGCGTACAGTTCCTGTCGTGAAATAGCTTACTACGTCCACACTAACATCTACCGCTACGCTTTCTTGTGCTTCAAAAGTACTTGCTCCTAAGTGAGGCGTTGCGATAATTTCTGGTAAATCCAATAAACGAAAATCGACCATCGGCTCTTGTTCAAAAACATCAAGTGCCGCACCAGCAACTTTCCCCGATTTCACAGCATCGTACAACGCATTTTCATCAATAATCCCACCGCGAGCACAGTTAACGATTTGAACGCCATCTTTCATAATTTCAAATGCTTCTTTATTGATCAAATGCTTTGTTTCTTTTAATAATGGCGTGTGCACCGTTATAAAATCTGCTGCTCTTAACACATCTTCTACAGAGCCAAAATCGACGCCTAGTTTTTCTGCTTTTTCAGCCGTTAAGAAAGGATCGTAAGCAATAACGTTCATTCGTTGACCTTTCGCACGAGCCGCTACTTCTTGACCGATTCGTCCAAATCCAACAACACCGAGGGTCTTGTTTTTCAATTCGACGCCGACATATGATTTCCGGTCCCATTGCTGATTGCGCAAAGCATGGAAAGCTTGAGGAATTTTACGGGCCATTGACATAATCATAGCCATTGTATGCTCTGCAGCTGAATTGGTGTTACCATCTGGCGCATTTACCACAATAATGCCATGTTCTGTTGCAGCTTCTAAATCAATGTTATCGACGCCCACACCTGCACGACCAATGATTTTCAAGTTCGATGCTTTTTCGATCAACTCACGCGTTACTTGTGTTTGGCTTCGTACCAGTAATGCGTCAAAGCCATGAATACGATCTTCTAGTTGTTCGGGAGTTAAATTGGTTTCCATGACGATGTTTACTCCATTTGCCTGGCGTAAAGGATAAATTCCTTCTTCGCTTAACGGGTCACTGATTAGTATATGAAATGTCATTTCGTTTTCGCTCCTTCTGTTAAAAAGACTCGCTGTGCAGCGGCAATTCCTTGACCAAGTTCAATTTCTTTCCCGACTTTCATCAACCCAATTTCCATCGCTGCGATAGTTTGTAACATATCTGCCGGAGAGCAATAACCCATATGACCGATACGGAAAATCTTTTTCGCTAAATGCTGCTGACCGCCTGCCACTTCTAAAGCAAATTCTTTTTTCATGACTTTACGGAATTCTTCAGCGTCAAAATCATCTGGTTTTACCGCAGTAACAGTTGGGGATGCATCTTTATCAGAAGTGAGCAATGGGATTCCTAATGCATTAAAGGCTGCACGTGACATATCTTTCATGAGACGATGTCTCGCATACACGTTCTCCATTCCTTCTTCTTCCAACAATACCAGCACTTGCTGTAACCCAAACAAAATCGATAAGGCCGGAGTAAATGGTGTTGTATCTTTTAAAATATTGTCGCGGTGTTTTTTAAGGTCCAAATAAAATCTTGGCTGAGGGTTAGCCTCGATTTTCTTCCATGCGCGTTCGCTTGCTGCGATAAACGAAAGTCCTGCTGGCAACATAAAGGCTTTTTGTGAACCTGTCACGACTACATCAATTCCCCATTTATCCATTTCGGTTTCCGTACCCGCTACACACGATACGCCATCAACAATAACAAGAGCATCTGACACTTCTTTTATAGCAGCAGCCATTTCTTTAATCGGGTTCAAAACACCCGTTGAAGTTTCACAAAATGTAGAAAAGACCACTTTGATTTCAGGATGTTCCACAAGGAAGTTCTTTACCGCTTCCGGATCCACTGCTTGTCCCCACTCTACTTCGAAAACATGAGTTTGAATATCGTATGCTTTACAAATTTTCGCAAATCGATCACCGAATGCGCCTGTTACAAGAACCAGAACTTCTTCACCAGGAGCGACCGTATTGACTACCGCTGTTTCTAGCCCTGCAGTTCCACTGCCTGTCAAAATGATAACTTCTTGTTTTGTTCCAAAAACACGTTTTAGTCTTGGTCGGATGTCACTAATCATGTCAGATGTACTTTGGCCACGATGTCCAATCATCGGTTGTGTCATTGCACGTTGCACACTTGGTGGGATTGGTGTTGGTCCTGGGATTCGTAAAATTTGTTGGTCTGTCAGCATAATAAATTCATTCCCCTCTCGATTTACCCGCTTTCACGGGTCAGTAATTTTACGTATTAAAGTGAAAAAAGACCCTTCTCCCCCTACATAAAGATGTAAGGGGCGAAGAGTCTCTAGTTCGCGGTACCACCCTAATTCACTGTCAAAAAACTGACAGTCTCATTGGTTCACATGCGTAACGTGCACGAACCGGATGGACCTACTAGTTTTGTTCAATCCATCTATTCAGGAGTGCTACTAAATGCGGAAACCACTGATTCTCACCAACCATCAGTTCTCTTGAGATTTCCTTGCACAAAGTGTATCTCCATCAACATAGTTAATCGGTATATTTGAATTGACTCCATCATATACAGCGAAAAAACCATTGTCAATATATAAAAAATATTAAGATTATTTTGCAAGCGTTTCCACTTTCCGCAAACCTAACAGCCATAAGACTTCAAGAAAATCAAAAAAAATTTCATAATTCAATCAAGCCCGTCTATTTCTACTTTACTTTTTGTTTCTAAAAAAATCAGCATAGAAAAACCGTCCATCAAAAGTGCTTGATGGACGGTAAGGTTTATTAGCTTAAGCCAAAATCATTTACTAATGCTGCAAGGCCACCTTGGTAGCCACTGCCAATTGCGTTAAATTTCCATTCGTTGCCATGACGGTATAATTCGCCAACCACTAGTGCTGTTTCGATTGAGAAATCTTCGCCAAGATCATAACGGATAAGTTCTTCGTTTGAGTTTTCGTTTACAATACGGATAAATGCATTTGAAACTTGACCAAAGTTTTGTCCGCGGCTGTCTGCCTCGTGAATCGTTACAGTAAATACCACTTTATGAATATCGGCAGGAACGTTTGGTAAATCTACGATTACTTGTTCATCGTCGCCTTCTCCTTCACCAGTCAAGTTATCACCGGTGTGAACAACAGAACCATTTCCGCCTTCAAGGTTGTTATAGAATACAAAGTCTTCTGGTCCGCGTGATTTGCCATTTTCACCTACTAAGAAAATAGATGCGTCTAAATCGAAATCGCCGCCACCGCTGTATTTGTTAGTATCCCAGCCTAAACCAACGACCACTTTTGTAAGACCTGGATTTGTTTTTGTTAAATCGATTTTCTGTCCTTTTGAAAGGTTAATTGCTGACATCGTAAATTCCTCCTCTAGTTATTTAGCTTTGCGTTGAGCATCTTCGTATTTCTTCTGTAGTTCTTCGATGCGGAGACGTCCTTCTTCACGCATTTTACGGTTTTCTTGCTCAATTTCGCGTGTGTCGTTCATCCCTTGCATAATAGTTTCCCATGTCTGTTCAATGGTTTCAATCTTGATGCTCGGTTGACCAGACATTCTCGCAATATCAACACTTTGACGTGAAATGTCGTTGGCATTGTTAAGTAGCATTTCGTTCGTGCGGCGATCCAATTCACTCATCGATTCGGCCACTAAGTTTTGACGCTTAGCTGCGATGGCATTGATTAAGCCTGTTTTAAAAATCGGAATAGTCGTCACAAAAGCTGAGTTGATTTTTCCGATTAGTTTTGTGTTCCCGCGCTGTAGCATACGGATTTGAGGCGCCGACTGATAAGAAACTTGTTTGGCCATTTCCAAGTCGTACACGCGTTGCTCTAAAAGCTCAATGGCATTTTGTAGAGAGTTTAGTTCCATTAATGCCATTTGATCCCCAGATTCTGCTTTTGCACGAACTGCAGGCTCTTGAGCTTTTAGTTCTTCAACTTTAATGTCACCTGCTGCGATGTATTTTTCTAACTCCATAAAGTAATTGAAGTTCTGGTTGTATAGTTCTTCTAAAGTTGTTGTCGATTTTTTCATTTCGCCTTCATACTTTGTAATTTCAACGTATACTTTGTCGATTTCAGTTCCCATCGTTTGGTACTTATTAAACAATTGTTCGATTACTTTATTGCCTTTGTTAAAGATTTTGTTGAGGAAGCCTTTCTTTTCAACGAAATCTTTCTTATCGAATTTGTCCATGATTTTACCTAATTGTTTCAGTAATTCACTAGACTCTTCCATGCTATTTGCTTGAACGGAATTTAATACTTTCCCTGTAAAAGCGGAAATTTCATTGGCTGGCTCACGGCCAAATTCCAATAAAGCAATTTGGTTTTTCGGGTCGATTTTTTCAGCTAATTGAAGAACTTCAGGATCTTTTTTCAACTGAACTTTTAATTGGTTTTCATCCTTCATCACCAATTCTTGTTGTTCGATTTGATCTGGCATATTGGTCATCCGTTCTCACTCCCTCTTTGGCTATAGCCATTTTTTAAAGATTTTCTTCACTACAGAAGGCTCACGGTATGGCTCGTTAAAGCTCCGCTCATCGAGCCAGTGTGTGTCAAATGACTCTGCGTCTATCCATCTTTCAATATCTTGATGCCCTTGAGGATTGATGACAATTACATCAAGTCCAAATACATGGATGAGCGCGATAGCATTGGCATCCGCCCGGCTCAATTCACCATCTTTTTCTTCGTTATAAAACAACATCGTTGGCACAAATTGCGGATAATCAAACAATTGAATCAACTGAATGACCGAATCTGGTAACGACATCGATTGCGAAAAAGCATATAGCTGCAACTCTTCAAACGATTCGCTGCCTTGAGGCTGCAGTATCGGCTTTTCTACATGCCTTGCAATTGCAGCAGCAATCGCCGTCTGCACACCATCCGGCAATTTATTGTATTTCCACCAATGTGCCGTTTTCATCTTCTCCGGATCAAGTTTTCCATTTTTCCCAAGCGCTGCTCGGTAATGAAATTGCTGGTTGCCTTTTCGTTCTTCGATAAACGGAAAACTTCGAATCAATTTCGTGTCTTCACGTTCCGTCAAGTTATGAACATTGTCCCAAAAGCGTTTACGATCTTTTTCAATGCCCATTACTTTTGAGAAAACAACAGGAATGTTGACTCGCTCACTCCCTACTGAAAAGGATGGTCGAACCATTGCACGTTCTTTAGCAAGCATGAATGCTTCGTCCATTGTGGTCTTCAAGCGAACAGATTGCGTCAAATAAGATTTGAATTGGAATGGTTTATATAGTCCAGAATCATCGTGATGCAATAACCGATCTACTTCTTGCGTAGCTCGGTAAGCGACCGTTCCTACACGTTTCGGCTTTTCTTCCGGGAAAGGTAGGAGAGAATCGGCATTTACTTGGAAACTATGGCTATGGAGCCCCTCACTCCCAACAGCCTTCTCAAACCACCGTTCTCCTTTTGGGTCATAAACAATAACATGAAAACCAAAATCAACTGCTAACTTTAAAAACCAATTCTCACTTTCCGTCACACTGCCATACCACAAAAAGCCCGGCAAGCCTTTTTCTAACTCTAATTTTTCAATTTCAGGTTCGATATGATTAAACATCCACTTAACCAAGTCTGTCGTTACGCGACGAAAAGAAGAATGCGTCGTATCCCCACCTGATTGCGCTTGAAACGCTTTCAGAATATCAATCAACACAAGCCGCAAACGTCTATTAAGGTCTGCATCTTTTAACTTAGGAAGCAATCCTTTGCCATCAAGAAAAGCTGTCATGCGATTGGGTGATAAGCCTTTTTCTTTTTTGTTCATTTCAAACAAATCCTGAAGTGTTCGCAAACGCTCTTGTTCAATATGTTTGTTCATCTTGTCAGAAAGTCGAATTAACCGGCCTT
The DNA here is from genome assembly GCF_000189395.1 of Planococcus donghaensis MPA1U2. Classification (GTDB taxonomy): domain Bacteria; phylum Bacillota; class Bacilli; order Bacillales_A; family Planococcaceae; genus Planococcus; species Planococcus donghaensis_B. Next base: position 14,014 of record NZ_AEPB01000027.1, on the reverse strand, counting down.
CTGACGCTTCTATAACATCATAAATTGAAGCGAAATATTCATCCGCATCAAGTGTCATACCTGTAATTTGGCCAAGCAATTGAGGATAGGTAATGCTGTTCTCTTCAATTTTCGTTTCACTGTGATCCACAATCGGTTTTTTCAGCCATTCCCCGATTTTCTCCGGATCCCAGGTTTTAGCGGGGATTGGATTCAACTGAACCATCGGAATCTCTCCTTGCTTTGTTGCTTACTGGCGTTGCATTGCTATTTCAGCAACACGAGCTAAAATTTCCTCGCCTGCCTTAATGCCGTAATTTTCTGTCTTATGAATATGCGCTGAAACTGAAACTGCATTTTTCGCAGCTTCACCGTGAGCTGCAAGCATGCCGTAATTGGCGCTTTCTAATAAATCCAAATCCAATAACGAATCTCCAGCAGCAAAGACATAATTTGCCCCTATACGTTTCTTAATATACTCCATTGCCCCTGCTTTCGTAATGCTTTCTGGCATAAAATAAAGTTTTCTGCCTTGAAGCGATAATCCCCAGCCAAGCTTTTTAAGAGTGGCCGTGTAAAAATCCAACTTGTCTTCCGGAAACCGAGCACGATCGATGATTAAATAAACAAACCAATCATCTGCTTCTCTAACTTTTAGTACCCAATCCTCAGAGAAATGACGTTCAATTTCCGGTAGCAATTCTTCTATAATGGTTTTACGGTTTATGCACGTTTGGCGAATTTGGTCGGACCATTCTTTAATCGGATGACCATTTTCTAAAATAACCGCTCCATTAGAAATAACTGCAAACTGTGGATGTTGCCCTTCAAAAATACCGGTTACCCGCTCGTACTGAGCTTGCGTACGCGTTGTCACCGGCAGAAAAAAAGCAGAATCGCCAATATTCCATAATGCCGATTGACTCTTTTTTGTCATAAATGACAAAGGTTTCCCCTCATAACGCTCTACTTCTACTAGCTCTTCTTCAGTGACCTCCATCCCCATTGAATTTCGGGAATAGATTAAGGTTTGGTCTAAGTCGCTTGCAAATAATACCGTCATATTTCTTTACCTGATCGGATTAAACCAATTGCACGATAAAACAAGTCAGGAACTACTTCGACCGGCACATCTTTTTCTTTTGCCAGCATTAAAATATGATGGACATCTGGATTTTCCAAGCTGTTAACAAGTACTTTCCAAGGACTTCTCCGTAGTAAAACACGTGTCGTTTCACCAACACCCGGTTTGATCAAATGATAGTCGGTTTCCTGATACATTTGCTGGCCAATTTCTTCGACTTCTTTCATGCCTTGCCATGTTCTTTCTGCTGTAACAGGAGTTGAAACAGCATCTTTTTCGACTCTCTCTCGCGTGTCCTTAAAACAACTAGTAACTTGGTCAACAAAGTCATTTGATAAATCTTCTTCTAGCAATTCACCATAAAACTTTGCCCCATGAAAGTCATCTTCACCAATATACAGTTTGTTTAAAATGGTTCGACTGACCAGTCCGGATACCGTAGCATTCAGGCATGCACTTGGAATAAGAAAGTCTTCACGCGTGCCGAATAATACTGCACACGCTCCAGGGTCGGCAAGTACAGCCATATCGTCATGCAAATCCATTTTTTTCGTCTGATTCAAATGATTTACTGCTTTAGTCAATTCTTTTTGAATCGCGCCTTTTCCGGTCCAGCCATCCACAAATTGAATACGGCTTGTCGGATGTGCAGCACGAATTGAATCGATTGCTTTTTCATCGATTCCTTTGTCACGCAAAATCGATACACTATAATGTGGCCAATCCATATTCAGAACTTTTTCAGCATACCGGCGAATTAAAATACCGATTGGACTGCCTGCACGCGCTAAAGAAACCAGGACAATATCATCTGTTCCTGCGTTCATAAAAATACGACGTGTTACAAGCCCCACTAAATAAGCCAATTGCTCTTTTGTTTTTACTACTGTTTCGTGATAAAGCTTTGTATATTCGTCAGAAGGACGATATTCCATTGGCAGGCGCTCTGCATAATGAGCCCCTGTTTGAACTGCTTTTTCACGCTCTTCTAATGTACTTTCAGTAAATACTTCGCTTACATCTTTCAATAGGAAAGTGATGTCTTCTTTCGGATAACTCGTTTTCACTAAACCGGTAGCTATCATTCGATTTCTTCACTCCTTTTGGTCGTTGTTAGAGATATCCATTCTACTGGTGCTTTTTCTTCCAAATAAGCAAGTAACGGCTGCCATTCGGCGGTGTTAACAACCGATTCAGCAAGCAAATAAATCCGATCAATATCCAATTCATTCAAATTATAGATAAATTGGCTTATCCCTTCGGCATCTGGTAAATTAAACTTCGCTTTTTCTTGAATTGGATAACCTGTTGTCTTTGCGGCAAAAATCGGACTGCGCGTCGTTGTCTGTACACGTGAATTGCCTCCTAATGCTAAAGCAAAACGTATGGGCAAATACATATTCTCGCCTACTCCAATGACCAATGCTTTGTCGCTTTTTTTAGCCACTTGCGATGCTGCAGTTTCTGCCCAACTTGTGATTTCATCGTGTTCTTTACTCGTTAGGCCAAAGCGCCCCGTGTACGAAATATACTGTTGTTTTGTTTTTGAAACAGCCGATAACTTGTTTTCGTTTATTTCGATAGTTGGAACTCTTTGTCCTGTGCCGTTTAGTAACGCATCTACAGGTTCTTCAGGCGCTTTGCTATGAACTAACTCAAATTCACCGGACATTAACGACAAGATTTGCAAGTTAATGCCTCGCTCTTTTATTGCTGTTTCTATTTTTTCTTGTTGACTAGCATTTCGCCAATCGAGAATCGACAGCGACACGTAGTTTTTCCCTGAAAATTGATCGTCTAATGCACAAACCAAATTCAATAAAGTATTGCCCGTTGAAATTTCGTCGTCAATTAGCACAATAGTTTCAGCTTCCTCAAGCATTCCTGAAGGTGCATATACTTTATGGGAAGTTGCGTGGGAATGTTCTTCTTCAAAGACAAAAGATGGGGTCATGCCATCAATTTCTTCACGGGTTGTATGAAGATAAGCAGCTTTCTCGAAATGTTGAAAAACCGAGTGACCAAGGCCCGTCGCTGTTTCTGCCATTCCGATAAAAACCGTTTTTTCTGGCAATGCTTTTTTGAATTCGAGTGACTCGATGCTTAGTTCACGATTGATGTTTCCTGTTTCAATCATTTCAACAAGATGAGCTGTATTAGAATATCCAGCAAGACCCGCTCTTTCCATTAACAAAGAAGCTAGTAACGTCCCGGTCCCAAGTGCTACGGAAGGGTTTACAGCTAAATGTTTGGCGATTAGCTTACTGACAAATAAAAACTGACGTTTTTTATTGACTCGCAAAGCTACAGAAAAAAGAGACTCTGGTGAAAGCCCAGGATAAGCATCTGTAACTGAAATATTCATCGCTAAGTTATCCCATAAGTTAGTATTGATTTGATAATTGGTTCGCCCGGAGATGATTGAGGACGTCGATTGGTTGATAATTTTCATTCAGCACCCCATAGACTTCCGCTTGAGCGACTACTTTTTTAGCCCAACTCAAATGCGGTTTTACTTCGTTCATTTTATTGCGTTTAGGGCTTTGCAAAACACCATTTCTTCCCCGGCTTTCATTAAGGATCAATTTGGCATCTTCATAAGCTTCTAACGATATGATGTGTCCGGCGTTAACAATTGAAATTTGAGACGGATGAATGCAAGTTTTCCCTTTAAATCCATTCAAAATATCCAATTGAACTTCTTCCCACAAAGTTTGTTCAGGTTTTGAAGAAAGCCAAAGTTGCTCACCGATTGAAAAATGTTCATAAACAGGTCCTGAAACGGTGAACCCATCTTCTGAGCGACCAAACTGGTTTAGTATGGCAATCAGGCAGTCTCGAATAATGTGAACATCATAAATTGTTCGTTCTGCTGGACGCCGCAAGCCATACAAACTGGAAAAATCGGTTGCTCCAACGCGAACAGTCAAAATTCGTTCGGCTTCTCGCTGTATAATTTTATATAATTCCGCTAATGTTTGTTCTCGAGACTCACTATAAAGTACTTCTTTTGTTTCAAGTAAAGGCAAAGCATAAAGCTTTCTGCCCGCTGCTTTACTCGCGCGATCTAGTGCTTTAAAAAACACAGGTAGCGTTTTAGGTGAGCATTTTGGAAAGACAATTCCAGTAACAACGCTTAAAGCGGTGTCTGCATTTTGGATCAACTTATCCAATTGATCTGGCGTACGAATCCGCAAGAACAAAATAGGGCCGGCTGCCAATTGATCCGCATTTGCCTTTTCAAGCTTTTTAAATTCACTTATTGCATTTTTTTCGGCTTGCTCTAGTTCCGTATCAGCTACTGCATCTTCTAGGCAGATAATTAATGTGGTTAAGCCTGCAAATGCGCCTTTACTATAGTCACCATTCAAAATTTTTTGAGCAAAATTTGCTCTAGATCCTGGTGTGTAAAGTGCTGCACCTAATGCTAAACTTAATGTTTCCCGTTGTGTATCACGGTTAAATTCTGCCGGGGAATATTTAAAAAAGGTCTTTAAATCAGAATCGGTTAATCCGTTAAAATGTCTCATGCGTGATCCCTCCCGGCATGCTGCCGTAACAGCCCGTTCAAATTATCCAATCGTGTATGAATGGAGAAAAAGCAAGGAGATAGTCTCCTTGCTTTTCCATCGTTACTCAGCTGTTTAAGCCAAAGTCCTTTACAAGCGACTCTAAGCCACCTTGATAACCGCTGCCAATGGCATTAAATTTCCATTCTCCACCATGACGGTAAAGTTCACCGACAACTACAGCTGTTTCAATTGAGAAATCTTCACCGAGGTCGTAACGGATTAACTCTTCATTTGTGTCGCCATTTACAATACGTACATATGAATTGCTTACTTGGCCAAAGTTCTGACCGCGTGCTTCAGCATCATGAATCGTGATTGCAAAAGTCGCTTTTTCGATCGATGCAGGAATCGCTGATAAGTTAACGTTTACTTGCTCGTCATCTCCGTCACCTTCGCCTGTTTTGTTGTCTCCAGTATGCTCTACTGCACCAGCAGCTCCGGTTGTATTGTTATAGAAAACGAAATCAGCTTCTGAAGCTGTTTTTCCTTCACCATTCAATAGGAAGACGGAAGAATCTAAATCGAAGTCTTGTCCACCATCGTATTTATTTGTATCCCAGCCTAACCCAACAACTACTTTAGATAACCCTGGGTTACTTTTCGTTAAGTCTACTTTTTGACCTTTTGATAAATTAATTGCCATTACTTCAACACTCCTTAAGAATATTTGTTTGCAATTGATCCGATATCAGGTTCTGATGCGCCTTCGCCGATCGCAGAAAACTTCCATTCATTTCCTTGACGGTAAAGTTCGCCTGTGATTAACGACATTTTGCCAGCATAGTTTTCTGTTAAGTTATAGTGAACCAGCTCTTCTTTTGACTGATTATCAACTAAACGAATAAATGCGTTTTCAATCATACCGAAATCTTGTTTCTTTTTCTGTGCGTTGTAAATGTTTACAACAAAAACTAAACGGTGAATTGACGGTGAAATTCGTTTCAAATCAATATTGATCATTTCATCGTCGCCGTCGCCTTCCCCAGTCAAGTTATCACCCGAGTGGACTACGCTGCCGTCTTTGCTTTTTTTGTTACCGAAATAGATCAAGTTTTCTTTTGCAGTCAACTTGCCGTTTTCATCCAGTAATAGAACAGACGCGTCACAGTCAACGTCAGCTCCGCCGCCTCCGCCGCCTAATAGACTACTTAAGAAGCCTCCACTTTTTTTGGTTGCTACTGGATCCCAGCCCAAGCCAACCATAATGCTCGAAAGCGATGAACGTCCTTTTGTTAAATCGATTTTTTGACCTTTTACAAGATTAATCGCCATTCTTAACACTCTCCATTCATCATTATGTATTCTATTTTAATGGTATTGGTCTAACATGTAAAATTCAACGGATAAAGTTTACCGGAAAGTTCAGTTATTTGGAATTTCCAAGGCTAGAAAAACGCGCTGAATTTTCAGACAAATGTTTTCTTAAAACACCTGACGTATACTAATACGTATATAAAGCTAGAAAGTTTCATTTTCTTATGCATACTTCTTAAAGAGCATGGGTAATGTGAGCTAGCAAATCATTTCAGTCACAATTGGAGAGGGGAAATAAAAATGAAGCTTATCTCGATCGTAGTTCCGGCTTACAATGAAGAAGCCAATATTGCAGCAATGTATGATAAATTGATGCAGGAACTAGAGTCGCTTCCTTATCGTTATGAAATTATGTTTATTAATGACGGCAGCAGTGATAATACCTTACAAGAAATTTTGAAATTAGCTGAAGCGCATGAGCATATAAAGTATATTTCGTTAACACGGAATTTCGGAAAAGAGTCGGCTATGCTCGCTGGCTTAAAACGCATTAAAGGAGATGCAGCCATTGTCATGGACAGTGATTTGCAACATCCGCCGACATTGATTGGTGAAATGATTCAAGGCTATGAGGATGGGTTTAACCAAGTGGTCGCTAAACGCTCGCGTACTGGCGATTCTAAAGTGCGTTCTTTGTTTTCATCTCTTTACTACAAAATCATCAATTCAATCACTGATGTAGATTTGCAAGACGGTGAAGGAGACTTCCGCTTATTAAGTCGAAAAGCCATTAATGCTATTTTGGCATTAAGTGAAAGTAATCGTTTTTCTAAAGGGTTGTTCTCATGGATCGGCCTTAGCAAAAAGACCATTAACTATGAAAATGTGCTGCGTACGGATGGCGATTCAAAATGGTCGTTTAGCAATCTCGTCAATTACGGGATCGATGGCATTATTTCGTTTAATATGAAGCCGTTGCGCATTTGTTTTTATACAGGCTTTTTAGTGTTATTTTTATCTCTTATTTATATTTTCTTTACACTTTACAATATTATGAGAGAAGGCATCGGGGCTCCGGGTTATTTTACGACAATTACAGCGATTCTGTTACTTGGCGGCATCCAGTTGATCAGTCTTGGTGTGATCGGGGAATACATTGGCCGGATTTATAACGAAACAAAACAGCGGCCTCACTTTCTTGTAGATATTAGCAATGCGGATGAATATCATGAATCTTAAAGCGCTGAATACTGAATTTACTCGTTTTATCTTTGTCGGTGTCCTTAATACATTGAGTTACTACTCCATTTACTTAGTTCTTCATAACCTATTCAATTTGCCTTACCTTTTGGCACATATCGTGGGCTTTTTAATCAGTTTAAATATTTCATTTTTCTTAAACTGTTACGTTACGTATCGCATTAAGCCAACTCTAAAAAAATACTTGTATTTCCCATTAACACAAGTTGTGAATATGTCCGTTTCGACTATACTTATTTTTGTTTTTGTTGAATTTCTACACCTCAACAGCAATATCGCACCTTTTGCTGCTGTATTATTCACAGTTCCCATAACCTTTATCGTATCAAGCAAGATCCTTAAAGATACACCTTCACCAAAATAAGCTAAAAGACGGTGACTCTATGCAAAAGTTTCGACCTGTTATTTTTCTTATATTCGTCAGCCTCCTCTTATCAACGATAGGGCATATTGTTTTTCTTAAACAATGGTCCAATGAACATTTTATGGTAGGAATTAATGATGGCCTTTCCCAAATGATGCCTTTTAAACACCTTCTTTATCAACAATATACTCAAGGCGAGTTTTTCTATTCGTTCGATTTTGGTTTAGGGGCTGGCACGTTTAGTGAACTGTCTTATTATTTTTCTACTTCAATTGTGTTTTTGGTAACAGTAATAATTGTATCTATGCTCCAAACACTGCACATTATTCAGACTACCGATGTCTTGTTTTGGGCAAATGCTGCTGTTTTTATTAGCGTTATTCGTTTAGCTGCTATCCTGTTTATCACGACTCGATTATTTATGTATATGAACATATCAAAATCTGCAGCGCTACTGGGCGCTTCACTTTACGGTATCTCTGGCATGTACTTCCGCCACGTGACGTATTGGGAATTTTTCGCAGATGCTTTTTTATGGCTCCCGATTTTACTGCTGGGGGTTGAAAAGATTTTCCGTGAACAAAAGCCCGGCTGGTTTATAACTGCCGTAGCGATTTCCATGATTGATAACTTTTACTTTGCCTATATTAATCTATTGCTGACCGCTATTTATATTATGTTCCGTTTGTTTATCCCGTTAGCAGTGAATGAACAAAGTAAAATGAAAAGCATGATAAGCTTTTTAGTCGCTGGATCTATTGGTGCCGGCATTAGTGCAGTATCGTTTATACCGGCAGTTTATGCATACTTAAATAACCACCGGCCAGATTTTAAGCAAGAAATTCTTTGGGTGGACGAAACTATTGATAATATTTTGTTTAATAGCTCCATTATTGTCTTGCCTGCATTTTTTGTTCTTGTACTCTTTAGCTGGTTTCTATACCGCGATAAAACATTCCGCTTGTTTGCGCTTCTTGGAATTGTCGCCGTGATCATGCACAACAGTCCAATGATCGGCAGTGCTTTTAACGGGTTTTCTGCACCGCAATATCGTTGGGAATACTTTTTGTCGTTAGTTATGGGTGGAGCCGTTGCGGTTGCCATTGACCATTTGCATAAATTCACGTGGCGAAGCTTTTTTATACCAGCTCTACTCGCGATTTTCAGCTTTTGGTTTTACACGTGGAAAGATGAATATTTCGAAATAGATTCGCAGTTTTCAACGCTATCCATTAACGCGTTAGTCATCACGTTTACACTGCTATTTCTGTACACTCTATTTAATAAAGGCTTTATTAAATGGACATTAATGGCTTCCATATTGATTTGGACATTGCTATTTGCTAATTTGTATCAAACTGAAAAAATCCTTGAAGAAGGAGACATTTCACAAGTTAGCAAAGAACTAATGACGGGTGTCGATTACAACGATCCCGAAATCATTGAATTGTTAGACTATATTCATGAACAAGAAAACAATGGACCTTATCGCATTGATTGGATGGAAGGCGTCCGCAACAACACGCCAATTGTTCAAGATTTCCAAGGCTTTAGTGCGTATTCGAGTATTTTAAATAAGAATTTATTGTATTTTTATTTATATGACCTTGAAATCGATATGGGACGTGAAAGTGTCAGTCGCTATGCAACGCTTGGCAATCGCGCAAACTTGTACAGTATGCTACAAGGAAAATACATTATTCGTTCTCGTGGAGATTCCAATATTCCATATGGTTTCGATGAAATCCATGCTTCTTCCAAATACATCATTTATGAAAACAATTATGTCTTGCCGTTCGCACGTTCTACCGCTAACGTTTACGAAGAACAGCAATTAGCAACAGCTTCCCCATTAATGCGCGAACAAGCTATGTTGACAGGAGTCGTACTTGATCGAGGAGAAGTGGCCGATCCTTTACCAGAGCCGGATGAAAATATTCTTAACTTTGACCCTGTCCCAATTGGTGCCACGTTTAATGACGGCGTATTAAATGTTGTGGAAAGAACGGGTGGCTTAAATTTAAACTTAGAAAACCCACCTAAATCAGGTGGCGATTTGTTCGTATCTTTTCATTTGGTCACAAAGGCAGAAGATCAAGGTTTTTTACTCGAAGTAAATGACTACCAAACGACAAGAAAATCCAATCAGTCGATTTACAAAACATTTGTAGATGACTTAACCATTCGTATTCCGGCTGAAGATTCGATTAAAATCCGGTTACCTAAAGGTGAATATGAACTAACGGAAATTCAAGTTTATGCAGCTTCTTATCAAGCTCTGCGTAAACAAGCAGCACAACCTGATTTATCTAGCAATTTATCAATAGATGGCAGTCGTATTCGCTTGGATTACGAGAATGCCACGAATGATGATTACTTAAAACTATCCATTCCTTACGAGCGTGGCTGGCAAGCAACGATTAATGGACAACAGGTAGAAGTTTTGAAAGCTGATTTTGCTTTTATGGCTATTCCATTAGAAGTAGGCAATAATAATATTTCTCTTTCTTACCGTCCGCCGTTCTTCAAACCTGCATCTGCAGTAAGTATCATATCCTTACTTCTCGGTGTCGTGTTTGTTTTCCACAAAAGAAAAAAAATGAAGAATTACTAGTAATAACATATTGGCTATCCTCTTATCTTTCTACTTTCAGCACCCTTAATTTTGACTATAATAAGTAGTCAAAATTAAGGGTGTTTCTTTTTCCACTAGTAGACATTAGGGAATAATAACCTTATATGGGATATGTACTCCTACAAAAGATGTGGTTTCACTGAATCTTGTTTATTTTATCGATTTAATGTGTAAGGAAAAGTAAAACAATTTTAAGGGAGGAATTCAGATGAAGCGTTGGTTTTTGCTTGGTTTACTCTTGACTCTTTTCGTATTTCTAGCAGCTTGTGGAGATGACTCACCAGATGAAGCCCCTATCGAATCTGATGGTGCTACCGAAACCACGAACGACGACAGTACAGCCAATCAAGATACTACGGAAAGTGCACCCACTAATGATGGAGAAATCGTGATGGTGACAGTTGAATTAATGAATGGTGATGGGAATGCAATAGGGACAGCTGAATTAACTGATGAAGAAGATGGCGTGGCTGTAAAACTTCAAGCTGAAAATTTAGAAGAAGGCATGCATGGCATTCATTTCCATGAGGAAGGAATGTGCGAAACGCCTGACTTTAAATCAGCTGGTGATCACTTTAATCCGGAAAGCTCAATGCACGGTATGGACAATCCTGACGGTCCACATGCTGGTGATTTGCCAAATATTGAAGTAGACAGTGATGGAACCGTTTCCCAAGAATTTAAAGCTGAAAATGTCACCCTTAAACTAGGCGAGGCACATTCATTGCTCAAAGAAGGCGGAACTGCTCTTGTGATTCATGCGGGAGAAGATGATCAAAAAACCGATCCTTCTGGCGAATCAGGCGACCGAATTGCTTGTGGTGTGATCACCGTGGAATAACAATCACCATGAGAGAAAAAACAAAAGACGACAATCCTTCTTTTAAAATAGGTATTGTCGTTTTTAATCATTCCAGTTATTTTGATTTTCTAAATGGTGTTTAAGTAAATTATTGGCGGGAATATTGACGATAAATACTACTTAATCTTGAGGAGGAATTTTCATGTCAAAAGATAAATTTGAAAAAATAGATGAACAAGTTGAGCCACAAGAACAATCCACACAACCCGGCTCAGAAGAACAAATGCAACCGGAACCAATCTATGATGACAAAGACTATATCGGCTCAGGAAAGCTAGATGGTAAAGTTGCACTGATTACAGGCGGAGACAGCGGGATTGGTCGCGCAGTTGCAGTCGCTTACGCTAAAGAAGGTGCCAATATTGCAATTGCTTATCTTGACGAACATGAAGATGCAGAAGAAACACTAAAAGCGATTGAGTCCTATGGCGTAAAAGGCGTTAAATTTGCTACCGATATTAGTGATGTAGAAAATTGCAATCAACTGGTAGTAGATGTTATTTCTGAATTTGGTCAATTAAACATTTTAGTAAATAACGCTGCCAAACAATTTCCACAGGAAGATTTTTTAGCGATTAGCCCTGACCAATTAATGGAGACGTTCTCTACCAATATTTTCAGTATGTTCTATTTAACGCAAGCTGCTTTTCCTCACCTTCAAAAAGGAGACAGCATCATTAACACCTCATCCGTTACAGCTTATCAAGGTTCTCCTGGTCTAATTGATTATTCATCTACGAAAGGTGCGATTACGAGCTTTACACGTTCTCTGTCTGCCAACCTTGCGCATCAAGGGATTCGTGTAAATTCAGTTGCTCCAGGACCTATTTGGACACCATTGATCCCATCGACTTTTGATGCAGAGAAAGTTCAAAAACATGGTCAAAACACTTTATTAGAACGACGTGGCCAACCTTCCGAACTGGCTCCTGCCTATGTGTATCTCGCCTCTAAAGATTCGACTTACGTTACAGGCCAAGCCATTCATATTAATGGTGGGGACTTTATTAGTTCATAAAAAAACAGACTCGGCAAATGCCGAGTCTGTTTTTTTATCGCATATTGTTCTTGCTTTTTTCTTCTTGTGCGATGAAATTTAATGCTTTTTCAATTGTTGAGAACGTCACTAAGCGATCATCGCGGTCTAAATCATTAGAGAATTGTTGGGCTGCCGATACGGTTATACCCGTTACATATAGCTTGCTTCCCATAATTCGAAGAGCATCGTAAATCTGCTTAAACCAATAAAGCGGTGAATTTTCATTCCACGATAATCCAGTAATATCGATGATGACATATTCAATGCGATGCGATTGAACATATTCACAAATTTTCACTTTCAGCGTTTCAAAACGATGATGATACATTGTACCGACAAGTGCTACTGTCGCTACATTTTCTTGTACCGATAAAATTGGCAACATTAATTTTTCGATTTCGTCTTCATTGGCCATGATTGCTTGTTGCTGAGAACGCTCGAGCGTAATATCAGTTTGCGTACCGATAAAGTACAATTCCCCTTCAATTCGGACCGGATCAATAACTAGTCGATTCCAAAAAGGCGAGCCGTCTTTACGGTAGTTTTGAATCGTTACAATGACTTTTTCCTCAGCAGCAATTGCGGTCCGCATCTTTTCAATATCTTCTTTAGCAGTACCTGCCCCTTGCAAGAAGCGGCAATTGCGACCTATTATTTCTTCTTGCGAGTAACCTGTCATATCGATAAAAGTTTGGTTTGTATAAATAATGGGATTATCGGGTTGCGACGGATCAGTCACAATTGTGCCCACTTTACTGCCATCTAACATTGCTTCAAGCAAAGTTACTTGTACTTCATGGTTTAACTCTTTCAAACGGTCCACCTCATCTTTCGTTTCATAAAATAATCCTAGCATAACCACAAAGCTAAATCCAAAGACTCCTCTGCTTTCGCGTTTCAGGTTCTCTTCTTAGGGTAAATAAAAGAACAAGGAATCTTTCATACAGGAGGAAGATATAATGGCAAAAGTATTGGCAGTGTTATCAAGTGGCTATACAGATGAAGAACATAATTATGTAACCGGTTGGTGGGCAGAAGAATTATTTGCCCCTGCATTAGAACTTGAAAAAGAAGGACATACTGTTGAACTCGCTTCTATTGATGGAGGCAAACCTATTGTAGACCCGATAAGTATTAGTGCAGACTATGACCCGAATGGCATATACAAAAAACAATACGAATCCGGGATTGCGGATAAAACAATGCCGATTGTTAATGTTAAAGCGAGTGATTACGACGCGATTATGATTGTTGGTGGACATGGTGCCATGTTCGATTTGGCGCACAATAAAGATTTGCACGCTGTGATTAATGTAGTTTACGAAACAGGCGGTATTGTATCTGCCGTTTGTCACGGACCTGCTCCATTGATTTATACGAAAACAAAAGAAGGACGTCCTTTGCTTGAAGGTCTAAAAGTAACTGGTTATCCAAATGACAAAGAGCCAAAAGAAATTGTCGACTTATTGCCTTTCAGCTTAGAAGACGAGTTGACTAATATCGCCAACTATCATGAAGAAAAAGACCACGACGCCTATGTTGTTTGGGGCAGTAAGCAAATTCTTACAGGACGTGACCCTCAGTCTTCTGAGTTATTCGGTCGAGAACTGGCTCAAAAGTTAACCGAACGAACACTTCAATCAGAAGAAAAGTTTACAAGTTAACGTCAATATCAGATAAAAATAATAGCGATTTTGAGGAGGTATTTATATGAAGAAAAACAATAATGAAGATCACGAAGAAGAGTACATGGAAGCAACTGAAGAAGAAGCAAAGCACCGTTCTCCCGAAGAAAAACAAGGAATTCAAGAGCCACGAGTAACGGGATACAAACCACTCCAAGTTGGCATGATTGTTTTTGTTATTTTAGTTCTTGTTATCGTCGGCTTCGGATTCAGTACTGACTGGTTTGGCATTTTTGACTGATACTAGAACGTAGATTATTTACGATAAAAAAAGGNTCTC
>NZ_AEPB01000028.1 GCF_000189395.1 Planococcus donghaensis MPA1U2 | reverse complement strand
TTTTTATAGATATTTTTGAATGATTGGTTTTAATCGGTAACCAAACAATCCAGCAAGAACGGCTAAGATCAAGTCTTTGGGAAGGGGTACAGCCATCCACGCCCAAGCCATTTTGTACGTAAAGCCTTCAGGTGCTGCAAACCACAATTTATAAGCCGCATACATCCAGTTTGTACCGAACAAGTAATTGACGGTCATACCAACAAGTGCTGCAATAACAAATCCTTTTTTAGTTGACCATTTTTCAGCAATAAGTCCGGCTAAATAAGCGGTAAAAACATAAGACACAATAAATCCAAAGGTTGGACTAAGCAATGTATCCATCCCACCTGAGAATTTTGCGAAAACAGGAACGCCTGCAAGACCAATAAATGCATAAACAATCATGGCAATGGCGCCTTTACGGCTACCAAGTAGCAGACCTGCTAAAATAGCAAAAAACGTTTGAAGAGTGATGGGTACTCCTCCCACAATTAAATACGAAGCGATATTTGCGCCAATTGCCATTAAAGCAGCAAACAAAGCAATATGTACTAATTTCAATGTGCGAGAGTGATTTGCCGAGCGTACAGTAGTTGTTGTTGTCATTCTATTTCCCCCTATTGTTCTCTATAAAATAAGTATAAGGAGAGAAAATATTTAAGTCAACTTAAATTTTATTTAGGTTAACACAAAGAGCGAGAAGAAAAAAGCTGACCTTTTGCCAAGGTCAGCTTTTTTATAAAGTTAAAATCCAGGTTTGTTTAACAACTTGAAGACATTGTTTTTGTAATCTTCAACGCCGGGTTGATCAAATGGATTGATGTCTAACATATAAGCGCTGTATGCACATGAAAGCATGTAGAAATACAGTAAATGACCTAATTGGAACTCATCGATTTTTGGAATCGTTAAGCTTAGTTGAGGAACGCCGCCATCTAAATGAGCGCTTGATGTTCCTTTGTAAGCAACATGGTTAAATTCTTGTAACGAGAGTCCAGCCAAATAATTAAGTTCATCGCCATCGTTTTCAGCTTCAAAAACTGTTAAATCTTCATTTGCTTCTTGTACCAATAGGAACGTTTCAAACAAATTGCGTTTGCCGTCTTGAATATATTGACCCATTGAATGCAAGTCTGTTGTGAACGAAACAGATGCTGGGAAAATCCCTTTGCCTTCTTTTCCTTCACTTTCGCCAAACAATTGCTTCCACCATTCTTGAACAAATGATAGTTTTGGTTCGAAAATTGCCATAACTTCTGTTGTATAACCTTCTACATATAATTGATGGCGAATAGCTGCATATTGAACAGCGGTATTTTCATCAAAATCTGTATTGTTATAAAGTTTTTCAGCATCTGTAGCGCCTGCAAGTAAATCGCGAATCGAATAACCAGCGGCTGCAATTGGTACCAATCCAACTGCTGTAAATACTGAGTAACGTCCACCCACATCTTCAGGAACAACAAAACGCTCGTAGCCATTTTCTTCAGCTAATGTCAGCAATGCGCCTTTTTCAGCATCAGTTGTTACGATAATTCGTTCAGCTGCTTCTTGACCATAACGTTTTTCCATATAGTCTTTTAAGAAACGGAAAGCGAGTGCGGGTTCTGTTGTCTTACCAGATTTCGAAATAACGTTGACCATAACGCGTTTTCCATCAAGGTGAGCGAGCAATTGTTTTAAGTACTCTCCACTCACTTGATGACCTGCGAAAACCACTTCTAATCCAGACTCTTTTTTGAAGTACGGATCAAGTGCAGATAATACAGCTTTAGCACCTAAATAAGAGCCGCCAATACCGATAACAACCAATACATCTGCCTTGTCACGGATTTGTGTTGCTGTTTTTTCAACTTTCTCGATAAATGCTGAATCGAGCGTGCTTGGCCAATCCAGCCAGCCGAGAAAATCTGAACCTTTGCCTTTTTTACTATAAAGATCTTCGTGAATTTGTTTTAATTGTGTTCTTTTTTCAAGTGTTAAAACGGAACCAATTGATTGCGAAAATGTAATTTCAACCATAGTTACCCTCCTGTCGTTTTGTAATCAGTTTACCATATAAAAACTGGTAATTGCGTAAGTTTTACAGGAGAAGCACTCCATCGACAACAATAAATTTGAAATATGTTAGGAAAATCACACGACTGGATAGAAAACCGTTTTGAGAAATAAAGAGATTAATCTTTCAACTAGTCGCTGTTTATTGGTAAAATAAAGAAAACAATGGGAGGTTATGTTTTGGCTAAAAAAATTACAATTATTCTAACTTTGGCTTTTCTGATCTTATTGGCAGGTTGTCAGCCGAGTCCAACGCCTGAAGATCGGCTTAAAGCATACATAGACCACTGGAACAACGGAGAATTTTCGGAAATGTATAGTGATTATTTAAATAAAGGAACAAAAGAAGCCTATACATCAGAAGATTTTGTTGAGCGTCAACAAAAGTTTTACGAAGACTTAGCGATTCAAAATGTCGAAGTTAGCTATACAAAGCCAGCAGAAGATACAGAATGGGATCCTGAAAAACCAGCTGATTTTTCTGTTCAAATACAAATGGACACACTTGCAGGACCAGTTGCGTTTGAAAAAACCATGACCTTATTGGTTGAATCTCAAGATGATACGGAAAACTGGTTTGTTGAATGGGATCCATCTTTTATATTTGAACAATTGGAAAAAGGCGATGAAGTTCGTGTATCCACAACAACTGCAGATCGCGGTGAAATTTATGATCGAAACCAGAAGCCAATAGCTATTAACGGAACAGGCTACAGCATTGGTGTAGTACCTGAAAGCTTCACCGATAAAGACAATAAAGAAGAACTTGCAGATGTTCTTGGGGTATCGGTTGATTTTATTGATGAAAAAATGAATCAAAGTTGGGTTCAAGAGGATCAGTTTGTACCGATTTCTAAAGCCGCTAAAAATGATGAGGAATTACTGGAGAAAGTAAAAGCGATATCAGGTGCGACTTATCAAGAAACTGCTATGCGCGAGTACCCTTATGAAGAAGCACTTGGACATTTAAGCGGTTATATTGGTCCAATTACTGCTGAAAAGCTAGAAGAACTTAAAGATCAAGGGTATAAGTCGACCGATTTTATCGGCCGAAGAGGACTTGAGTTAACCTTAGAAGAACGTCTACATGGTCAGAATGGAATAAAGCTGTTTATCCAGAAACAAGGTGACAATGGAGAACAAATCACAATTACTGAAACACCTGCTGAAAATGGCGAAACAGTTGTTTTAACAATTGATGCAGAACTGCAAAAATCTACTTATGACGCGATGGAAGGCGAAGCGGGAACAAGTGCTGCAGTCGATCCGAAAACAGGAGAAACATTCTTATTAGTTAGTTCACCAGCTTATAATCCAAACGAATACATGTTAGGAATTAGCGAAGATCGCTTTACCGAACTAAGCGAAGACCCACTCAATCCGTTATTTAATCGCTTTGGAGCAGCCTATGCTCCGGGATCAACGATCAAGCCAGTCACAGCAGCAATTGGATTAGAAGCTGGGACGTTAAATCCAACAGAAGGTCTCCAAATTGATGGAGAGACATGGCAAAAAGACAGTTCGTGGGGAGATTACCGCGTTAGCCGGCTACATCCAGAAGCACCAAATCCAATAGATTTGAATAAAGCCTTGGTTTATTCAGACAATATTTATTTTGCGCAACAAGCACTCCAAATGGGCAACGATACATTTGTTTCAGGATTGAAAAATTTTGGTTTTGGAGAAGCTATTCCATTTGCTTTAGAACTGCAATCTTCACAAATTTCCAATGAAGGCACGATTGGATCTGAAGGGCAGTTGGCCGATACTTCTTTTGGACAAGGACAGATGCTGACAAATATTTTGCATTTAGCTACAATGTACGAGCCTTTCTTGACAGATGGCACGATGTACAAACCGTTATTGTTTGCGGATGAAGAAAAAAGCCAAGTTTGGAAAGAAGGCATATTGAGCGCAGAAAATGCAGAAACTCTCCGCAAAGGAATGCGCAATGTTGTCGTAGATGGTTATGCACAGTCAGCGAACAGTAAAAATGTTAAAATTGCTGGGAAAACCGGCACAGCTGAATTAAAAGGGAAAATAGATGAAGAAGGGCAAGAAAATGGCTTTTTTGTTGCCTATGATTCAGAAAATCCAGATTTTATTTTAGCAATGATGATTGAGTCGATCGAAGATAACGACGGCAGCGATTACGTCGCTGGATTTGCGGCCAAAGTGTTTGAGGAGTATAAAGCTCGATAAAAAGTTAAGAAACCACCCGCAAATTTTATTTGCGGGTGGTTTTTTTGCAGGAATTTCCTAAGAAATATGGAATAAGAACAGTAATAAACAGAAAGCCTGTCCGATACTAGTGAATTTCGTTAAAAGGAAGAAGGCGATGGATTTGAAAGAAACCTGGTGGAAAGAAGCAGTGGTTTATCAAATTTACCCAAGAAGTTTTAATGATTCAAACGATGATGGCATTGGCGATTTAAACGGCATAACTGAGAAACTAGATTATTTGGATGAGCTTGGTGTTACGATTGTCTGGATTTGTCCAATGTATAAATCGCCAAATATCGATAACGGCTATGATGTTAGTGATTACCAAGAAATCATGGAAGAAATGGGCACGATGGCGGATTTTGATCGACTTTTAGAAGAATTGCATAAAAGAGGAATGAGGCTAATCATTGATCTTGTCTTGAATCATACGAGTGATCAACATCCATGGTTTTTGGAATCCAAGTCTTCTAAAGACAATCCAAAACGGGACTGGTATGTTTGGCGTGATCAACAAACGAATTGGGAAAGTATTTTTGGAGGACCGGCATGGACATTTGATCCCAAAACTGAACAGTATTATTTGCATATTTACACCAAAAACCAAGTCGATTTAAATTGGGAAAACAAAGAGATGCGAGAATCCATCTATGAAATGATTAGGTGGTGGATGGCTAAGGGCGTGGACGGTTTCCGAGTAGATGCTATTAATCACTTAAAAAAAGATTACAGTAATATGCCGAATCCGCAAAACTTACCTTATGTTCCTGCATGGGAAAAATTTACAGAAGTAGAAGGTTTACAAGATATGTTGACGGAGCTAAGAGACCAAGTGTTTAAGGATAGCGATGTCGTTACAATTGGGGAAGCCAATAGTGTAAAGTCACACAATATGGAAAAGTGGATCAGTGAGCATGATGGGAAATTCAATATGATTTTTCACTTAGAAGCGCATAAGCCGGTAGATAGTAACGGGGTAGACAATGATTTGGATGTAGAAGATTTAAAAGAAGTATTGAATCGTTGGCAGCAAGCAACACACGGCATTGCTTGGAATTCTCTTTATATTGAAAACCACGATCGGCCTAGAACAGTTTCTATTTGGGGAAATGATCAAAAATATTGGTATGAAAGCGCAACGGCGTTAGGGTGTATGTACTTCTTTATGCAAGGAACTCCTTTTATTTACCAAGGTCAGGAAATCGGCATGACAAATGCGCCTTTTGATGACATTGACATGTATCACGATGTTGAAACCAAAAACATTTATCGCTATAAGTGTAAACAAGGTGTACCACACGAAGAAGTGATGCGTGTGATAAAAAAAATTAGTCGTGACCATGCCCGTACGCCAATGCAATGGAATAACCAAGATTTCGCAGGGTTCTCTAAAGCTACGCCTTGGCTAGGGGTAAATCCAAATTATCAATGGCTAAATGTCGAGGCTCAAAAAGAGGATCCAAAGTCCATATGGTCGTTTTATAAAAAAATGATTCACTTGCGACATAACTGGAAAGTGTTGGTTTATGGAACCACCGAACTGGCCGACTCTGGATGTCCCTATGTGTATGCCTATATACGAGAAGATCAATATACAAAAATGCTCATTGCTTCGAACTTAAGTGAAAAAACATGTGAGTGGAATAGCCCCTATGATGCTGAACTGTTTCTGAGTAATTATGAAGAGCGAGCAAAAGGTATTTTACAACCATACGAAGCTTGCGTATATTTTCTCAAAAAAGAAATTTATTAACGCTGAACAGTCACAAAACCATTCAATAAGAATGGTTTTGTGACTGTTTTTTGTCGATGATTGTTGAATGATAAAATGTATGAAAAACAAAGTGAATTACCTACTATTTTGAGCAATAGATATCTTCGACAGTGAAGGATAAGATGGGACTAATCATGACCAAGAAAGGAGCGCTAAACTTGAACAGTAGAATAGACATAAAAGAAGTAGAAAGAGCACAAAAACGAATAGCTTCTTTAGTGAACAAAACCCCATTAATCGAGTCTTTCGTATTAGCAGAAAAACTGGGGCGACCGGTTTACTTGAAACTAGAAAATACGCACGACATTGGTGCTTTTAAAATAAGGGGAGCAGCCAATAAAATTTTAAGTTTAAGTACAGAAGAAAAGTCGAGAGGTGTTACTACATATTCCACTGGGAATCACGGATTGGCAGTCGCATTTGTCGCAAAAAAGTTAGGGATTCAAGCAGTTGTATGTATTTCAAGTCGTGTACCAAAAGTAAAGGTAGATTCATTAAAAAGATTAGGCGCGAAAATAGAAGTGGTAGGGAACAGCCAAGATGCTGCAGGAGTAAGATGCTACGAACTTGCAAAAGAAGAAGGCTATACCGTAATTGAACCCTTTGACGATCCTTTCATCATTGCAGGGCAAGGAACGATTGGTTTAGAACTGTTAGAAGATCTACCGGATTTAAAAGATGTAGTGGTGCCATTATCTGGAGGTGGATTGCTTTCAGGAATTGGCTTAGCTTTAAAATCCAATCGTTCCGATATACGAATTACAGGAGTTTCAATGGAGCAATCCGCTGTCATGCATGAAAGCATAAAGGTAGGTAATCCAGTTGAAATGGAAGAAAGTGAAACCTTGGCGGACAGCCTGCTTGGAGGAATAGGTCTCGACAACCACTATACATTTAAAATGAGTCAAAGTTACATGGATCAAACGGTATTGATCCCAGAAGAAGAGATTGGATACGCGATGGCTTATATGGTGGATAAGCAACGCATTATTATGGAAGGAGCAGCAGCGACTGGAATTGCTGCGGTATTGGGTGATACGATTCCTCACCAAGACGGAGCGTTAGCTGTAATTGTCACCGGACAAAATGTGGATGTGTCCATTTTGTTGCAGGTAATGGAAAACTACACACTTAAAAAAGTTGGGGTTAATTTTGCATAGATCAGGGTGTTTAATGAGCTGGCTTTTCATCAGAAAGAAAATTGAGTATACAGATAATTGTTCCCCTCTATTTTTTGTGGTGCTATAATCAGAACTAATCATATCATTAATGTTTCGTTTTGCTTGTGGCGAAGGAATTTGTTTAAACGCAAAGGAGGATACAATGCAATCATCGGTAGAAAGTGTTTTAAACTATGAAATTTTAGAAAATGCGCGCCTATTAACTGCAAAAAATTCTGTCGCTGATCGCCCTGTTCAGTGGATATCTGTAATGGAGATGCCAGTCGAGAACTTTGTCCGTCAAAATGAAGTTATTTTGACGACAGCCATTGGATGCCACAACGACGTCGAGAAGTTTAAAGGCTTTGTTCAAGATATTATCGACTCCAATGCTTCGGCATTGATGATTGCCACTGGTCGACATGTGTTTGATATTCCGGTAGAAGTCATTGAATTAGCAGAACAGCACAAATTCGTTATGATCGAACTGCCATGGGAAGTGAGATTTTCGGCCATTATAGAAGAAGTAATGAAAAATATTAATGATAAACAACACAAAGATCGTGAGAAGTCAGAGAAAGTACAGCAAGAATTGTTAAAAATGATTCTTGGTGATACGGATTTAAATCGTATCTCAAAATACATTCAACGACAACTTGGTTACCAGCTGTTAATCACTGACCGAAATGGGTTTATACAAACTGAAAGCGGCCATACTCAAGAATTTATCGAGAGATGGAAAAACGCTGTGATTCAAGAAACTTTTCCGATTTGCCAAAAAGTGAATTTGCTTAATAATGATCCGATGTTACGGAAGTTTAGCATGGCAAACTTGGATGATCACATCATTTTGCAGATTCCGGTTTTGCAAATTTCAGAAGACCCTCAAGGATATATTTTTGTTGTACTTCCAAATGACTTGCATATTGTTTCTTATTTAACACCTTTTCGTGTAGCGGTTCTTGAACATGCGGCTACAACCATCTCGTTGTGGCTTTCGCGAAAAAATGCTATTGAAGAAACAAAACTAAATTTGAGAAGTGATTTTGTTCAAGAAGTAGCTACAGGAGAATTTGTTTCTGCGGACCAAGCATTTTCAAGAGCCAAACTATTAGGCTATGACTTAGACTTACCCTATATATGTCTGGTTGGATTTCCTGAAAATTTCAAGGACCTATTTGAAAAGCGGAGACAAGAAAATGTTTCTTATACGCAATGGACAGAAAGTATGATTCGGTATATTGAAGAAGAAATCTACTTTGCTGCTCAGTCGTTAAAGAGGGAAGTAATGATGACTTATCAAGGACATCAATTGTTGATTTATCTAGAAAAGCCAGCTGAAACAGAATATGAAAATGTCGTTAATTTTTTAGATTTAATCGAACGTCGATTAAAAAACCTATTGCCGGAAGTCTCTATTTCTTGGGGGATCGGGGATTTTAATAAAGGTTTTCAAGGGTTAGCGGAAAGTTATCATCAGGCTAATCTTGCTGTAGATATTGGACGGCGAAAAAAGGGCAAAGGGCAACGTACTTTCTACAGCGATACGCGTATAGATCGTGTATTGTTAACGTTAGCTCAAAATGAAGAAATGAAAAAAGTGATTATGACGACAATCGAACCTCTTGTCAAATACGATAAACAACGAAATATGGATTTGATTGGTACATTAAAATGCTATAACCAGAGCCACGGAAATGTCAGCCAAGCAGCAAGAGCGTTAAATTTACATCGTCAATCTTTGCTTTACCGTCTAAGAAAAATTGAATCATTAACAGGTCACTCTTTGATTGATCCTGATGATTTATTTTTGTTAGATTTAAGCATTAAAACATGGGAAATTGGTGTTGTAGAAAATACAAATAAGTAAACCATCATCCGCACTTTCGGTAGAAAGCGCGGATGATGGTTTTTTATGTGTTATTAAAGACGGAATAATTAGAAATCTTGACTACAATCTAGATTAATTTTCATACATTATGGCAGATGATAGTTAAACAGAGAAATCGCTATACTAAATTTACGGATATAATATTCCGAAAATTTAAAAATAAACAATCTTACTAAGGAGGGGATGGTTCCTATGTCAGTTGGAACTGCAGAGTATCAAACAAGAATTCGGAAGACAAAAGAACGAATGGCAACGAAAGGAATAGAAGTGTTACTAATTACAGATCCGGCAAATATGAACTATCTCTCCGGTTACGATGGCTGGTCATTTTATGTCCATCAAATGCTAATCGTCATTGACGACGAAGATCAGCCAATCTGGGTAGGACGCACAATGGATGCGAATGCCGCAAAAATTACAACGTGGCTATATCACGACAACATCATTTCATATCCCGATACGTATGTTCAATCAGAGACAAAGCACCCAATGGATTTTGTAGCTGATATTTTAAAGCAAATCGGACAAGACAAACGTCGTATGGGAGTCGAAATGGAAAATTACTATTTCACTGCCAAATGCTTCGAACAATTGAAAATAGGTTTGCCAAATGCAACTTTTCAAGATGCGACTTTATTAGTGAATTGGGTGCGTATCGTAAAGTCTGATCAAGAAATCGAATACATGAAAAAAGCAGCTGTACTCGCTGAGTTGGCGATGAATGCTGGAATCGAAATGATTAATGAAGGAGTGCGTGAATGCGATGTCGCGGCCAAAATTCTCTATGCGCAAGTAACAGGAACAGAGGAATTTGGTGGAGATTATCCGGCTATTATGCCATTGATGCCGTCAGGAGAAAAGACCTCAACTCCTCATCTAACTTGGACCGATGCTCGTTATAAAAATAATGAATCAGTCATTTTAGAGTTGGCTGGGTGTTATAAGCGGTATCATTCGCCGTTAGCACGAACAATTCACATTGGAAATCCAAGCGAGGAATTGAAAAAACTTGCGCAAGTAACGGTAGAAGGAATTGAGGAATGTCTTGCTATGATCAAGCCTGGAATTGCGTTGGAAGAAGTTTGCGAAACTTGGACCAAGTCAATTGCTAAATACGGCTACACGAAGGAATCACGAATTGGATACTCAATGGGCTTAAACTATCCGCCCGATTGGGGCGAACATACAGCGAGTATTCGTAAAGGTGACAAAACCATTTTACAGCCAAATATGACTTTCCATATGATTCCTGGTATGTGGTATGACAAATCTGGTTTTGAAGTAAGTGAATCTTTCCGCATAACTGAAAATGGTTGCGAAACCTTCGCCAATTTACCTAGAGGGCTTTACGTCAAAAACGAAGCATTAATTAGATAGGAAGTCGGGGGTGATGCAAAATTGATTATTTTTACAGAGCAAGAGTTGAGACAGCAAATCATTCTGAATCACGATACGCTGTCTGTCATCGAAGATTGCTTTACGAAACTGGTACAACAAAAAGTGGTAATGCCACCTATTATGCGTCTCGATATTCATGACTTTAACGGTGAAGTAGATGTAAAAACGGCTTATATAAAAGAAAAAGAAATGTTTGCCATTAAAGTTTCATCTGGTTATTTTGATAATCCAAAACAAGGCTTACCAAGTGGCAGTGGATTTATGATGTTGATGGATACAAAAACGGGCATCCCGCAAGCTCTATTTCTAGATAATGGGTACTTAACCGAAGTTCGAACTGCAGCAGCAGGTGCCATTGCAGCCAACTATTCTTCTCCCAAAAAAGTCGAGACAGTCGGCATTATTGGATCTGGAAGCCAAGCACGGTTTCAGTTGACTGCTTTAACGTTGGTCCGAGATTTTAAAAAAGTACTGGTCTATTCAAGGTCATCCAAATCTGCTAGTCGATTTGCAGAAGAAATGGGCTCAGCACTTAACCTAACAGTTCAAGTTGCAGACAGTGTTGAAGAAGTGGTCAAAAAGAGTCAGTTGGTTGTGACAACGACACCAGCAACTGAACCATTCGTAAAAGCAGAATGGTTACATTCCGGTTTGCATATTACGGCGATGGGTTCAGATGCTGAGCATAAGCAAGAACTAGAAGCAGAAGTTTTAGCTTCTGCAGATAAAGTTATTTGTGATACGACAGCACAGTGCATGCGTCTCGGTGAACTGCATCATGCTCTAGCCAGTGGAATATTAACAGATTCTTCTAAGGTAATAGAGCTGGGGCAATTAACTTCTAAAGAAAAAAAGGGTCGAGATCGTGACGACCAAATTACAGTTTGTGATTTAACGGGTACGGGAGCACAAGACACAGCAATAGCATTGTTTGCTTATCAAGAACTAATCAAGCGTTCAAAAGGTGTGGAAATTAATAGCCAACACCAACTACAAAAAAACTAAGAGGAGTGGTCGTATGACACAAAAAGATATTCAGATGGGAACAAAAGCAGTATGGGCAGGAGAAAAAGAATATTTGGTACACGGAGCAACTCAAGTACCTGTTGTATTGAGCGTAGCTTATACGTATGACGACATGGATGAATGGTATGACGTAGCAATTGGAAAGAAAAAAGGTCACATTTATGGACGCAATACGAATCCAACCGTACAGGCATTTGAAGATAAAGTGAAAATACTAGAAGGTGGAGAAGCCGCAACAAGTTTTTCTACAGGGATGGCTGCAATTAGCAACACACTAGCAACATTTTTACTGCCGGGTGATCGCATTGTCTCAGTAAAAGACACGTACGGTGGGACCAATAAAATTTTCACTGAATTTCTTCCGCGACAAAATATTGAAGTGGCTTTAGCGGAAACTGGTAACCACGAGTCGATTGAAGCAGAAGTGGCAAAAGGTTGCAAAATTCTTTACTTAGAAACACCAACAAATCCGACAGTCAAAATTACGGATATTGAGCGAATGGCAAAAGCAGGACATGAAGTTGGTGCAATTGTTATTATTGACAATACATTTGGCACACCAATTAACCAAAATCCTCTGGAGTTGGGCGTCGATTTGGTCATTCATAGCGCAACCAAGTTTCTTGGAGGACATGCGGATGCGCTAGGAGGCGTCTTGGTCGGTTCTCATGAACTTGTTGAGCAAGTTTACCATTACCGCGAAATTAATGGAGCAACAATGGATCCAATGGCAGCTTACTTGACTTTACGCGGGATGAAGACACTTCATATTCGTGTGCGTGAGCAATGCAAAAACGCAATGGCACTTGCAAAATACTTACAAACAAAAGAATTGGTCGAAGATGTATTTTACCCAGGACTTGAAACGCATCCAAACCACGACATTGCGAAAAAACAAATGAAAGATTTTGGCGGCATGCTCAGCTTTGCAGTAAAAGGCGGTGTGGATACGGTACGAGATCTTCTTCCGAAATTGCAATATGCACATCGTGCAGCGAACCTTGGGGCCGTTGAAACTACGGTTGGTCCTGCGCGGACAACAAGTCACGTGGAATGTACACCTGAAGAACGTGCAGCAATGGGCATTCCTGAAGGCTTAATCCGAGTTTCTTGCGGAATCGAAAATATTGAAGACATCATTGCCGACTTCGAACAAGCGTTCAAACATGTTGAAAGTGCTGTGAAAATTTAATTATACGATCCGAGGTGCAAAAAGAATGGTGGGACATCCCCTAATTGTCGAACGAGCCAACGCGCTAACAGACCAACTAATCGAATGGCGACGTAGATTTCATCAGTTTCCCGAACTTAGTTTTCAAGAGTTTGAGACTAGTCGGTATATCGTAGACCATTTACAGAAAATAGATGGGATGAACGTTGAGGTTGGTATAGGACTAGAAACAAGTGTCGTTGGAACATTAACTTCAGGTGAAGGTCCGACGATTGCCATTCGAGCAGATATTGATGCACTGCCAATAGACGAATTAAACGAGTGTGACTATCGCTCGCAAAATCCAGGCGTTATGCACGCTTGTGGTCATGATGCACATGCAGCAATTTTATTGGGAGTGGCAAAAATTTTAGCTGAGCAATTTGAAGAAACAGATATTCAAGGGACTGTGAAATTTATTTTTCAACCAGCAGAAGAAAGCATAGATACAGAAGGAATGTCTGGGTCTCCTTATCTTGTGCAGGCCGGAGTATATGAGGGCGTAGATGCGGCGGTTGCGCTACATATGTGCCCGTGGTTACCAGTTGGAGAAGTGCAAATTAACGATGGGTATAGCATGGCAAATGTTGATGTTTTCCAAGCAGAAATATACGGAACTGGCGGACATGGCGCGTATCCGGAACTTGGAACCGATCCGACTTGGATGTTAGGGCCAGTATTGCAAGCATTGCACGGAATTGTTTCTAGAAAAGTTCCTGCATTGGAAGCGGCCGTAATTAGCATCGGTCAAATTCATGCGGGGACAGCCAGTAACATTATTCCAACTGAAGTGAAAATTGAAGGAACAATTCGTAGTTATTCTGCTGAAATTCGTGACTTGTTATCAAACGAAATACAAAAAGCATTTTCAGTTGTGAATCGTTTAGATGGCGAGTATGCCTTAGATATTCAAAGAGGAGAGCCGGCATTAGTGAATCATCCAAGCGTTAATGCCATATTTCTTAAAGCAATAGACGAAATCTATCCTAACCTCGGCATCACGAAAAAACCATTTGGTATGGGGGGAGAAGATTTTGGATACGTTACGCAAATACTGCCTGGTTCGATGTTCTTTTTAGGATGTGCTATTGCAGATGGGGTGCAACGAGATCTTCATACACCAATTTTTGATATCGATGAAAAGTGTCTACCGATAGGTGCTGCCATTTTAGCTCAAACAGCACTTAACCTTTTAGATGGAGCGATTTCTTCAGAAAGCGTTCCGAAAAAGCAAGTAACACAAAAAAATGAGGTGTGAAATGATGGTTCATAAATTAGCATTTATCGGATTTGGGGTAGTGGGACAAGGATTAGCTGAGATTCTGCACCATAAAAAAGAAGCATTAAAACGCGATGAAAATTTTGAAGCACAAATTGTAGCGATTTCTGACTTTATGAAAGGCTCTATTTACCAGCCAGAGGGTCTTGATATTGAGTTGGTTTTAAAAACCTTGAAAGAAACGGGCAACCTAGAAGATTATCCTAAAACCACAGGGTTGATCAAAGGCTGGGATAGTATAACAACCATTTGCGAGTCCAATGCAGATACGATTATCGAAGTATCTTATACGGATGTGAAAACAGGTCAACCAGCAATTAATCATTGTAAATCTGCATTTGAACATGGCAAAAACGTAGTGATGACAAACAAAGGACCTGTCGCTTTAGCGTATAAAGAGCTCTCAGAAATTGCTGAGCAGCATGGGGTGTCATGGGGATTTGAAGGCACAGTGATGAGCGGTACACCGGCACTTCGTATGCCCATCGCAACACTTGCTGGAAATGACATTACCGAAATACGTGGGATTTTGAATGGAACGACAAATTATATTTTGACGAAAATGGAGAACGAAAGAGTTACATATGAAGAAGCGTTAGCAGAAGCTCAAGCTTTAGGCTATGCAGAAGCAGATCCTACAAGTGATGTAGAAGGTTATGATGCACGCTACAAAATCGTTATTCTTTCGAATTATGTAATGAAGGCCCCATTGACCGTGGAAGAAGTTTCATGCACAGGAATTTCGAGTATTACAGCTCAAGATATTGAAGAAGCGAAAAAAGAAAGTAAACGCTGGAAGCTTATCGCCACAGCACGAAAAGAACAAACAGGAGTCGTTGCTTCGATTGCTTTAGAAAAAGTAGATTTAGACGATCCGTTAGCAGCGATTAGTGGTGCGACAAATGCTATCACTTATGAAACAGATTTACTGGGGTCGGTAACCTTAAGTGGAGCAGGAGCTGGAAAAGTAGAAACAGGCTTTTCGTTATTGATTGATTTAATAACGATTGCTCGTCAAAAGCAAACAATAAAGCTATAACGAGAGGAGGCGGTAAACCGATGACTACTCATCTTAAAGGTCAAAAAATGTTTATTGCAGGGGAATGGGTAAGCAGTGAGCAAACGGTTGAAGTGCGTAATCCGCAAAATAATGCCATCATCGATTTGGTTCCTGCAGCTTCGGTTGAAGATATGCTGAATTGTTTAGAACAAGCAAAACATGGAGCAGAAATTGCAGCCGCAATGCCCGTTCATCAACGGATAAAAGTAATTAATGGTGCTGCAGATTATATAGAAGAGCACCATAAAAAATTTGCTCAAACCATCGCAATGGAAAGCAGCAAAACAATTCGTGAAGCAACTAAAGAAGTAGGGCGTGCGATTCAAACATTGCGTATTAGTGCAGAAGAAGCAAGACGAATCAACGGAGAAACCATTCCTTTCGACCAATCACCAGGAAGTGAAAGTCGAATCGGTTATTTCTACCGTTTTCCAATTGGTGTTATCGCAGCAATTACGCCGTTCAATGATCCACTCAATTTAGTCGCACATAAAATCGGCCCAGCAATTGCTTCGGGAAATGCAATTGTCGTCAAACCAGCGACGGTTACGCCACTTAGTGCATTGCTCTTGGCAGAAGCTTTTTCGTTTGCTGGATTGCCAGCAAAAGTCTTGTCCGTTATTACAGGTCATGGCAGGGAAATCGGAGATGCACTCGTCACACATCCAGCCGTTCGAATGGTTACTTTCACAGGTGGTCTTGAAGCGGGTGAACAAATAGTAAGCAAAGCTGGATTAAAGAAAATCAGTATGGAACTGGGTTCAAATTCCCCGGTCATCGTACTAGAAGATGCGGATATCGAAGATGCCGTGGAATCTTGTGTTTCAGGAGCTTTCTGGGCGGCAGGACAAAATTGCTTAGGCGTTCAGCGAATTTATATTGAAAAAAGTATTTTCCAATCTTTCCAAAGTCAATTTGTCGAGCGGACAAATGGGTATATTGTCGGCGATAAACAATCCGAGCTTACCGATATGGGCCCTCTAATCTCTGAAAAAGAAGCGATTCGTGTGGAAAAGTTAGTCGACGAAGCAGTAGGGAAAGGGGCAGTCATTTTAACCGGAGGAAAACGTAACGGAGCTTATTACTTGCCGACTGTACTCACGGATGTTCCATCAAATTGTAAACTGGCCGAAGAAGAAATTTTTGGTCCCGTTGTTTTACTTTATTCAGTGGCTAATCTTGATGAAGCAATTGTGTTGTCGAATAGCGTCAACTATGGATTGCAGGCTGGAATTTTTACAAAAAATATCGATATGGCATATAAAGCGATTGCTAAACTGGATGTCGGTGGAGTGATGGTTAATGACAGCAGCGATTATCGTATTGATGCCATGCCATTTGGGGGAGTCAAAAACTCTGGATTAGGACGTGAAGGGATCAAGTTTTCAATACAAGAAATGACAGAGACAAAAGTGGTTTGTTTTAAACTGCCTGGCCAATAAAGAGTTATAGACAAGGGTGAAGGGGGAAATTTTATGACAAAGAAAAACTTAGAACGTGCTTCTTTTAACAATCCCGTCTTTAAAATATCAGCTACCATTGTCACATTATTTGCTTTGTGGGGACTCTTGTCTCCGCAAAGTATGACGAAAAATGCAGCTGCTGTCGCAAACTATATTGGCAATTCGTTTGGTTGGTTTTATATGATTTCAGTCGCTTTTTTTGTAGCATTTTGTTTATTTCTTGCTTTTAGTAAATACGGAAAAATAAAGCTTGGCCAAGAAAACGAGAAACCAGAATTTTCGTTTTTTGCATGGATCAGCATGTTATTCGCTGCTGGATTTGGAGCAGGAATTGTTTTCTGGGGTGTCGCAGAACCGATGACTCACTTTGCGAATCCTCCTACAGGTAATATCGAACCTCAGTCTGCCGAAGCTGCTCGAGTTGCCATGAATTACTCTTTCTTTAATTGGGGATTGCATCAATGGTCAGTTTTCACGCTTGTTGGTTTGGCTCTTGCGTATTTTCAATTCCGTAAAAAAAGCAAATTGCTAATCAGTGAGACACTTGATGGAGTTTCTAAGAAAAAAATGAACAAGACTTTAAAAAGATCGATCAATATTTTAGCAGTAGTAGCAACAGTGACGGGCGTTGCGACATCTTTAGGAATGGGTGTATTGCAAATAAATGCTGGACTTAGTCATGTGTTTTCTTTGCCTAACACGGGCGGTATGCAGATTGGTATTATTGGTCTTATGTTCGTACTATTTACTTTATCTGCTATTACTGGTGTCAATAAAGGGATTAAAATATTAAGTAATCTCAATATGGTATTAGTTGTTGGATTTATGTTGTTCTTTTTGTTTAATGGACCTACAGTTTTCATCCTCGAAACGTTTGTCCTTGGAATTGGTGATTACTTAACAAACTTTGTTGGAATGAGCTTTCAAATGTCGCCATATTCGGGAGAAACGTGGGTAAAAGATTGGACAGTGTTTTATTGGGCGTGGGTAATTACATGGTCTCCATTTGTCGGATCGTTTGTTGCACGCATCTCAAAAGGAAGAACTATTCGTCAATTTGTGTCAGGCGTTATGATTGTTCCTCCTCTAATCGCTTTTGTATGGATGTCTATTTTTGGAGGAACAGGAATCTACATGGATTTATTCCAAAATACCGCTCTTTCTACAGCGGTTTCCGAAAACGTTGCTACCGCCATTTTTGTTTTCTTAGAGCAATTCCCACTCTATGGGTTGTTATCTGCATTAATGCTAGTGCTAATTATGATTTTCTTAGTTACCTCTGCCGACTCCACAGTTTACGTACTAGGAATCATGACTTCTGATGGCAATGAAAATCCATCGAATGTAGTAAAAGGCATATGGGCTGTTCTAATCGCAGTCATTACGGGAGTACTAATTGTTAGCAGTGGATTGCAAGGACTTCAATCAGTCGCCTTAATAGCAGCCTTACCATTTACGGTCATTATGCTATTTATAAGTGTGTCTTTAATGAAATCTTTGTCTCATGAAAAATTTGAAGTTGTAACTGAAGAGCAAGAAGTAGAACTACAACTGATTCAAACTTCGAGAAAAAATTATTCGAAAGAAGGAGAACGACTGAAAAACCCTCAAAATAGTTCCGTCGAAATTTGACGGATCTTTTTTGCGTTTCGGCACTTAGTATGTCTTGGGTAGATTAGTGGGTGTAAATGCTTAGGTCTATAGTTTCGAACTCGATACTCGTCTTCAATCCACAAGAAAATTTCCCAATTACGAAAACCGGGAACTTCTGCTAACTTTAGATGTGTGGCAGCGTTCTCATATTGGACAAATGCGAAAGCGCGGGACGCCGCAGCTAGAGCGAGTTGCCATAAACCATATTGGAAAAGGGGATTGAACGATGAAGAAATCGGCAAAATTCATTACGACAGCAATGTTGACAGCTACTATGCTAATACCGGCAATGGGCGTCAGCGCAAACGGGGATTCCGTTGAAAAAGCGAATGGCAATGACAAGTTTCGTGTATTGGTAGACTCAGCAAATCAAAAAGAATTGAAAAATGCTAAAAACCAATACGGTGTTCATTGGGATTTTGAAGAAGAAGGATTCACCACCAATATGAACGAAAAGCAATTTGAAGCACTTCAAAAAAACAAAAACATAACGGTCGAAAAAGTTCCGGAATATAGCATTGATGAAACTTCAGCTGAACCGTTAGCTCAATACTCGACAATGGCTGCTTCTCAATCAACGCCATGGGGAATCAAAGCTATCTACAATAATTCAAATCTTACACAAACTTCTGGAGGAGCCGGCATTAATGTTGCGGTCCTTGATACAGGAGCAAATGTAAATCATGAGGATTTAGCGAACAATGTAGAACAATGTAAAGACTTTACACTTACTAGTAGTATTGAAAATGGTACCTGTACAGATCGTCATGGTCATGGTACACACGTTGCAGGTTCAGCATTAGCAAATGGTAACGGAGGCTTGTACGGAGTAGCTCCACAAGCTGATCTATGGGCTTATAAAGTATTAGGAGATGATGGATCAGGTTCTTCTGATGATATTGCGACTGCCATCCGCCACGTTGCAGATCAAGCAAGCGCGTTAAATACTAAAGTCGTTCTTAATATGTCATTGGGTTCTCCTACAGAAAGTAGCTTAATCACAAGCGCTGTTGACTACGCATATAACAAAGGCGTATTAGTAATCGCAGCAGCAGGTAACACAGGTCCTTTCCAAGGCACTATTGGTTTCCCAGGTGCTTTAAAAAATGCAGTAGCAGTAGCGGCACTTGAAAACGTTATCCAAAATGGTACACACCGCGTCGCTGATTTTTCTTCCCGTGGCTATAGTTTTTACGATGGGGATTATTCGATTGGCAAATATGATGTTGAAATTTCAGCACCGGGTGCAGCAGTTTATTCCTCGTGGTATACAGGTGGCTATGCAACGCTAAGTGGAACATCAATGGCTTCACCACATGCAGCTGGACTTGCAGCTAAAGTTTGGGCAACAAATCCAAGTGCAACAAATGTACAAGTGAGAGCGGATTTGCAAAATCGAGCTAAATCATATGATATTCTTTCAGGCTATGGTGCAGGCTATGGTGATGATTATGCATCAGGTTTTGGTTTCGCACGCGTTCAATAATAATAAGCATTACGGCCAGTAAGTGCGACAACCCTGTCAGAAATGTCAGGGTTGTTTTTTTATGATATATTTTATGTATTCTGTTAAAAAGGGTGAAAATATGAATGTCGGTTCAATCATCAAGTATTACCGGACAAAAAACGGGCTGACACAGTCACAATTGGCGGAAGGCATTTGTTCAATTTCACATTTAAGCAAAACCGAATCGAATGCTTACAGCCCCCATGAATCTACCATCAAAGCTTTGTTATTAAAAATGGGCGTTCAATTGAACAAAGAGGTGGAAAAACATAAACAGCTCGAGCGAACGATTGGGAAATTTGTCGACTGTTCCCTTTATTATGATTTAGAAACGATGAGAAAAATGTATAAGCAGTTGGAGAACGAGAATGATTATATTCAATCAACCGATTTGGTCAATCAATACGAGCTTTATAAATTCCGGTTTTATATTTACGATCATAATTTGACCAAAGCGGAGCAACAAAAAAAGTTGTTAGAGCGAATGAAGGCTTCTTTTTTAGCGCCTGAACACTGGGTTCATCAATTTTTTCAATCGCTATACTTTGCGATGGTGGGTGACAACATAAAATCTTTTGAATTTCTAAACAAAATGGATATAGGCATTCAAAGTATTCCACAGAAGTTTGAAGGAGAGTTTTATTATCAAAAGGCTCGAATGTTGGTGCTTGCAGATCGTTATGAACTTTCGGCACATTTTGCTGAGTTGGCAGTTCAATCTTTCCAACTTCATCATAATTACATCCGGTTGCTCCACGCGCAAATGCTTTTAGCCATCAATTACACTCGCAGAAATTTGCTGGTTCAGGCAGAGAGTTTGTATGAAGTGTTGATTCGAAACACCCATTTAACCAATCAAACGGCGTTACACAACCAAACACTTTACAATTACACTGAATTATTAAGGATGAAACATGCACATAGTGAAGCATTAGTAATTCTTCAGTCGTTAAAAGAAGTTGTAGAACGCGACACATATTTTTACAAAGCTGTTTTAACGAGCTTGTTGGAATCGATGATGGAAACTGGCCAAGATCCTTCTCAACACATTGAAGAGTTAAAAGCGATAAGTACAAAACCAGAAGATAAATTTTTCCGTATTTATGCCAGTTATTTTGAGAAAAGGAATTTTTCCCAACCAGACCTTATGGCCTATTGTGAAGATATAATGTTCCAATTTTTCAGAAAGAATGGTTATATAAAAGAAACAAGAAATGTTGCAGCAGAGCTTGCCGAACATTATAGCAAGCAGCAACATTGGGAAAAAGCGTATTTCTATCAATCTTTCTGTAATGAGAATGGCGGTGAGTTGAATTGATGAAGAAAAAATTAATGTTGTTGTCTATCATGTACACAGGATTACTGTCTGCTGTTGTACTAGGTGGTCCAAATGTTTTGCCACCACTTTAATAATTCGGAAAAGCTGCTTACTTCTGTAGGCAGCTTTTTTCATGTTCTACAATCACGTATGATAGAAGAAAAGGGGGGAGATTTATGTATAAGAAGAAACAATATGTTTTTAGTTTTGACAAACCGGTATCAGTAGAAATCCGTCAATATACGAAATCAGACTTCCCTGCATTGATGGCAATTCAAAAAGAAAGTTTTCCTCCACCATTTCCCTCGGAGCTTTGGTGGAATTCAGAACAGCTAACAAATCACACAGAGTATTATCCAGAAGGTGCGATATGTATTGAAGTTGAAGGAGAAATGGCTGGGTCAATCACAGCATTGCTAACAGACTTTGATCCAGCTTCCCCGATGAACACATGGGAAGAGGCGACAGATAATGGCTACATTCGGAATCACAATCCAAAGGGAAAAACTTTGTACATTGTGGACATCTGCATTCGCCCTAAATATCGCTCGTTAAAACTAGGTCAGTTATTAATGCAAGCAATGTATGAGCGAGTTATACAAGATCGATTAGCTCGATTGCTTGGAGGTGGAAGAATGCCAGGATTTCATAGGTTTTCAGATCAGTTGACTGCAGCGCAATACGTAGAGCAAGTAGTATCCGGAGAAATTAAAGATCCTGTCATCTCTTTTTTACTTCGCTGTGGCAGAACGCCAGTGTGCGTGGTAGCAAATTATTTAGACGATGAAGAGTCTAGAGGGTATGCATTGTTAATGGAGTGGAAAAATCCTTTTCAAAATTATTGACAGTATAATATTAAGAAACAAACAAGCCGCAATTACCAATTGCGGCTTGTTTGT